>JANONI010000389.1:0-11670 GCA_031420755.1 Bacteroidota bacterium | reverse complement strand
TTCGCATTTGACGATGTATCAACCCATCAATAAAACTATTGTTAGAAATGTACGCTAAAATTCCTTCCCCGTTCTTATCAATAAAATGTTCTCCAAATCGGATAAACTTTATATAATCATCGGAAAGCGGTTGTATATTTCTTTCGTTCAAATCCTTTTTGTAATCTGCAACTAAATTCTCAATCCATTCGCTTTTATTACTGCTGCTTACGGAGTACGGAGGATTGCCAAGAACAACCATTACCGGCGTATCCCGTTTTATCTGGTTTGCTTCGTTTGCTTCATCGCTTAACCAATTGGCAAAGATCGTTCCTGTTTCGGGGTGGTGTTCTTCCAAACTATTGGTAAGGTAAATTCTAAAACGCTGGTTAATGGTCGGTTTGTAGCCGGTCTCAGTAAAAAGAAGATCGAGCTTTAAATGCGCCATTGCGTAACTTGCCATCAGCAGTTCAAAACCGTTCAGGCGTGGTATTAAATGGTGTTCTACATATTTATTCCACGTCCCTTTTTGTCCGTTAAACTTCTTGTAAATTTGTTTCACCACTTCCGCCAAAAATGTTCCGGTGCCCGTTGCAGGATCAAGTATCTGTACTTTGTGAACCTCCTGCTCTATCTTTTTTCCCTGCACATCAATTTTTATTTTTGTTTTGGAATTATCTGCCAAACCTTGTGGCAAACCAAATTCCTTTTTAAGAATATCATCTACCGCACGGACAATAAAATTGACAACGGGTTCGGGTGTGTACCACACGCCGCGCGCTTTTCGTAATTTCGGGTCGTATTCGGCAAGGAATGTTTCGTAAAAGTGAATGATGGGGTCTTGTGTTTGGGTTGTCTTTCCGAAATTTTTCAGCAGTGCCGCAACATCGGTTGCGCGGAACAAATCTGCTAATCCGTCAACAATCCAAACAATACGGCTGTCAAGATCGTACCCTGCAATGTATTGGAACAATTTTCGTAAGAATGGATTTGTTTTCGGTATCAGTTCAGCCGCTTCTTGTCTACTAAACGATTCTAAAATTGGATCGTGCGAGCGAGCGGCGAACATTCCGTATGCAACGGTTTGTGCGTAAATGTCTGAAAATTCTTTCGCCGTTATATCGTGAATAAGAATCTGCTGAAATGCTTTCAGTTGTTCTTTCAGAGAACTGTTTTCCTGATTTTCTTCGTCGCTTTCTAATGCTTTTTCAATCACACCGGAAAGCAAACGGGCTTTCCCTGCCATCATTTCTGCAAGTTTCTTGGAACTCTTGATCGTTTGACCTTCGTAGGCGCAGAAATTCTTTATCAGGTTTTCAAATTCCGCAAAGTTTTTTTGCAGCGAAACAATTTTTTTGTTCTGCGCTTCCGCAATTCGAACGGAAGTAACAAACTTCCCGTCTATATAAAGATGGAAATCTAAATAATCGGTGATGATGAGATTGTTTAACGAAGCGCGGTACCGATCAAATTGTTCTTTATAATTCTTATCGTGTACATCAACGCCAATATCTTTCGCTTCAATATATCCGATTGGAATATTCTTTTTGGTAAGAATGTAATCTGGTGCGCCGCACGCCACGCGCGCTGGTTCGTTGGTAACTAAAACTTTTGGCGCTAATGCTTCTAACAGATTTTGCAAATCACCGCGATAACTGTGTTCTGTGCTAATTCCCGTTTTGAAGCGAGTGTTAATATTATCAACGTATTGTTGAAGAGTCATTGGATGGTATGAGTAGTTTTATCTAAAAAAATAATTCCTTAAATTTTCTTCAACGCCTGCTCAAAATCCGCAATAAGATCATCAACACCTTCCACGCCGACAGAGATGCGGATCATTCCGGGAGTAACTCCGTGCTGTTTCAATTCTGCGTTGCTCATATTCACATGCGATGAATAAACAGGAATACTTACCAATGTTTCCACTCCGCCAAGCGACATTGCGTTCACCGCAACATTCAGCGAGTCGCATACTCTCGCAGCACCTTTCACTCCACCTTTTACTTCAATCAGTACCATCGCACCAAATCCGCTCATCTGTTTTTTTGCAATGGAATGTTGGGGATGCGATTTTAATCCGGGATAGAATACGCGCAGAACGTTGGAATTTTTTTCGAAGGTCTTCGCCAGTTTCATTGCATTTTCCGTTTGGCGTTGAACGCGCAGTTCAAATGTCTTTAAGCTACGCGAGAGTAAAAATGCTGCGAACGGATCGGCGCAGCCGCCGAGATATTTTGCCACATTCCGAACACGTTTGATACTTTGTTTATTTCCAATAACAGCGCCGGCAAGAACATCGCTGTGTCCGCCAATATATTTTGTTGCGCTTTCCACAATCAGATCGAATCCGATAGTGAACGGAGATTGATGCAGGCACGATGCGAATGTATTGTCGATCATCGTTACGATCTTCGCACCACTCTTTTTCTCCGCTTTCTTCACTTCAGCAATCGCTTTATACAGATCAACGATCCCAACGGTCGGATTGGTCGGCGATTCACAAAAGAATAATTTTGTTTTAGAAGAAACAAGTTTCGAAATATCTGAAAGCGAATCTGCCGAAACATATTTTACCACAACATTGAACTGAGGAAGCACATCGCGAAAGAACCGGTACGTTCCGCCGTATAACGCCGGTGTGCTGATGATCTCGTCTCCCGATTTTACAATGGATAAAATTGCTGTCGAGATCGCCGCCATTCCCGAAGAAAATAATGCGGAAGTTTCCGCGTCGTTCATCTCGGCAAGTTTTTCTTCAACATCTTCTACGGACGGATTGTGATACCGCGAATAGACATACACGCTCGAATCGCCCTGCGAATATCTGACCGCATCGTTCGAATTCTCAAAACGATAGGTGGAAGTTTGATAGATTGGAGTGGTAACAGCTCCTTTATACGGATAGAGTTTTTTTCCATGTATTGCGCGTGTCGCCAAGGAAACTTTTTTTCGTTTCATTAAAAATCACCTTCGTATTCTTTTTTATATCCTTTCAACGCGTTAAGAATTGCGGCAGCAATCTTTTTTTGTCCCTCGGGGCTTCGCAGAAATCGTTCGTCCTTTACGTTAGAGAGATATCCCGATTCCACCAGCACATTCGGCATTGACGCACCGACAAGCACATAGAATCCGGCCTGCTTCACCGGCTGACGCTGTCCTTCCATCTGCGCACTCATCGTTTCTTCAAGCATTTCTGCAAACCGTTCGCTTTGTTTTACGTACGAACTTTGCGCCATTGTGAGAATGATAAAATTCTCTTCGGTCAATTCCTGATAGCGGTCCTCGTAATCTTTTTCCAACTTCACAACAGCATTTTCTTTTTCGGCAATTCGAATCGCATCTTCCGTTTTTCCGGGACGAAGAAGATAAATCTCAAATCCGTTGGCAGACGAGGGTTTTCGTTCCGTTGAATTGGCATGAATACTGATAAACAATTTTCCTTCGTTCTCGTTGGCAATTTGTCCGCGGCGATACAGTTCAACAAACCGATCCGTCTTTCGCGTATAAATAACTTTTACATCGGGCATTTCTTTCTGGATCATTTCGCCGAGTTTCAACGAGATGCCGAGCGTAATATCTTTTTCGCGCGTTCCAATAATACCGATTGCACCGGGATCATGTCCGCCATGACCGGCATCGAGCACAACAACATCCAATTTCCATTTCTTCTTTTGTTTCTCTATGGAAACATCGACTGCTTTTCGTTTTGTTTCTGCTTGCTGCCTGCGAATGGCGGCGGAATCAATTAATGCTTTTTTTTCCACAGCAATCTGCGGGATCAATGTCAGCAGAATATCATTGCTCGATTGATCCTGAACGATCTCGGATTGCTCCACTGTTCCGCGAATGTGCAGAGAGAGTTGAAGCGATGTTTCAGATAGTATCGGCAGCACCCGCCGAACAATCCCTTGTGCAAAAGAGGTATCAATTTTTACCGAATCACATTGTGCTCCCATCATTGTAACATAGATCCACTCACCATTTTGTTTTGAACGACTGAAGTCGCGTATTTTTTCCGAGAGATGAATTCGGAACAGTGTTCCGTTCGTTTTTTCGTCAACGGTGAATCCTGTTACCATTGGGACAGAAGAAGGAATTGGAGTAGTTGTTGTTTTCAATGATTTATCTTCTTCGAGCATCAACAGAGAATCACCCAGCATTTTAATCAATTGAACGATCTCTGTTGCTGGCGCAAAATATATTCCCTGCTCCATAAGCACAGCGTGCGACAGTTGATACACTTTATATTTTTTTGTTTCAAGATTTGTTTCAACCACAAATGCGTTCTCGGCAGAAAATTTCAAAACCGCTTTCCGAAGTCTGAGTTCCACTTTCTGTAATATCGCATTCTCAAAATATTGCAGTTGTAGAAATTGCGCCAGCTCTGAAATTGAAACATAGTCGATCTGGTTTTCCTGAAATGAACGGATCTCTGCCGATTGTTTGGACGAAACAAGGCGAAGTGTTGTTAGTTGTCGCTGTGCGTGTAATTGGCTGTTGAACGACAGAAACACTGCAAGCACCACAAGAACATATTTTAAATCCATGAGGATTTTCATCAGCGGTAATTGTTGAATTGTAATGGAAGAGGAAAATCGATGCTTTTCAATTTTGCGATAATCGTTTGAAGATCGTCCCTGTCTTTTCCCGTAACGCGCACTTGATCTTCGTTGATCTGTGCCTGCACTTTTAATTTTGTTTCCTTAATGATCTGAACCAGTTTTTTTGCATTCTCTTTATCGATCCCGACAATCAACGTAATTTTCTGCCGCACCGTTGAGCCCGCAGCAGTTTCAACGGTACCATATTTCAATGTTTTAATCGCTATGCCGCGCTTGATGAATTTGTTTTGAAGAATGTCGATGACCGCTTTTAAGCGGAAATCGTCATCCGTTGAGATGGTGATCTCTTTTTCTTTCTCCGCAAAATCCACCGTTGTTTTGGAATCTTTGAAATCGTATCGGGTAAGTATCTCTTTCCGTGTCTGATTGAGTGCGTTGTCAACTTCCTGCATGTCCACTTCGGAGACGATATCGAATGAGTTTTGTTGTGCCATAGTTTTTCTCTTAATGTACGTTGATTTATGTTCTATTTCAAAATTTCGCCCGCCTCATTGCTCCAAAAAAGCAGATCAAGTTCATCAACCGAAATGCTAATGTCATCGGCAAACTGTTGGAATTTCTTTTCTATCATCATGTAGTTCTTTTTTGTCAGCGTTTTCGGCATTGATGCAATGACTTTATAATAGAGCAGATTTTTCAGAATATGCCTGTCTAATATCGTTAATCCTTCGTTCTTACCAATGTTTCGTAAGAAATGTGTCGCTTCTTTATAACTCAATCCTCGAACATTCTTTACAAACCATTCCCGTTTTTCAATTGCTGAAAGAGAGCCGACAGTTGTTTCAAGAATAGAGGGATAATTCAATTTCATTTCCGTTATCCATTTTGCTTTCGATTTGTGGAATCGAATATAATAATCTTTTTGATAGAGCAGCGGTTCAGGGTCTATATTAGTGAATTGAAAATTATGCAGTTCAAAATTTCTTTGTGCCTTTGCCGCATTCACCGCGCTGGATTGCGGTGTCATTAAACAATAGAGCAGTTCGTAAAAATATGTATTCTCGTCAACGCCACGATAATCCCGTAAACGACGGCGGATTGCTCCTCGTTTTTTCTTGAACCCTGAATATAATTCTTCGAGATGACGATAGTGTTTCATTGTTGTCGTTAATCATTAAAGGTATACTGTTCGCACAAAAGAACCTTGCCACGAATGCACGAAAACACAAAATCTTCTCTACGAGCCATAGGCACGAAAATATTTTTTTACAAAATCTTTGTGCTTTAGTGTTTTTGTGGCGAATCTTTGCTTCTTGAGTAGTGTCAATTAATTATCGAATATTTCTTCTTACTCACTATCAACAATCCATTCTTCACCATTACATCCAACACTCCGCTCAACCACATAATATCTTTTGCACTAAAACTATCCCACAGCGAATCAGCAATTTCTTCAACGGAAAGGGAATGAACATGAAGCAGCTTCAAAATTTTCCCGCGATATATTCTGCGCGGAATTCCTTTCCGCGACGGTTCATCTTTCTTTTTGATAATATATTTTTGCAGGAATATTTTGCTGAATGCCGATGCGCAACTTGTATTGATCGGACATTCAACACAGCGTGGATTTCGAGCGGTACAAACCATTCCGCCAAGATCCATTAATGCTTGGTTCCAGCCGTACGCATTTTTTTTGGGAAGAACTTCTTCTGCAATTTTCCATGCATCATTATCGTTCATCGTCTGCGATGCGGATGAAATTTTTTTTGAATATCGCGTTAGTATCCGCCTGATATTCACATCAACAACAGGAACGTGCGCGTTGAATGCAAAACATGCAATTGCGTGAGCGGTGTATTTGCCGATTCCGGGAAGCAGCAGCAGCTCATCCGGAGATTGCGGAAGTCGGGAATGATACGTTGAAGAAACCAGTTTCGCTAATTGATGAAATCGGAGTGCGCGGTTGTTATATCCAAGTCCGGACCATTCACGCAGCACAGTGGACGGTGAAGATTTTGCCAGAACGGAAAAAGTTGGAAATTTTTTGAGCCATCGGTGGTAATACTCAACAACTCTGCTCACCTGCGTTTGCTGAGCCATTATCTCTGAAAGAAGAATGCGGTACGGATTGCGTGTAGTTCTCCACGGAAAACTACGCTGATGGGATGTGTACCAACGGAAGATTTTTTTGTGAACGGCGGAAGTTATTGTTGACACAGTCTCTGCGATGGCTATTCATCCTTCAGCACAAAACCTTGTCCGTACACTGTGGTGATCAATTTTACCGGAAAATCCTTATCAACAGATTTTCGGAGATAATTAATATAGACATCGACAAAATTTGTGCCGGCGTCGAACTTATGTCCCCACACATCTTCCGCGATCTGTTTGCGGGTAACAATCTTATTCTTGTTGCGGATCAAATATTCCAGCAGTGAAAATTCCCGCGGGCTTAGCATCACTTCGCTTCCTGCGCGAACCACTTTACGCGCAACAAGATCCATTTCAAGATCGGCGGCAGAAATTTTTACAATCTCCTGAGCCGACGGAACGCGCCGCAGCAACGCATCGATGCGCGCAATAAGTTCTTTTACATCGAACGGTTTTGCAAGATAATCATCGGCACCAAGTTTTAATCCTTTTACTTTATCTTCTACCGCATTCATGCCGGAAAGAATCAGCACCGGAGGGTACGCGGATTTTTTACGCATATCCTTCAACACATCAAAACCGGATTTCTTTGGAAGTGAAAGATCCAGAACGATCAGTTCATAAGGATTTTCGTTGATCATATTGGTGGCTTCTTCTCCATTCACAGCAACATTAACATTAAATTGCTTTGAAAGACGTTTTTCCACCAACAATGCAATATCCTTGTTGTCTTCAACAACAAGAACTCGTTTCATTTCGGAGTCATCTTTTTTGATCGTCATCGTTGAAACAGTTTAGTGATAAAATGAATTTGTAGTTTCTCCCGCGCTGCGGTGAAGATACTATGATAAATGTATCCTGAAAATCTTCCATCGTTATAGGAGGCGGCTATCATTGTGTTAAAGTAAAGCAATTTATGAACGAAAGCAACTTAGGGATCGAGTTTTTATTGACCCCAACCATACATCACTGTGCGCTTACCCTTACGAATAACAATCATTATTCAACATATTTCTGTTAAGGATGATCGTGAAAATAATTTTTATACAATTAGCTCATCAAAAAATATCGACACTTTCTTTTCAATCCCATCAAGTAGGACAGACCTTTGACAAAGTCATTCCTTTAAGACCTCTGAAAAATGTATTCGCACGCTTTTAGCGTGGGTGGAAATACCTCAGAGTACACATTTTCACAACCATTCCCGAAGGGATGGAGACTGTGTCAAAACTATTTTTTCAGCGTTAACATCTCCGAAATCTTAAAGATTTCGGGGATGTGTTTCGCAAAATTTGACTTTTGACACAAGTTCGATGGTTGCGGATATAAAATTCGTTTGAATTTTTCAGATGTCTCTTATAGTAATATTCGGATAAATTGCTCTTTTATCACAGTAAAAACAACTTTTCCGTCTTGCTTCACTCCTCATTCTGAGGTACTTTGCTTATGAATAATTCACGTTTCTCCCACCCTACGGTACATACCAATGGAAATGTATTATGGAAAATAAATCGATGCACCCCGAAAGCCTGATGATGTCATACGGCTACAACCCCGAATGGTCTGAAGGCGCGATCAAATGTCCAATCTTTCAAACATCCACATTTGTTTTTAAATCGGCAGAAGATGGAAAAGCATTTTTTGAAGTTGCGTACGGCAAACGTGAACAACGCTCGAACGAAAAACTTGGTCTCATCTACAGTCGATTGAATAATCCCGACCTTGAAATTTTAGAAAACCGGCTTACGCTGTGGGATGAAGCGGAGGATTGCGCGGTATTCGAAAGCGGAATGTCCGCCATCTCAACAATATTTTTGGAATTTCTAAAACCGGGAGATTTGTTATTGTACTCGCTTCCATTGTATGGCGGAACGGAACATTTTATAAAACATGTGTTGGCGAAATTCGGAATCCATGGTGTTTACTTTAGAACCGGGCAAACAAAAGAAGAAATAATTGACATTGTAAAAAAAACGGGCAAGGCGGATAAGCTTGCTCTGGTGTACATCGAAACTCCGGCGAATCCAACAAACGATTTAATCGATATCGAAGATTGCAAAACCGTTGCTAATCACTTCTCATCTTCTGAAAAAGAAATTTTCGTTGCTGTGGATAACACATATTTTGGTCCTCTCTGGCAGCATCCGTTAAAATTCGGTGCCGATCTTGTTCTGTATTCAGCAACAAAATATATTGGCGGACATAGTGATGTCATAGCCGGTGCCGTTCTTGGAAATAAAACATTGATTAAACGCGTTAAGACGCTCCGCACATTTTTAGGAAACATGGCCGGACCGTGGACCGGATGGCTGTTACTTCGAAGTCTTGAAACATTAAAACCAAGAATGGACACGCAGGCACGCAACGCTCGCAAGGTTTCTGAATTTTTAATCCAGCATCCGAAAATTGAAAAAGTGTACTACCTTGGGTTCTTAAATGAATCGAATCCTGTGCAATACAATATTTTTAAGAAACAATGTCTTTCGGGCGGCGCTATGATTTCGTTCGACATTAAAGGAGGCGAAGCGGAAGCATTTCACTTTCTGAATAAACTGAAATTGATCCGTCTCGCTGTCAGTTTAGGAAGCACGGAAAGTCTCATCGAACATCCCGCAACAATGACGCATTGTGATGTTGATGATGAAGAAAAGAAGATACTCGGCATCAGCGACAAACTGATTCGTCTCTCTATCGGTGTTGAACATTATGATGATCTGATCGAAGATATTCGGCTGGCGTTAGACGATGAGATTGTACACGAGGGAATAGATATTTATGATCTTTCATCAGCGGAAGTTCAGACGGTATAAATAATTCATCAGAATTTTTGATCTTGTTCCCGACGAGAATATTGGGAGCAAGATCAAAAAAAGCAAACAACTGTTTCATTGTTTCCTTAAAAAAATATCATACCATAGACACAATAAAATATTTAGTAATTACTCAGCAAAGAAAAAACGATGCCACAGATTACACAGATTTTCACAGATAAGTTTTTAAAAATTTAATCTGTGAATCTGTGGCTATGATTTTGCTCTGTATTTCAAACCAAATTTAAGTTTAAAAAATACGCTGAGTAAATAAAATATTTATTTCTTTTCGTTGTTGATCGGAGAAACGATGAGAATACATTCCGTAATATCATCAGAACTGATATAGAGATTACCTCGCGTATCAGTCTCAAGCCCTACAGGTCTTCCCCATACTTTTTTTGAGACAGAATCAACGAGAAATCCTCGAACAAAATCGGCAACATAATTTGCCGTTGAATCATTCTCACCGTCAAAATCAAGATAAACGATCTTGAATCCAGTCGGAGTCGATCTGTTCCACGATCCGCGAAAGGCAACAAAAGCACCGTTACGAAAATGTGGTTGAAATGATCCATTCGAAAATTCGATTGCCATCGGCGCGCTATGCGCCTGAACTAATGCTGCGGGTTGTTTCATCGACCGCACTTTTATACTATCATCGGCATTCAACGGAAGCAGATTCCGATAATCGCTGTTCACAGTAAAATCAACCCATACACCATGTGCATACGCGTACGGATATCCGTAAAATCCTCCGTCCCGAACAATGTCAATCCACTCAGGCGGAATATCATCTCCCTGCCAATCGAATCCGTTATTTGTCGCCCATAATTTTCCGTTGTGCAATATCATACCAACAGCATTACGGCATCCGGTGGCGAATACTCTTCGTCCTGTGCCATCGTCATTCCACTGTTCAATAATCGCGCGGTTTTCTTCACGACAAACATTGCAAAGTGAACCGATTGAGAGGTACATTTTTTTCTTTACGGCATCGAAAACAATTGTTCGAGTATCATGTCCTCCACCGCCTCGTTGTCCGCCGGTAACCATAGTAATAAAAGTGGATTTCGTTTCGTAAATACCGTCGCCATTTGCATCGATACATTTCGTCACTTTCGTTTCTTCAGCAACATACAACGCACCGTTATAAAATTTCATATCGTGCGATTTAGAAAATCCCGATGCAACAACAATTGCCGTATCGGCTACACCGTCAAAATTTTTGTCGGGAAGCGCAATGATCGTACCAGCGTTTTTATCTGCAATGTGAAGAATACTGTCCAGACTCCACGCAAAGAATCTCGGTTTCGAAAGTCCGCCGACATAAAATACTTTTACCTCGTATCCTTCAGGAATTGAAAGCGAAAGATTCTCCGAAATTTTTCCCTTGAATTTTTCCGGAACAATTACTTTCTGTACCTGCAACGCAAGATCAACAATCGGTGTCATGTGCACTGGGGATTGTGATTTTTGTGCCGAACAATGAGAGAGCAATAGCAGAGAAAGAACGGCGAAGACACATAATCGTTTCATTTGGTAATCCTTATTGGGCATCTCCCTACGGGTCGTAGACTAAAATCTCAAGAAAATAGTTATTGAGATAACAGGTATATCGTGGCTATAAAACTTATAAAGAAATAAAATTATCCGAAACATCTGAAAAATGTCTCTATAAAAAATTAGAATCAAACCGCTCCAATCAACACATTGATCGCCGTTGTGTTCACAATATCTTCCACTGAACATCCGCGCGAAAGATCGAACGCCGGTTTTTTTAATCCTTGAACGATTGGACCGATCGCTTCTGCGCCGCCAAGACGCTGAGCAAGTTTGTAACCAATGTTTCCAGCATCGAGATCCGGGAAGACTAAAACATTTGCAGTTCCTGCAACATTACTCCATGGAGCTTTTGATGCGCCGACTTTTGGAACGATCGCCGCATCAAGCTGCATTTCGCCATCGAGTTTAAGTGACGGATTTTTCTTCTGCGCTAATTGTGTCGCCTTCACAACTTTATCAACGTGCGGATGATTTGCGCTTCCTTTTGTTGAGAATGAAAGCATTGCAACACGCGATTCTTCTCCCGTAAGTTTTGCATGATTCTCAGCAGTAGATAATGCGATATCAGCAAGCTGCTCTGCTGTCGGATCGGGAACAACAGC
>JANONI010000388.1:0-2521 GCA_031420755.1 Bacteroidota bacterium | reverse complement strand
CCAAACAGTCCTCTACTCAATTATAGAAAATGTACTTACCATTTCATTCAATCGCCCGGAAAGTTACAATGCGGTAAATGAACAGATGAAAATAGAATTGCTCGACGCATTTAGAAAAGCTGAGAAAGATTCTGCAGTTCGCTGCATTGTCTTGCGCGGCGCGGGAGAAAAAGCATTTTGCTCGGGACAAGACCTGAAAGAATATCAGGAAGCCAAAAGTTCGATGAAGGAAATGCTGGAAAAAGGATACAATCCCATCATCAAACAAATGCGAGCGATGGAAAAACCGATTATTGGAATGATTAACGGTGTTGCCGCCGGTGCCGGCTTCAGTTTTGCGCTTGCGTGCGATATGCGCCTCATGTCCGACAAAGCAAAACTCATTCAAGCGTTCGTTCGAATCGGTTTAGTTGCGGATTCGGGTTCGCACTGGTTTCTTCCGCGGCTTGTTGGGACTGCAAAAGCTTTCGAGTTTGCAGCAACGGGAAAAGATATTGATGCCGCTGAAGCGAAAGAAGTTGGGCTTGTAAATCATGTTGTACCTCATTCAGAATTGGAAAAAGTGACATACGAACTTGCAAACAAGTTAGCGAGCGGAGCAACCAAAGCAATCGGCATTATTAAACGAACGCTCAACAAATCACTGACGATGTCGTTTGATGAACTGCTCGCGTATGAGGCAATGATGCAGGAGATCGCATCACAATCGTACGATCACAAAGAAGGTGTTGCGGCATTCATCGAAAAACGTGTGCCGAAGTTTGAAGGGAAATAATTCAACCGCTTTTTTGAATTTCCGAAATTTTTTTACGGTTTTGCGAGATTGATAATTTCTAATTCACATTCGTTTAACATTTTTAAATTTTTCAATGGTACACTCTTTGCATATTTTCCACACTTGTACAGCGTATCATTTTCATTCAGATAAAAATCTCTGTATTCAACGAAAGGTATCACTATGCGTATCGGAATCCTTACCGGAGGCGGAGACGTTCCCGGATTAAATCCCTGTATTAAAGAAGTTGTTTATCATGCAGAAAACGATGGTGCTGAAGTGTACGGCATTCGTCGCGGCTGGGGCGGATTGCTCAACTTTAATATTGACGATATCGAGGATCAGAAAAATTGGATTATTCCATTAACCAAACATAACACACGTACCATCGGGCGTTCCGGTGGCACATTCCTTCACACGTCCAGAACAAATCCACAGAAAGTTAAATGGTCTGATATTCCAAAATTCCTGCAAGACCAAAAGCATCCACCGCACGAAGGAGATCCAATCAGTGATTTTACACCACACGTACTTAAAGTACTAGAGTATCTTAAAATAGATGTTCTTATCACGATCGGCGGAGATGACACGCAAAGTTACGCGGTTCGTTTGCATGGAGAAAAATTTCCGGTCGTTTCAATTCCAAAAACGATGGATAATGACGTGTATGGAACAGATTACTGTATCGGTTTTTCAACCGCTGTAACACGCAGCGTAGAGTTCATCACAAATCTTCGCACATCGGCCGGTTCGCATGAACGTATTGCAGTAGTAGAATTGTTCGGAAGAAATTCAGGCGAAACTTCCCTCATCTCCGCATATCTTGCGGGGGTTGACCGAGCTGTTATTTCTGAAGTTCACTTCGATCCTGAACGGCTCGCCGCATTATTGATGGAAGATAAACAGATGAATCCGAGCGGATATGCGATCATGACAATTTCCGAAGGCGCACAAATGGTCGGCGGAAAAGTTGTTGAGTACGGACAAGCAGACGCATACGGACATAAAAAACTTGGCGGAATCGGACAAATTACAGGAGAGGCAATTCAAAAAATTACCGGCGCACACATTATTAATCAGCAAGTTGCGTACTTAATGCGAAGCGGCGAACCAGACGCACTCGATAGAATGGTGGCAATGTGTTACGCTAATCTTGCAACAGATCTCGTGTTGAAAAAACATACCGGAAGAATGGTGGCACTGCGCGACGGAAAATATACAACTATTCCGCTCAAATCAATTTTGGATGGAACGAAACGAGTTGACGTGCAGGAATTATACGACACCGAGAATTATCGTCCGCGCGTGTTTAATGTTTTAGGGAAGCCAATGTTTTTGTATTGATCCCGTTTTTGGAGACTTCCGAAATCTCAAAACTTCGGAAGTCTTTATCTTCGCACTTTCTCTTTGGTTTTCCACCAATCATTCTGTAATTTCATTTTGCAATCCATCGTTACTCATTTATCATTCATCATTATTAAAAATGGCTATCTCAATTGGAATTGTCGGTGCGGGAACAATGGGTGCGGGTATCGCTCACATTGCAGCATTGAATAAGTGTACCGTTTCTCTCTATGATATCAATGAAGAAGTGATCCGCCGCAGCGTTGAGCGGATCAATTTTGAGATGAAACGAAGCGTCGATAAGAATAAAATTTCCGATGACGATATGAAGCAGGCGTTAACACGAATTAAAAAACGGACGAACCTGAACGATCTTGATACGTGCGATATTATCATAGAAGC
>JANONI010000387.1:0-4768 GCA_031420755.1 Bacteroidota bacterium | reverse complement strand
CGACAATCATTTTTAGATTTTTTCAAATCAAAGCAGCATACCATTGTTCCCAGCGCGCCGGTTATTCCTCACGGCGATCCGACATTGCTTTTTACGAATGCAGGAATGAATCAGTTCAAAGAAATTTTTCTTGGAACGGGAAAACGAGATTATACACGCGCAGCGGACACACAAAAATGTATCCGCGTCAGCGGAAAGCATAATGATCTTGAAGAGGTCGGGCGCGATACCTATCACCACACATTGTTCGAGATGCTCGGCAATTGGTCTTTCGGTGATTATTATAAAAAAGAAGCAATCGCGTGGGCGTGGGAATTATTGACCGAGCGATGGAAAATGCCGAAAGAGCGTTTGTGGGTTTCAGTCTATAAAGCGGATGATGAAGCTGCGAAGATTTGGCAACAGTATATCGATCCGTCTCACATTTTGCGTTTTGGTGAAAAAGAAAATTTTTGGGAAATGGGCGATACCGGTCCGTGCGGTCCCTGTTCCGAAATTCATATAGACTTAACACGCGATGGAAACGCTCCTGCCGCATTGGTAAATGCAGGAAATCCCGAACTGATTGAAATTTGGAACCTCGTGTTCATTCAATACAATCGGAATGCTGATGGATCGCTCACAGAACTTCCCGCAAAGCATGTGGATACGGGAATGGGATTTGAACGCGTCTGCGCAGTGATGGAATCGATGAAGTCGAACTTCAAAAATTTTCCGTCGAATTATGACAGCGATGTCTTTACTCCGCTCATTTCCAAAATATCGGAAATTTCAAAAATTGAATACAAAGCACGTCATTCGGAAACTGATGTTGCAATGCGTGTTATTGCAGACCATATTCGCGCGCTGACATTCGCAATCGGTGACGGTGCTACACCTTCAAATGAAGGACGCGGGTATGTTCTTCGCAGGATTCTTCGTCGTGCATCGCGGTGGGGACGAAAACTTGAACTGCGCGAACCGTTCATGTATCAATTGGTTCAAACATTGGTCGATACAATGAGCGATGTGTTTCCGGAGATCAAAGATCAACAAGCACACATTGAACGTGTTATCAAAAGCGAAGAAGAAAGTTTCAATCAAACGCTTGATCGCGGATTAGAAATTTTTGAACAAACCATCATTGAGTTGAAACAGTCCACCGTATTCCCCGGCGAAGCGGCATTCAAATTATATGATACGTTTGGCTTTCCACTCGATCTCACTCAGTTGTTATGTTCCGAACGATCACTGACCGTTGATGCTGCAGCGTTCAGTCAATTAATGGAAACGCAAAAAGAACGGTCGCGTGATGCAAGAGGAATCGTTTCATTTAATCTTGGTTCTGAACATTCATTGGCGATAGAAGGATTAAGTGAATATGATAAGACAGAATTTGTTGGCTATGGTTATGATTTAACAAGTAATGCTACTATTCAAACCGGAAGTTCTGAATGGCTACTGTTAGATAAAACACCATTCTATGCTGAAAGCGGCGGACAAGTTGGCGATATTGGTTTTATTGAAATAGAAGGAAAAGATTATTTCATAAAAGATACAATCAAAAAGAATGGAATTTTTATTCATTTGTCTGAAAATCTTCCTGTAAATTTATCCGGGAAGTCTGTATCAGCGCGCGTTGACAAACAACGACGACTTGCGATTATGCGAAACCATACTGCAACGCATTTAATGCACGCCGCCTTGCGTCAAATTTTAGGAACTCACGTACATCAGGCAGGATCACTTGTCTCTCCGGAACATTTACGATTTGACTTCGCTCATTTCGCGAAGATGAACGAACAAGAGTTATCTGAGGTTGAAAATATTGTGAACGAAAAGATCAAAGAGAATATCATACTGCAACATCACCGCGACATTCCATTTGACGATGCAAAAAAAATGGGCGCAATGATGTTCTTCGGTGATAAGTACGGAGATCGCGTGAATGTTGTTCAATTCGGAGAGTTCAGTAAAGAATTTTGCGGCGGTACGCATGTGGAGAATACCGGCGAGATTGGTTTTTTCAAGATACGAACCGAAGCAAGCAGCGCAAGCGGAGTGCGCCGCGTTGAAGCGTTGACCTACGATTATGCTGTTGAATATCTAAAACTACAGAATAAAACATATCGCCAGCGTATTGAGTATGCGTACGATATAATTGATGAAATTCAAGCGATGCATAATACGCTTGGTGCTTCTTCTCCTTTCACGAACGAAGAATCTCTCGGGCTTGATACCGAGTTGCGCAAGTTTGAAGATATTCCTGAAATTCCGAACAATATTGTTGCCGACGAGTTGAGAAAAGAATTTGCTGATCAGCTTCAACGATTTCAATCAATGGAAAATTATATTTTAGAATTGAGCGATAAGAAAAAGATCATTGAAAAAGAAAAAACAAAAGCAGCAGTTCAATCTGCAAGCGGCAGCATTGACCAACTTGTGGAATCCGCTCAGCCGCTTAACGGATTCAAAATTGTCAGTTCAAAAATTTCTGCGAGCGATATGGATTCGTTGAAATCGCTTGGCGATACCCTTCGATCTAAACTCGGCAGCGGTGTCGGTCTTCTTGCCTCCATCATTGATGAAAAAGTGGCACTCGTGTGTGTTGTCAGCGATGATCTGATTACATCAAAAAAACTTCAAGCAGGAAAAATTGTTGGCGTTGTTGCTAAACAATTAAACGGCGGCGGCGGCGGCAAACCGCATCTTGCAACAGCCGGCGGTAAAGATGTTGCTAAATTAGATGAAACATTGAAGAATTTTTCCGATGTTGTGAAAGCCTGCCTGTCGGCGGGCAGGGAATGATGAACTAAGTAACTGATATTACGCTCTACGAGTCGTAGACAGAATCAAATCCCCTCTGTGTGGTTGCATTGCGTGTACGAGAGAGGGGAAAAAGGTCTACGACCTCGTAGAGGGGTGTGTAAGAAAATTGAGTATTATGCTATAATTGAATTGAGAATCACCGATTGAGCATTCAAACACACCCCTGCCCCCTCTCGCCACCGCTACGGTCCAACGCCGCAGAGGGGAATGGTAAGGCAAAAACTTATGTTTTGCGTAACGTGAGTTACGTTAAATCTTTCATGAAAAATTAGAAAAATTAAATATGAATGCAAAAACTACAAAACTGAAAAAAGTTATATATGCGAAGCATACTTCGTATAAAAACAAGAAAAGCAGTAAGGCGAAATTAACAAAGGAAGTAGCACCTTATCTTTTTTACATCCCTAAGCATACTCTACCTATAAGAGAACATATATCTCATATGATTCAAAAGAATGTTCTCAATAGATCGTCTCTTACAGATTCGGTCCCATTTTTGGATGAATTAGGGAAAGAAATAGAAGAACAAAAACAATCTATACAATTCACTCCAAACGAAAAAAATCCTATTCATCGTTGGACTCCATACATTCAGGGATTTTCAGCATCATTTGTTCAACGGCAATTCGCTCAATATCAAAACGAATACGATCTTCAAAGTGGAAAGCACTGGGTATTAGATCCTTTTGCGGGTTCTGGGACGGTCTTAGTTCAATCAAAATTTAATGGGATTCCATCACTAGGAACGGAGCTAAATCCCCTTCTGCAATTTATCGCAAACAGTAAAGGAAATAGTTGGAATTTATCCGGCATTAAGTTGCTTGAGATTTCTAACGCAATGATAAAAAACCGATTTGAAAAAGCACCGGAATTTTTAAAATCGGCTGATCATTTCAAGCCAAAAGTTCTACGCGAGTTAGAAAGAATCAGAGGAGGAATTAAACAACTTGAAGATGTTTCAAACATTCTAATAGATAATCAGGCTGTAAATTATGTTGACCTTTTGCGTTTGGCGTTGTCTTCTATATTGGTTGATTGTAGTAATTTAAAAAGGACACCTTGTCTCGGATATGATTCAAAGAAAAAAGTTACCGATGATATGCCGCAAAAAAATTTAAACGCTAAAGTTGGACAGATTGCACACGATTTAGATATTATTCATTTACATAATTCAAAACTGATTGACGTTCCATATGAAGTTCATCTTGCAAATGCGATGGAATTCAATCATACAAAAAAATATGCGATGGCAATAACATCTCCGCCATATATGAATGGTCTTGATTATGTAATGAACTATAAAATAGAAATGGCATGGTTAGATTTTGTCAATAGTCACGTAGAGGCAAAAGCGATTAAAGATGAAATGGTCGTTTGCGATAATGTATCAAAAGGGTTAACAAAACAATTTGCAAAAGAAACAGATAAGTATAATGATCCTTGGTTAAATCTTATTGTTAATCAAATTCAAGACAATATTAATAGCCGTGGTAAATATAGAAGAATGGATATGCCTAACATTGTTCACAAATATTTTGACGATATGTATAAGGTATTTAAAAAAGTTATACCTTCTATTGAAAGTAACGGGCGATTTGTACTTGTTGTCGGTGATAGTTTAATTGCAGATGTTTATTTACCAACCGATTTGATGCTTGCAAAAATGGGTGCCCAATTAGGGATGGAAATTGAAAAAATTGAACTTGCACGACACAGACGTTCGGGGCAAGTTCGCACTTATCAATTACGTGAAACTATTATCACACTTAAAAAGAAATAGTTATGAGCCAAACAACTTTACCATTTGCCTATCAATCTTTCCCTCCTGACGAACGAGGGGTTATTCGAGCAAGAACTGATAACCAATTACGGTTGATTGACATTCCAAGAGAAATTGTTAGAGAAGTAATAGAAGAGCATTTTGGTAAATTAACTTTTTCTGTAACTGCTCAGCGTATTT
>JANONI010000386.1:0-14603 GCA_031420755.1 Bacteroidota bacterium | reverse complement strand
CCCAACTTTCCCTTTTTCTACAACATACATTCCTAATCCGGGATCGCCTTGATAGAACACATATTCACCTTTTGCATATTGACGGCGGTGAACGATCGATGCAACCTGACGCAATTCTTTTACTTCAAGTTTTTCAAAGACAGGAATTTTGGAAAGCATATCTTCTACCGATGCCGGTTTGATCTTTGCTTTGAAAACATCTCTGAATGCAAAATCTTTTCCCATTGTTTCTCCATGGAAGTTCGGCGTGAACACCGACCTTCCAAAAATATTTAATCGATAAAATCTAACCAGCCGTGCGGATCGTTTCCGCCTTCTACAACATCGAAGAATCGTTTTTGTAATTCTCGCGTAATCGGTCCCGGCTTTCCGCTTCCGATCGTGATTCTGTCAATGGATTTGATCGGCGAAATTTCCGCTGCGGTTCCGGTAAAGAATACTTCGTCCGCTACGTACACAATTTCGCGGGGAAGATTTCCTTCAACCACAGGGAATCCGGCATCTTTCGCTAACTGAATTACCGTGGCACGCGTAATGCCGGGCAGAATTGCGTTTACAAATTGCGGCGTATAAATTGTTCCGTTACGGATCACAAAAATATTTTCTCCGCTTCCTTCGGAAATTTGTCCGTTCGTATCAAGCGCAATTCCCTCTTCATATCCATCAACACGCGCTTCCATTTTCATCAATTGCGAGTTCAAATAATTTCCGCCTGCCTTTGCCATTGTGGGAAACGTATTTCCCGCAGGGCGCTGCCACGATGCAAAGCGAACATCAATTCCTTTTTCAAGCGCTTCAGGACCAAGATATTTTCCCCATTCCCACACTGCAATCGTAACCTCGACCGGACAACCCATTGGATACACACCAACATCGCCGTAACCGCGATATGCAATTGGACGAATGTAACATGATTTCAATTTATTGACCTTGATCGTCTCTTTATCTGCCTGCATCAGCTGATCGATCGTGTATGGAATTTCGGCGCGGTATAATTTTGCAGAATCGAACAATCGCGAAATATGTTCCTTGTGCCGGAAAATTGCAGATCCTTTTTTTGTTTCGTAGCAGCGGATGCCTTCGAACCACGAACTGCCGTAATGAATGACATGCGATAGCACATGAATTTTTGCATCATTCCAATTAACTAATTTTCCGTTCATCCAAATTTTTTCAACAGGTGTAACAGCCATTGTATTCCTCAGTCTATAGTGTTGATTGTAATTGTTATAATTTTATTTTGTTTCTTTTATGCCGACTGTGCAAATCTCATCGACTGAGAATCTAACGAGCGGAGAACTTTTTGAATAGAATCCACTGCCCTATCTTCAAAAAACACCTCTCCGCATTGTGCACAAACAAACGCCGGCACTTTGTCCATTACTAGATGATACCCTTTTCTATCAATATGAAATGGAGCACTCGCTTTCTTTAATGTTCCTTGACATTGAATGCATTTCATAATTTTTTTCTTTCCTTTAAATTACTCTTCCATTCTTTTTCAGATGGTAGATATGCAGTTATTACTGCAAGATAATCTTCTTTTGGTGAACATACAACGTGTATCACTCTCTGTTTGAATCCAATTCCAAAAATTAAGCAACTATGCCCTCTTGAATCTTCGGGATAATCTTCAATAATTTCTCCTTTTCTAACAGCCCGTTTTACTTCAGATGTCGAAATCATTCTATCCGGTCTTGCCATTTGCCTTACAGCGTGTGGAAGAAACAGAAATTTCTTTTGAGACGAAGTTCTGACGTCTTGTAAAATATTTTCAGAAAGAATTCTTCTCACAATTACATTTCTTTTTGGTATATCCTATATGTTTTATACCTCTTTCCCAGCATCGCTTCTGCGGCACGATTCATCATAACATTATCTTCCAGAATCCAGCTTGCTTCTCCGTATTGATAGCCAAGTTTTTTTGCGCGAACCGCTGTTTCAAAGAACAACACGCCCGCCGCTCCGGATTTTTGATATTCCGGCAAAACTCCAAGCACGATAACACGCACAAGATTTATTTGTTTCTTTTTTGTGTACAGATGCCACAGACCGCCAATCAACGAACCGTTTCTATTATATTTCAACGGAACGTTTATATCCGGAAGCGATAAACCAAAGCCGATCGGTCTTCCTTTTGATTCTGCAATAACAATCAGTTCCGGTTCGATGATCGTTTTCAGATCAGCGGCGAGCGCATCAAATTCTGCGTTGGTCATTGCTACTGCTCCCCAATTATACTGCCACGCCTCGTTATACATTTTTTTGATCCGATCAACTTCGTTCTTAAAATCTTTCATGTTGATCCCACGAATGGTAATACTGCTCCGCTGTTTTATAATTTCGTTTGTCCGAATAAATTTGTCGGTGTACACAGTCTCTTGCGAAAGAAAATACGCATACAAATCTTTTTCTTTTTTAAATCCGTAATTTTCAATAAGCGTTGCGTAATATTGCGGATTGTATGTCATCAACACGGTCGGCGGTGAATCAAATCCATCAACAAGCAATCCATATTCGTCATTGACTGAAGGATTTGCCGGACCGCGCATCGCATTCATTCCTTTTGCCAGCAGATATTTTTTTGCTTCATCAAACAGTGCGTTGGCAACTTCCTGTTCATTAACACATTCAAAGAAACCAAAAAATCCCACCTTATCGTTGTGTTCTTTATTATGATTATCGTTGACGATGGCACCGATTCTGCCGATGACTTCACCGTTGCGTTCTGCAAGAAATAATTCCATCGAAGAATGAGTATAGAATGGATTTTTCTTTTTGTCGATCAATTTTTCACGATCCATTCTCATTGGAGCTACCCAGTTCGGATCGTCGTTATAGAGTTTATAAATAAAGTCTATGAATTTTTTTGTATCTACTTTGGTTTGAACAGGGCGAATGGTAAAATTGATCATAGTTTTTTCCTAAAATAAAAAAACCAAGCAAATAATCATTTTATTAGCACGGTTTTTCGCGGTAGCGCAATGTTATGGTAAATCGTCTTGTAATACAGCGTTAATTTCTTTCTCCAGAATCGGTATGTCTTTGATTATGATAGACCAAATGATTTCCTCAGAAACTTTGTCATAGGAATGAATAATAAAATTTCGCAGATCAACAATTTTCCGAGCATTGGTAATTGATATTGACTGATCTATCTTTATAATTTTGTTTATCGCTTCACCAATTATTTGCAACTCTCTTTCAACAGCACGGTTAACAAGCGTATTGTTTTGAAATTCAAAAAAATCTTTTTTCACTCCAATAAAACTGTTTATTGATTCAATTGAAGAGTGTATGTCAAACAAATACTTCTTGATTTCCCTTGTCATAAATTAAAACCTTGGATTCTTCAACGCTTTCAATGAAGTAAGGATTCCGTAGGGATGATGTAATAACCAAATCAATTTTTCTCTTTAATGTTTCTTGTAAAGAATACATTAAACCAAAAAAATTATCTGAATAATCATCCAGTGTTACCGGATCAAACGTAACTAAAAAATCTATATCGCTTTGATCGTTAAACGAAGATGATGCTGCGGAACCAAACAGATATAGATTTTTCACATGAAAACGTCTACATATTTGTTGTATGTTGTTTATGTTATTTTCAATTAACGTATTCATAATTTTTATTGAATCACGCCAAGTTTTTTTCCGATAATACCGAAAATCTCGATAATCTTATCAAGATGTTCATTTTTATGCGTAGCCATATAACTTGTGCGAAGCATCTCCATTCCAGGAGGAACGCCCGGGCGGACAAATGCATTCACAAACACGCCTGCATCGAACAGTTCCTTTGTGAATACCAAGGTTTTATCTGTATCACCGATGATTACGGAAACAATTCCTGTTTCAGGTTGTCCGACTACATTGAAACCTAAGCTGCGCAATCCTTCACGAACACGGTTTGCATTTGCGTGAAGTTGTGTAACAAGTTCCGGATGTTCTTCTATTATCTCAAGCGCGGCAAGTGCGGAAGCAACTGAAGCCGGTGTAGGACTTGCAGAAAAGATTAATGCCGGCGAACTGTGCTTGATATAATTTATTACCGAACGTGTTGACGCGATGAATCCACCCAGCGATGCAAACGACTTGCTGAATGTACCCATTGTGATATCGACATCCTTCGTCAATCCGAATTTGCTTGCTGTTCCGCGTCCGCCAATGCCAACAACTCCGGTCGCGTGAGCATCATCGCACATGATTCTCGCATTATATTTTTTTGCGATAGCAACAATGGAAGGCAAATCAACAACTTCACCGCTGGTACTGAACACACCATCCGTAACAATTAATTTTCCCGAATCAAGCGGTAGTTTTGAAATGACCGCTTCAAGATGTTTCATATCGCGGTGTTTATAGCGGACAACTTCCGCGGTCATTCCTATTGCCATCATATTCGCCATGACAATGCACGCATGATTATCTTTATCCGATACGATAAATTCGCCGCGCTGAACAAGCGTTGGAATAATTGCCTGCGCTGTTTGATATCCGGTGGAGATCAGCAGCACATCTTCATACCCAAGAAATTTTGCAAGGCGGGTTTCAAGCTCAACATGAAGATCGATGGTTCCGGTAAGATATCGTGAACCAGAACAACCGGTTCCGTATTTTTTTATTGCTCTGATTGCAGCTTCTTTTACTTTTGGATGAGCCGTTAATCCGAGATAATTGTTGGAACCAGCCATAATAATTTTACGCCCCGCCATCTCTACAATGGGACCTTCGTTGGCTTCAATCGGGCGAAAATAAGGATATAGACCTGCCGCTTTTACTTCATCGGCACGGGTAAATTCAGTACATTTGTCAAATAGATCCACGTGAAAAACTCCTTTATTGAAATAGATAGAACGATTTGAATATACTTTAACATAAAACGAAATGCAACGAAGTAGACAGTATTCAGTATCCTGATTTCAGATAAAAACAATCTTATCTAAAATCTGAATTCTCACAATTTTTTCACCCTTTAAAAAATTACAATGATAACTAAACCAATAGCATTTGTTACCGGCGGAACGGGCTTCATTGGAAGCCATCTTATTGATCGTTTACTCTTAAAAGGATATCACGTACGCGCTTTGGTACGAAATCCGAAGAAGCTGGGATATTTATCGGATCTTCCGATAGAAATTATCGAAGGCGATCTCTTCTCCACTGCAGCATTAGAAAAAGCAATTGAGGGTGCACAATTTGTTTATCACGTTGCCGGTTTAGTTGCAGCACATTCAAAAGAAGAATTTTACCGCGGAAACCGTGACGCTACGCGCAATATCATCGAGATCACTGCACGAGTGAATCCGGATATTAAAAAATTCATTCACATCAGCAGTCTAACAGCGGTTGGACCGGGAAAAGGAATGGCTGCCGTAAATGAATCTGCTGTTCCAAATCCGTTAACCACATACGGAAAAAGTAAACTTGCTTCGGAGCATGAAGTTCTAAAGTTTAAAGATAAACTTCCAATTACTATTTTACGTGTGTCCGCAGTGTACGGTCCCCGCGACACCGCAACGTTCGACTATTTCAAATCGGCACACATGGGATTTGAATTACTGATTGGATTTCATGATACATATGTCAGTCTGCTTCATTCCACCGATCTTGTTACAGGAATTATTCTTGCTGGTGAAAGTGAAAAAGCGAACGGGCAAATTTATTTTCTGGGAAGCGAACAATACTATACATGGAATGAGATCGGCTATGTGACAAAAAATGTTTTGGACAAAAAATTATTTCGTGTGCGCGTACCGAAACTGATTGTGTTCGTTATTGCAGGAATTTCTGAGATCGCTTCAAAATTCAAATCAAAACCATCGGTGTTAAATTATGAAAAAGCGCACGACTTAACTCAAGACAACTGGTGCTGCGATGTTTCCAAAGCAAAAATAGAGCTGGGATATAAACAGGAAGTAACGCTTGCCGATGGTGTTAAAGAAACGATTAAATGGTATGTAGATAATAAATGGATGTAATAATGACGCGGGTTTTTTTAGTATCTGCTGGAAAAACTCGTGTGTAAGGAACTTCGTAACCATCCCTGCTTCGGTAATTTTTTCAGCACAGAACAACATTCTTTTCCGATTATATTCATTGTTTTTATTTCTCACCTCTTGTTTGTATTTTATAACCATTATGTCTATCGGCCTTGAAATATTATTAATTTTTTTTCTCGTAATCCTTAATGGTTTGTTCGCACTTTCCGAAATCGCTATTCTTTCTTCACGAAAACCGCGATTACAACATCTCGTTAATAAAGGAAATCTTCGGGCAAAAGTTGCATTAGATCTTGCCAACACACCTGGTCATTTTCTTTCAACAGTACAGGCGGGAATTACTTTAGTTGGAATTCTTGCCGGTGCTTTTGGAGGTGCAACCCTTTCAAAATCTGTTGCGTCATATTTAATTCTATTTCCTGTATTCATTGAATACGCCGAGCCAATCAGTTTGGTGCTTGTGGTTATCTCTATTACGTACTTGTCGCTGATTGTCGGCGAACTCATTCCTAAACAATTAGCATTGAAAGATCCGGAACGTGTCGCCTGTTTGGTCGCAATTCCGATGCGAACACTTTCCGTTGCAATGTATCCAATTGTTAGGTTCTTAACATTCTCAACCAACATCATCATACGCTCGTTTGGTCTTAAGGAAAGCACCTCTCCTTCCGTTACCGAAGATGAAATTAAAGTAATGTTGGACGAAGGGACAAAAGCCGGAACGTTTAACGAAGTTGAACAGGAAATGGTCGAACGCGTGTTTCGTTTGGCGGATAAAAATGTGAATGCGTTGATGACTCCGCGCACCGACATCGTTTGGCTGGATACCGAGGAACCATTAGAAGATAATTTCAAAAGGATTACTGAAAGTTCTCATTCATTTTTTCCGGTGTGCACTGGAGGCGTTGATAACGTCATCGGGATCATTCATATCAAAGATCTTTTTTCTGCAACGGTCGCAGGTCCGGTAACTTCCCTTGAACACCATTTACGAAAACCGTTGTACGTTATTGAAAATATGCTTGTCGTTCAATTGATTGAACAATTCAAAGAGACCGGCATCCATTTCGCTTTTCTCGTTGATGAATACGGCGGCATTCAAGGATTGATAACATTGAACGATATTCTTAAAGCGATCGTTGGCGAAGCCATTGATGAAGACAACAGCATAAATCCGTACGTTGTGCAGCGTGCCGATGGCTCATATTTGATCGACGGAGCATTGATGATTGATGAATTCAAAGAACTGTTCGGCATTGAATCATTGTCTGAAGTAGAAACGGGAAACTACCAAACACTTGCAGGATTCACCATCAATCAGATGGGAAAGATTCCAAAGGCAGGTCAGTCCTTTCTCTGGAGAGACATGCGCATTGAAGTGTTGGACATGGATGGAAACCGAGTAGATAAATTATTAATCAGTAAAAAAAATCCGGTAGTGAAAAAATGAGCAGCCAGCGACGAAACGATTTATTAATTCCGTTTATCACAATTTTTTTTGATGTAATCGCATTTGAAGCGGCGTTCCTGTTTTCATATTGGCTCCGTTTTTTTTCTCCGCTCACACAATACTTTGAAGTCACTTTTGGCGTGCCGCCAATCGAAACATACATCACCGCTTCAGCGGTCTTTATTCCGGTATTCCTCTTTGTCTTTCGTTCACGAAATTTATACGGCTCTCGCCGTAATATTCATCTTAGCGATGAATTTTTCGTTCTCGTCCGGCTCATCAGTATTGGTATGATGATAATGCTGAGTGCAACATTCTTCTATCGGGATTTTTCTTTTTCACGCGGAGTATTTATTCTGTTGTGGCTCTCCTCCATTTTTACTGTTACAGTTGGCCGCTTCATTATTATCGAGCTTGAACAATGGCTCTACCGCAGACGAAAAGAATTAAAATCAATCGTTATCGTTGGAAAAAATTCCACCGCAGAACATATTTTTTCGTTGTTTACAAAGAATCTTTCGCTTGGTTATGAAGTTCTTGGCTATTACGCCAACGAACCAGCAGATCAATCCTCATCATTAAGCAATTGCAGATATCTTGGCGTAATCACAAAACTTCCGGACGATATAACACATCTTCGGATCCAAAGTGCATTAGTTGCACTCTCGCACAATGAACAGGAAAAACTGATCGAACTTCTTCGCAATACCGAAGGAAAAAATATCGAATTTATGATGGTTCCCGATATGCTTGAACTGATGACAAGCCGAATTCGTATTCAGGAAATTGAAGGTATTCCATTCCTGAAACTTAAAGATATTCCGATGACAACGTGGAATCGCATTGTGAAACGTTTGTTCGATATTTTCTTTACGATAATAGGATTGATTATTGCTCTGCCGATTATGATTGTTGTTGCGATCGCTATCAAACTTACGTCGCAAGGACCAATCTTCTATATTCAAGAACGAGTCGGGCTGGATGGCGTGTCGTTTCCGCTGATCAAATTTCGTTCTATGCGTAGTGATGCAGAGACAAGAACCGGACCGGTGCGAAATAAAAAAGATGATAACAGAGCCACTTTAACAGGAAAAATTTTACGGCGCACAAGTTTGGATGAATTGCCGCAATTATTTAACGTGATAGTTGGTCAAATGAGTATTGTGGGACCACGACCGGAACGTCCATTCTTTGTTGAACAATTCAAGAACAATGTTCCAAAATATTTGGAACGCCATAGAGTAAAAACAGGAATGACCGGCTGGGCGCAAGTGAACGGACTTCGCGGCGATGTACCGATTGAAGAACGGACAAAATTTGATATCTATTACGTTGAAAATTGGTCGCTCGTATTTGATATAAAGATCATCCTAAAAACTATCCGTGCCGTTATTTTTGCGAAAAATGCTTATTAAGTATTAAAATAGTGAAGTCGCGGAGTAATAAACTTTATAAACAATTTGTCATTGCGAGACGTGGAGTAATACACTCTTTTGCTTAACTACTCAACGTCTCATATACTCAACGACTAAAAGTTATGATTCCCATAATTATTTTTTATCTGCATATCATCGGTATCAGTGCAGCTTTTACATCCGAATATCAAAAAGACGGAATCAGTTCTGCATTCCTCTCCGTCGGTTTTATTGTTTTGATCTTTTCTGTGGGCTGGACGATCAGCACATTTATGCTGAAATATATTATGAGCGAAGCAGGATTTGGAATGTGGCTTAACAGAGATGCGTTCTCCCTTCTACTATTAACAATCGGAGAAGGAATATTTTATTACAACTATTACAAAGAAGAGAACAAACAACTGGCGGTGAAATAAATAATTATTGCAGTGCCGTTTTGGGGCTACAATGATTATGGATTTATTCAGATACCCGGTATTAAAAATTGCCTGAAACATATTCCCATTTTCGATATGCTGCTTTGTATTTATAATAAGACAAAACTGGGATCGTAAAATTGGCAGTTCGTATAATCTTCATTTTGTTCCTGCATTTTGTTCCCTTGTAGAAGGAGCGGTTTTTTTGTAAATTGTAGTTTATGTATCCGCTTTGAAAAGACCGCATATGAAGGGAAAGGAACAACATCATCCGTTGATCGGCAAAGTTCAGCAATTCGTTAAGCAAAAAGGATTGCTTCAACCTGGTCAAAAGATCGTCGCTGCGGTCAGCGGCGGAATTGATTCCATGGTAATGCTGAATGTGTTGATGCAGTTGCAGCAAATGTGGAAATTGGAAATTGTTGTTGCGCATGTGAACTTTCTACTGCGAGGAAAAGAATCAAACGAAGACGAGAAATTTGTGCAAAGGATTGCACAACAGCATTCTCTCCCTTTCTATTCAGAACAGGCCGATACAAAGGCGATCGCTCGAAAACAAAAACGTTCGATCCAAGAAACCGCAAGAGAAATTCGTTATTCGTTCTTTGACACTCTAAAAAAATCACTGCACGCAAACGCGATAGCGACTGCGCACAATGCAAATGATAATGCCGAAACAATGCTCATTAATCTGCTGCGCGGCAGCGGTATAAACGGACTTGCAGGAATTCCACCGCGGCGTAATTGTATCGTTCGTCCGCTCCTTTCGGTAACACGAAAAGAGATTGAGCAGTACGCCAAAGTAATGAAAGTGAAATTCCGAAATGATTCTTCCAATGCAAAAGAAGATTACACCAGAAATTTTTTACGAAACATCATCATTCCACAATTGGAACAACGGATCAATCCTTCGCTGAGCGAAACATTGCTGAACGAAGCGGAGCTGTTTCGAGCGGCGGCAAACTTTACCGGAAGATCAACGGATGCGGCATTTGCCGATTGTGTGTCGGTCTCAACAGTGAATCTTAAACGCTTTTTACTGTATGATCCTTTTCTTCAGCAATCGGTCATTCATCGGCTGCTGAAAGAACTTTGTATTGAGCCGGCGTTCACAACAATCAATTCTATTGTTGAACTTGCAAGCCAGCAGAAAGGAACCATTGTTGAGATCAACAAGCAATGGATCGCCGAACGGATTGCGGAAAAAATCGACGTTAGAAGAAAAAGCGCGCACAACGATTTTTTCTTTGTAATAAAGAGGGAAGGGAAACTAATAACCGAGAAATTTGTATTGACGGTAAAAAAGTCCGAATCGCTTAACAATAAACAGAATCGTAATGCGTCCATAGAATATGTTGATGCGGCAACGATCAGATTTCCATTGATCGTTCGTTCTTGGAGACCGGGAGATTCGTTTATTCCGTTGGGAATGAAGGGAAAGAAAAAACTGAGTGATTTTTTTGGAGAACAAAAATTAGCAACAGAAGAAAAAAAAAATATTCCAATCATTGAAAGCGGCGGAATGATAGTGTGGGTTGCGGGAAAACGATTGGATGAACGCTTTAAATTAACCGATTCCACGACAACCGTTTATCAACTAACCATTAAATACAATGGCAAAAAAAACGATCACCGTTAATAATGAATCCTTTGAACTATACATTAACGAGAAAAAAATCCGGCAGCGAATTAAAGAGCTGGGAAAAAAAATTAGTAAGGATTTTAAAGGTCGCACTCCTATTTTTATTGGTGTGCTAAACGGTTCGTTCATATTTTTTTCCGATTTGATACGTCAAATAACCATAGACTGCGAAGTGGATTTTCTGAAACTTTCAAGCTATGGCGACGCAAAAGTATCGTCGGGCAACGTTCACTTATTAAAGGATTTGAACTGCCAGGTGATGGGACGCGACATTGTGATTGTTGAAGATATCATCGATTCCGGATTATCAATCGATTTTATGAAACGATTGCTTCTTGCGCAGAACCCAAAATCGTTTTCCGTTGTTTCATTATTGTACAAGACAAAGGCAGTAAAGATCCATCTTCCCGTAAAGTATATCGGCTTTAAGATTCCGAATGATTTTGTGGTCGGCTACGGATTAGATTACGCTCAAAAAGGTCGAAATATTCCTGCGATCTATAGAATTGTAGAGAAAAAATAAAAAAATAATACGATTTAAGAAATAATTAGTTTGGAGAAAAGCAATATGTCAGAAGAAAAAAAGAATGAACAGAACGACAAAAAAAATGAAAAACGTCCATTCATTCCAAAAATGAAGAAGCCAAAATTACCGAATCGAAACGACGATGAGTTCAATTGGACAAAAGTATTCCGTGTTGTGCTCAGTTGGTCGGCAATCATTATGGCGGTGTTCTTAGTAATGACGATTTTTAAAGGTGCTGAAACAACGGAATACGATGTAACATTCACGCAGTATCAGGATTTTCTAAAAAGTAAACAGATCGCAAAAGCGACCATTAAGAAATCCAACCTGAATGATTTCGACTTCCACGGCACCCTGCGCGATGCGCAGGAGATTACGATGCCGGGCGGAAAACGTGTTCGCGTGGAGAAATTCACGCTGACACTTCCCTACACCGAAATTAATGATGCGGTGATCGGGCAATGGACCGAAAACAATGTTGCATTCAACATTTCTAAAGATGATGGTCTTTGGACAAACATGCTCATTGGTGCGTTGCCGTGGATTATTATTCTCGCGATCTGGATATTTATTTTCCGCAAAATGCAAGGGGGCGGGGGCGGTGCAAAAGGGATTTTCTCGTTCGGTAAGAGCCGTGCTAAATTGTTGAATGAAGGTCAAATTCATATTACCTTTGCCGATGTTGCCGGTGTTGATGAAGCAAAAATTGAGTTGCAAGAGATCATCGAATTTTTGAAGGACCCAGCGAAGTTTCAAAAACTCGGCGGAAAAATTCCGCGTGGTGTTTTATTGCTTGGTCCTCCGGGAACAGGGAAAACATTGTTGGCGCGCGCAGTTGCCGGAGAAGCAGCCGTTCCATTCTTCTCTATCAGCGGAGCGGATTTTGTTGAGATGTTTGTTGGAGTGGGCGCAAGCCGTGTTCGCGATCTGTTTGAACAAGGAAAGAAAAGCGCGCCGTGTATCATCTTCATCGATGAGATCGATGCAGTCGGCCGTCATCGCGGCGCGGGCATCGGCGGAGGACACGATGAACGCGAGCAGACATTGAATCAGCTGTTGGTTGAAATGGACGGCTTTGAACAAAATAACGGGGTTATTTTGATTGCCGCAACAAATCGTCCTGATGTTCTCGATCCAGCATTAATGCGTCCGGGACGTTTTGATCGTCAAGTTGTGGTCGATCGTCCGGATGTTCGCGGGCGCGAAGGAATTTTGAAAGTTCATACACGCAACATTCCTTTGGCAGCTGATATAAAATTAGAAATTTTGGCAAAAGGAACTCCCGGACTTTCCGGTGCTGATCTTGCAAATCTTGTGAACGAAGCTGCATTACTTGCAGCACGTAAAGATCAAAAAGAAGTAACGATGCAAAATTTTGAAGATGCAAAAGATAAAGTGATGATGGGAACAGAACGAAAATCGATGATCATCTCGGATAAAGAAAAAAAAATCACGGCATATCACGAAGCAGGGCATGTGTTAGTGTCAAAATATATTCCTGAATCGGATCCGATACATAAAGTAACCATCATTCCTCGCGGGCGAGCGCTTGGTGTTACAACATCGTTGCCAATTGATGAAAAACATACATACTCAAAACGGTATCTCGAAGCACTTCTTGCAATGTTGTTTGGCGGACGGATGGCGGAAAAGATCGTCTTTAATGAATACACTACCGGTGCAGGCAACGACATTGAACGCGCAAGCAATCTCGCCCGAAAAATGGTGTGTGAGTGGGGTATGAGTGAAAAGATGGGACCACAGGCGTATGGTGCAAAAGAAGAAGAATTATTCCTCGGACGGGAAATAACCAAACATCATAACTTCAGTGAAGAGACCGGACGATTGATTGATGAAGAAGTGAAAAAAATTATTACTGCCGCCGAAAAACGCGCAATGGAAATTCTTTCCACTAATATTGATAAACTTCATGCGCTTTCAAATGTGCTGCTTGAACGTGAAATTTTAGACAGCGAAGAGATCGATAAAGTATTGCGCGGCGAACAACTTCCCGCTATCATAAAAAATGATAATGGAAGTCCGAACAATACCGATGTTTCAACTCCGGCAGTTCCGTTACCAATCGTTGAGCAACAGGTCTCAGTCGCCGTCGATGCTCAACAGAAGTCGAACGGAAAAAGTGTGGCAAAATTAAAATCGCGTTCACGCGCCAAAAAATCGTAATGTATGATCAACGCGGCAAATATTAATTATAAAGCAGAACTGGCGCGGAAGGGAATACATTTTTTTTCGTTAAGCATTCCAATCATCTATTATTATATCGAGCGTGACCTCGCACTGGCAATTCTGGTGCCGATCACGCTCGCTTTTTTGGCGGTCGATCTGCTTCGGTATTATCATAAACCAACCGCCGATCTATTCTACAATGTGTTTGGTTTCATGCTGCGTAAACACGAACAGGATGCAAATACCAAACGATTGAACGGTGCAACGAATGTATTGATAGCCGCTTCGCTCTGTGTCATCATTTTTCCAAAACTGATCGTCCTGACGGCATTCCCGATTCTCATCATTTCGGATTCTGTTGCGGCATTGTTTGGCCGGCGGTTTGGAAAACGAAAGTTCCTGCAAAAAAGTGCTGAAGGAAGCACCGCATTCTTTCTGTTTGCGTTAATTGTTATTGCTTTTACACCAAAGATCAACGGCAGTATTGACGAATATCTCATCGGTGCCGCCGCTGCATTCGTGGGAACGGTAGTAGAGGCAGGTTCATGGAAAATTGACGATAATCTTTCGATCCCTCTCTCTGTTGGTGTTGTAATGTGGGGATTGTATTTTATTATGTATCCGTCAGTTAATTTATTTGCGATACCATTTTCTCAATGACCGCTGCAACACAGAGACGCGGAGGTTCTAAAATTCTCAGCGACTCCGCGTTAGGTTTTTATTTTAAGATTATGAATAAACTCAAAATCGGTTTACCCAAAGGAAGTCTGCAGGAAGCAACCTTACAGCTTCTTTCCAAGGCGGGATTCAATTTCTCGATCTCATCACGTTCATATTTCCCTTCTGTTGACGATGAAGAGTTGGAAGGAATACTTATTCGCGCGCAGGAAATTCCCCGCTACGTTGAAGATGGCGTGTTCGATGCAGGATTAACGGGACACGATTGGATTATTGAGAACGGC
>JANONI010000385.1:0-2539 GCA_031420755.1 Bacteroidota bacterium | reverse complement strand
TTTAAAAATAATTTTTGAATTATATTTTAGTATTTGATCTTTTAAAGTCTTTGTGTTACCGGCATAAGCAACATCATCTCTACCTGTATAAAAACCAATTATATCTTCAACAAAGATTTCTTTTACACTCAAATATTTATTATAAAGGATTTTGAGTTTTTTATTTTGTGGTTTCAACAAGTAAAAGGGTGCACTTGCTTCAACTTCATCCCAATCTAACTTCTTAATACTTTCGCTAAAGCTTTGTTTGTATTTGTCAATGCGTGTTCCCCAAAAATCTGTACGTAATATTTTTTTCTCTAATCCTTTTTTCTTTACAAGAATAGAAATAGCTACACCTTGTTCTATGTCAAACACATTTTCATCTTTGCCACCATTAGGAGCAAATTCTTTTGGCTTGTTGCTGCCATGCAAATCAATAATGTAAATTTGGTCGAACGTTCTCATTAAACTTTGCCGCATTCCGCGAAACGTCGGATTTGTCAGAAAGCGATGATTGGTAATTATACCCACTACTCCCTCATCTATATTTTCCATTTTGTCTTGAGCAAAGCGAATGAATTTTACATAATCATCTTGAAGCCATTTAGGATTCCTTTCGCCAAGCGGTTTGCCATCAACAAAAAAATACTCCAATATTTTTTTGCCGATAAAGGTTTTTTGCTTAACGAACATTTCTTTTGTTGTTACTTTTGATACTTCATCGAATTTATTTCCTGAGGCATTCCATTTTAAGTGACTGAAGTATTTCGTTCCTTTGGATAGTTTTACTTTAATTTCACTCGGATTTTTTGAATGTCCTGAATATGGCGGATTACCGGTAATAACAAGGATTGGTTTATCTTTAACCTGCTGAGCTTGTTTTGCTTCATCTGTTAAAGCAGGCAGCATTGGGATTTTTATTTGTTTCTCAATAGGTTCAAGTGTATTAGTAAGAAAAATCTGCAACCTCTCTTTTGGTTTTAATTCATATCCGTTGTCTTTTAAAAATTGCGACAGTTTTAGATGTGCAATAGTGTAGGGCGCAATAAGAAATTCAAATCCGTAAAGATTTTTTAAAATGTGTTCTTTTATAAGAATATCTTTCTTACCTGAATCTTTCGGTAGCTTGTCAAATATTTGCTGTAACACTTCAACAAGAAATGTTCCTGTGCCCGTTGCAAAATCGAGAACGGTAACTTTGTTGCGGTCGGCAAGCCCCTCTTTAATATGGAATGTATTCACCAAAATATCATCAATTGCCCGAACAATAAAATTAACAACAGGCGGAGGAGTGTAATACACTCCTTTGGACTTGCGCAATTTCTTATCGTATGCAGCAAGAAAATCTTCGTAGAAATAGACATAGGGATCTTTTACTAATAGATCATTTTTATCTTTTCGTTTCTTTGTAAAGGAAAGAGATTCATGAATAGCAGGAAGATCGAGATTGTTCATGATCGTCAGAACTTCTTCTACGATCCATCGTGTTTCGCGGTATTCCTCGTTATCAAGTTCGTCAAGAAAATTCACCAGTTCTTTTATCAACTCGAACGATGACGGAATGAATTTCTTTGCGTTGTACAAATTGACCAATTGAGTATCAGCATTCAATTTTGCAAGAAACAAACCGTACACAAGGTTTTGTGCGAACGCATCGGCAAATTCTGCTACGCTCAATTCATGGAAAACATGCGTCTTAAAGGTCTCATACAGTTGATATAATCGCCCTTCGGTATGTTCTTTTTCTTGATGTTGTAATTCCACAAGCAAAAAATCTTTAAGATATTTTGCACGAATAGCGAGAGCTTCCGCAAGCTTTTTTGCATCGCCAATTGTTTTGGGTGCTTGAGAGAAAAAATAGGTGAGAAGTTTTCCTAACGCATCAGCTTTTTTGGGATCAAGCGTTGCTTTTTTGTTCGTAATATCATCAAGAGAGCAGAACGCAACGGTCTGAACTACTTTCCCTTCGCGGATCCAGATCCATTCAATATAATTTGTCAAAAGAATATTATCCGAAAGCTGCTGATATTTTTTCAATTGGTCGGATTTAAGAATCTTGTCGAGACTTTCTTCTATCTTTTTGTTCTCTACATATCCAATGATACTTTCCGTTTGAATGATCTTAAAATCAGGAGAGCCAAGTTTCCCGTCGCGTTTCGGTTCATGCAACACCTTCATCTTCGGACCGATATACAATTCTAATAGTTCTTGTAACTCTTTGCGATGCGAGTGCTCGGTAATTTCAGAAATTTTGAACGAACGAAGAGAGTTGAAGTATTTTTCGAAATGATTCATTTATTGTGTGTGACTAAACGTAATTTTAAAAAATTTATATCAATCTACCGACTTCTGTATCTTGAATCAAACGCTATTTCTTTATTACTCAATCGTGATGTTCCGCCGGTGTCAATCCTTCAGCTCCGGGAAGTTTCCCGATAAGCATCTGCGGATTATGAATAAGTACCGGCAAATGCTGCGGACAAATATGGTACATTTTATTTTGAAATAACAGTGCAATCAGCGGAATCTCTTCTTGTGTTCGCTGGCAGGCAACGCA
>JANONI010000384.1:0-1567 GCA_031420755.1 Bacteroidota bacterium | reverse complement strand
AATCTTAGGAATTGTTTGTTCAATTTCAAACGATAAATCGGTAACCATCGACCGAATTTCATGGATGGAAACTACAATAAGATAAATTTTTGGGAGCGGAGCAGTTAAAATTGCCGTTTCAATCAGATCGCGAAGACCGATATCGTGTGCAGAAAGAGTTCTCGGAAAATCCGAAGCAAATCGAGGTTGGATTACACGAACGGTTCCGATCGGTTGATCATCCATTGTTGCATCAATAATGATCAGAGGATCGTATTCATGAAAAAACGAAAGAAGGTGAAAACCGCCGGTTCCGCCATCAACAAGCCGAACATTTTCCGGAAATTGTTCTTTTGATAATTCTTCAATGGCGTGAACGCCGATACCTTCATCACCCATTAAGTAATTGCCAATGCCAAGAATCAGAGTTGGTTTCGTTGTATTCATTGGTTGGAATATATTCCAACTTTTTTATAAATGCGAGTGTTTTTTTGGCAGGAATGACTATAAATGGATTAGGAACGATCTTCCGACCGTCCCTACATTTATTTAACCTTGCGAAGGTTGTTCTTAACTATTGCTGAAACCTTCGCAAGTCCCAACGGGACACCGTTGGTGGTTCTTGAATTTATTTCACCACAATCATCTTTTTCGTTTCAACAAAATTTCCTGCTTGCCCGCCGTCTTTTTGGAGGGCCGTTAATTTGTAAAAATACATCCCGCTCGCAAAACCGCTCGCGTTCCATTTCACTTCTTTCCATCCCGCAGATTGTTCTTCGTTCACAATTACGTCCACAACTTGGCCAAGTAAATTATAGACAGAAATATTCACCCTACTCGATAAAGGTATTGAATAACGAATTGTTGTCGTTGGATTAAACGGGTTCGGATAATTTTGCGATAACGAAAATTCTTTCGGCACTACTCCAATTTCTACTTCGACTGATTGTGAGTAAGAAAATTTTCCATCGCGGTCAATTTGTTTTAACCGATACGAATATTTTCCCGCAGAAAGATTTCTGTGCGAAGCATCCTTCGGATCAGTGAAAGAATATTCTTTCGGTGCGTTTGAAGTTCCACTCCCCTCCACAAACCCCGCTTTGCTCCAATTGTCAATTATCATTTGTCCATTATCAATTGTTTTTCGTTCCACTTCAAACCCATAATTGTTTGTCTCGGTCGCAGTGTTCCATTGCAGAGAAACATTTTTGCCTGCAACGGATGCGGTGAACGATGTCAATTCCACAGGCAAAGGGTTACCACTATCGGTAAATTTAGCTATATAGTTAGCGCTGACTCCTCCTGCTGTGGTAAAAAATCCGCCTACCATCATTGCACCCTCAGAAGAATTAACATATAGGTCACGGACATAACCATTCATTCCGCTTCCCAGGGCAGACCAACTGCTGCCATTCCACTTGGCTATCATGTTAGCGCTGCTGCCGCCTGCTGTGATGAAGTATCCGCCTACATAGACATCTGTTCCCGATACAGCTATTGCATAGGCGTACCAACCCAACAATCCTGTTCCCAGGGCAGACCAACTGCTGCCATCCCATTTGGCTATGAAGTTAGCGCTACTGTCGCC
>JANONI010000383.1:0-3029 GCA_031420755.1 Bacteroidota bacterium | reverse complement strand
ATTATAAATATCTACAACCCTTACTCTTTAAGGCTAACTGCTGACACGAAGTGTGCTTCGCATAGCTAAAGGCTAACCGCTCAATTTAGGAAAAAGTAATATAGATAAGTTAAAAAGAAATTTCACCGCGAGACAGCTCTGCTAAGAATTTTAGCCAACATTCCGGCAATTTCTTTTCGGTCAAACTGGAGCACAACATTTATATTGGTTTGAAAATTTTGTACGCGGTCAAAGAATTCATGGGCATTTGAAGTGTAGGGAAAGATCATTCCAGCGTTTATCTCATCAAGAATTCGCTGTATTTCCTTGTTATCATCTCCAAAAGCGAGAATGGGTTTTCCTGAACGAAGATATTCGAAGAGTTTGCCGGGTACGTGGCGTTTCTCCGTTGCACATACCATCACATACGATGCAGCGCTTAATTCTTCAATCATTTTATGATAGGGGAGAAATCCCTTAAATTCGGTCCGGTCACTTAATCCCGCTTCCGTTATTGATTGCCGAATACCCGGACTGACTGTTCCGATAAAAACAATCTTGAGATTTCTTCCGTTGCGTATTTCCTTTTGAAGAGTTGCCCAGAGTGCTTTTGGATTTTGATAATCGAAAATATTTCCTGCATGCAAAAGAATTTCTGTTGCCGGTACGCTCTTTGGAATATAACCATGAAACGACTCTTCGTTATAGCCCCAATACAACACGTGAGATTTTTCCTCCAGCCACGGATATTTTTTTACATATTCATCGCGCGAACTTTGTGTTACAAAAATGATCTGCGCAGCGTGGCGAAGTGTTGAACGTTCAAAATATCTGTCGAGCGCGAGCGTGGGTGCGCTTCGTTTGAAATCTTTGTAATAAACAATATCCACCCACGGATCGATTAATACGGGAATATGCGGGATGTTGAATTTTTTGCTTAATCGTTTACCGATTAAATGCGAGCTGTGCGGCGGACCGATTGAAATAATTGCATCAGGGCGTTCGGATTCGATCAATTTTTTTCCCCCTGTCACTGCGGAAAATGTCCAGCCAATGCGCGCGTCGGGAACGAATAGATTCATTCGTATCCAGATTGCGAGTTTGTGTTTCCAATTCGTATTGCTGAGTGAGATGGTTTCGGATGCGATAAGTGGTGTATCGGATTTTTTTCCAAGAAATTTTCTATAAAGATTGAATGGTTCGTTGGCGGCGGTTTTCACAACTTTGATATTTTTATCAATCTCACTCAACAGACTTTCATCAGTGTGGGAAAAAGAATCTTCATCCACGGTGAGAACGCTGGGTTTCCAATCGTGTTTCGGCAGATGTTTGATGATGAACAACGGCCAGTGAAGCGACGCTTTGCCGGAAGGGGGCCAGAAATATGTTATGAAGAGAACGTTTTTCATAAGGACAATTTCAAAAACAAATTTTTTCGCCACTAAAACACCCGCCTGCCATAGCACGTTGTTTGTGCGGCAGGCAGGCAAAAGCACAAAGAAGACAAATACTTTTGCGACTTTGCGAGCAATATTATTTTTTCAACCACAATTCCGTGATCGATTCGCCTTTCCATTTCAGATCCAGCATCAGATCGCACACTTCACGAACCGCTCCGTGTCCGCCATCCGCTTTGGTAACGTAGTCCGCAATTTTTTTATTCAGCGCTGTTGCGTTTGCCGGCGCGGCGGCGAACCCGACTTTTTTCAGAACCGGAATGTCGTTGATATCGTCTCCGATGAATGCGATCTCTTCCCACGTGAGAGAATATTTTTGAAGGAGTTTCTCAATCGCATCTGTCTTTTTGAAAACTCCCTGATGAAGATCGTCAACTTGTAACCGCTCCGATCGTTTTTCAACGATCTTTGTATTCTCGGTCGTAACGATTGCCACCTTGTATCCTGCTTTGCGAAGAAGCACCACTCCCATTCCATCGCGGATGTTGAATTTTTTCAGTTCAATGCCATCTTCGGAATAATATGCACCGGCATCGGTAAGTACGCCGTCAACATCCATTGCGAAAAGTTTAATTTTTTTTAGTTTTGCGGTTAGCTCTTTATTCATTTTGGAATACTTAGTAGGTTTGTTCAGGAAATGAAATTACAATAGTAAACTACGAAATATTTCGTTCATCCCAAAGAATGTTATTTCTTGAACATTATTTCTTGAACGTTGCTTTCGTTGCTACACTGCAAGCGCGTACATTTTACGTTGAGAAAAACGAATGACCATGCTTCGGCGCGTGCCGCAATTGTTGGTCATCCTGAGAAAGTCCCGATTCGTTGTTCAATCGGGACGCACCGAAGGATGATGATATTGAATTGCGCCACTTGCTCAGCATGAACAGCTGCTAACCAGACAGCATTGCGCAGGAGCCTGCCTGCACGAAGCCGATGCTTCGTTTCGGCGAAGGCGGGCGTAGTAACGAGAAAAAACTGTATCGCCGAACTCTGTTCGGTGTTACCTGTTCATCTCGTTCCCAACGTCCACGTTGGGAACGCAACGCGATCGCAGCTTCACAGAAATATGAAACAGAGTTTCACTTCACAAGACATTCCCAAACGGAGTTTGGGAACGAGAAACAGTCTCGATTCTTTTGGGAACGACATTCCGTACTGCGTGACTGCTGAAGAAGGCACGCAATATTTTTAGTTGATTCTTCTTCACAAGTTCGTTAATATTCTACAGCGAAAAGACAAACAGTCTTAACAAATGGGGAACATGTAGCACCACCATAGCTGCACTCTTCGTTCACATTTTACATCGTAAAAAAATTCACACTATTTTTTTTTTTACGTATTAATTTAAAGGGGTGCTTTATGAAAAAACTGCTTCTGCTTTTACTCCTTATCAGCGCAACGGCGTGGGGACAAGCCCGCCACGGCGGGCAAGCACGCCCTACCAACGAAGAACGACTTATTCGGGTTGAAGAAGGAGTGAAGAACTTAGATAAGCGTTTTGATGATATGAACAAACGCTTTGATGACTTACGCGCTGATATGAACAGACGTTTGGATGATATTAAAAACTTTATGCTCTGGGGTTTCGGT
>JANONI010000382.1:0-4927 GCA_031420755.1 Bacteroidota bacterium | reverse complement strand
GCAAGATCTTTTGGCGGTGCAGCATTTACACTTCCGTGACACGTGGTGCAATTTTCTGGACCGGCAGGTTTATTATGACATGTATTGCACGATTGTCCTGTTGTTCCTCCTGAATAATCCGCGCCGTGACACGATTGACATAATTGGAGATCAAAATTCTTGGTTTGAATGAACTTCGCATGAAAGTTTGCTGATGCCGGATCCGTAAATCCTTTACCATGAATTGGAACTTTGCTTTGAACTAATGGAGTTTCATCTTTTCGCTCGCTGCATCCGAACAGACCGCTGAGAATAATTGCGAAGGTACAGACTAATAATATTTTTTTCATTGTACTTTCGCTCCGTGACAATATCCGCAAAAATTTTGTCCTGCTTTTCCATTTGGTTTTGCATTACCATCGGTATGACATACAAAACAATTTGCCGCTATATCATCATGCCAATCACCGTTTACTGTCTTCATAAAACCAGTTGCATGTGTTCGTGGATTTGTTCCTTTAATTCCATCATTATCAAAGTGGCATGTTATACACGTTGGATCGCCACCTTCAGGATCATGACAAGAGGCGCACCGTTGAATATCTCGCTTCGCCAATTGTGCGTGAGTTCCCCCGCCTGTTCCAACTCCAATGGTCTTAAACCCTACTTTTTCATGACTCGTTGGCATTGATCCGCCAAGCGCAACGCTACCATTCATGTGGCAGTCACTGCAGAATGTCTGTTGACGATGACACGTTTGACAATCCGAGGCACGTCCCTTTGCATCAATACCGTGCGTAAATTTATAATTAATGTCGTGTACATTTTGTCCGGAAAGTGCGGCTGGTTTATCGTTGCCGAATTTTCTGGGAGATAACATTCCGGTTTTTTCAAATTTAGAAAGTGTTGTCAGATTCGTTCCATCATGACATTCCATACATGAAGATTCCGTGTGACAACTTTGGCAATTTGCATCGAATGTTCGACCATTCATTACTCTAGCATGTTCACGTTTGAAATTTGCTGCAATATGTGAAGCAGGACGAAGTGATGTAAGATTGGTATGGCATGCTTCGCATTGGTTGGTTGCTTTTACATTGTTATGACACGTATTACATGTTGCCATTGAAGGGAGATTGGCTGCCTCAGCAAAATCGGTTTTTTCAATTCCGGCATGGCAGGTTACACATTCCATTTTCTGATCAACAACATGCTTTTGATGATCGAAGAGAATCTCGCGGATCGGATTCGGTAACGCCGCGGGATTATTCTCATCGGTATGGCACATAGCGCACTTTTCATTCACCTCTTGTTCATGACAGGATTGACATTCCGTATGTGTTGGCAGCATTTTTCCCGATGCGTTCTTTGTCAATTTTTCCGGCGTATGACACGATGCACATTCAATATTTGCTTCGGCATGTTTGCTGTGAGAAAATTTTAGCACTTGTTTTTTATCGAGCCGAACATCCTCATTGGCAACGGCACTGCTGCGAACGAAGATAGCGAGCGCGATTACGATAGAAACCATGGAGGCTATTAAGAGATTTTTTTTCATACGAGGTATCCGTTGAATCATAACCAATCCAACTTTTCGCTGAACCAATAGTTAATTTTAAGAAATATACGCATATCGCTTTTGTATTGCGGAGTGCTCATCCATTGCATTTGAAGATCTGTTGACAATGTTTGCATGGGACGATACACCACACCGAGCGTTCCGTTAAAAACTTCGCTTGAAGGATTGGTTGCAGCATGTTTGTATGTTGCGTATCCAAACGCACACATTGGGGTGAATGTTCTGTCCATCATCGGGTATGAGGCTTGAACTGAAACACCATTCAACTCGCCGGCGTAACCAAAATTCTGAGTATATGTTGCCGATATAAAATCATACGTTCCGCCGGCAACAACTCGCTGACTGCTTTCATCAACATAATTCACATTTGCAAAACGTGCAAACAAAAATGTTTTCGACAACGGGCGATACTCAATTCCGCCTTCAATTTCTTTTGTGCTGTTGATATTAAAAACTGAGAAGATGGAATTGTATGCAAGGCGAGGTTTACGGAAAATATATTCCGCGGTAACATTCAATTCTTTTATTACACCAACGCGAGTAAATGTTTGCACTTTTGAAATATCTTCGGTAAGAATATCATATTCAGTTTTTGCTTGAATAGAAAATAGCTGCTCGTGTTGATATTCAACATCAATCAATGCGCGCTCCTCTTCATTTGGTCTGCTGTTAATAACAATAGAATATGGATTGAACAACGAATCCATTCGAAGCGCGGTATATGGTTTGCGCTCCCAGCGTTTATTCATGTAGCTAATTCCAATAACGCCATCGTCAATCGGCGCGTAGATAATTTGACCTCCGAACAATCCATTCGTGCCGATATAGTTCTTTCGAATAGTACGGGATTGAATAACGTTAGAACCGCCATAACCGGTAACAACAATTGTTCGATCAAAAAACCTCGCTGTTCCTGAAATACCATCAATCAATCCGCTGCCGACACCGGCAAAAATAAATTGGCGGCCTGCAGCAATATCTGCAAGACCGCCAATATTTTTCACCTTCATCAGAAATGAATTAACGCGCAATTCGGGATCAGTTTCAATTGTGGAACCAAAATCATTCGACACCATTGCATTCATAGTGAAGGAATAATCTTCGTATGCGGCATTGAAATAAACATTCTCATACGCACGAAGATACAGCACTTTGGCAAGAACAGAATCCCTTCCTTCAAATCCATAGAACGATGTTGTCAATCGTCCCGTCATCAGTTGCGCCGAGACGTTCGCTGAAAGCAGAACCAAACCGATGAAAATTTTGCGGAACATGCTTATCCTTTTGCCGGAACCGGATGTTTAATTTTATCCCACATTTCTTTGTATTTAAATTCTTTGAAGTTCGGGCTTTCGCTGTTGTGGCACTTCTCGCACAACTTCGGATCGTCTTTGCTGATATTTAATCCGGCAGCAATTGCTTTTGCTCTATCTTTCATAACAGGAAGTGATTTGTAATCAGAACCCGGACCATGGCACACTTCGCATTGCACGCCGTCTTTCATATCAAATTTTTTATCGAACAACGCTGCATCTAAACCATACCCAGCAACGTGGCACTTCAAACATTCCGGTGATTCTGCTGCCGGTTTGGTGAGACCTTTTGCTTTTGCAATTTCATTGGCTTTGTCGGTAGTCAATGTTACATATGCTTGTGAATGTTTGGAAGCTTTCCAGATATCGAATTGTTTTCCTGCTTTTTCTGTTTTATGACACATTGCACACTGGCTTACGCCAATGTACTTATGCGAAGCATCCTTCGGATTTTGTGCAATTAGCGATGCAGAAACGAGGAATGAACACATGAGAGAGAGAGTTATAAAACGCTTCATGATAGCTCCTTTTTAATGGATGTTAGAAAAGTCGGTTTACTCTTTGGTAAATAACGCTTCAAAGAGTATGCCGAGTAATAATGCCTAATATTGCTAATTTTTTAAGAAAATTACAAGTGCATTTCTCATTGTTGAAATTTTTCACTTGTTTAGTGTTTCAACAATGAGAAAATATGATAAGTTTTAGGTACAGTATTTTCTTCAATTTTTTTAAGGGCGGTTCTAAAAATAGGTTGCGTGAAAGAAAAATGTCGCGCTGAGCGACTTGTCCGCCTTCTTTTTGGCGGAAGTCGAAACGTGATATTTGCAAGAAAACCGTGGTTCAACACCCTGCCTGCCGGCAGGCAGGCGCTCACCACCACAGTAAATTAATTTTTAGAACCGCCCTTAAGTGAATGGATTAAGACAGTTTAGATCAATTGTTCCCCATGCTCATTTTTTTTCTTCGGAGATAGAAACGACCGGAAGATAACTATGGATGCGTTCTTCAGCTTCTTTGATCCCTTCATGTCTTCCTTCTTCTATTTCCCAAACTGAAATAATCGGGAATAATTTTGAGAATATCATATAACCCAGGATGAAAGCAGAAATTCCACCGGCAAATAAAGCCCATTCTGTCAATGTCGGGATGTAAATTCCTGTGGGCAATTCCATTCGAGGATTTGCGAGCGAGGGAACAACAATAACGAATCTTTCTAACCACATCCCGATAACAACCGTGCACGATGCTATCAATATTCCAAGAATTGTTTTGAAGCGTTTAAATCCCAGAAGAATTACAGGTACGATAAAATTGCACACAACCATTCCCCAAAAGAAAATTGCAAATGGACCTGTGAATTTGTACATGATGATGTGCATCTCATGCGGTTCTGCGCCGAATATACCCGTAAGATATTCCGAAAAAGTAAAATAGAACCAGAGAATCGACATAATAAGAAGCAACGTCCCCAAATATTGGAAATGAATTTCCCTCAAATAATTTTCGAGATGATATGCTTTTCGGAATGCGATCATCACGATCAACAGAGCGGCGATACCGGAAAAAATTGCACCGACGACAAAGTAGGGTCCGAAAATTGTGCTGTGCCAACCAGGCTGTAACGTCATTGAAAAGATAAACGAGATCACGGTATGAACTGACACAGCAATAGGAATTACCATTACCATTAAGATGTTTATTGCTCGGTTCAGAATTTTCTTTTGACGTTCGGTTCCTTCCCATCCCCACGCCAAAAATGTATAGAACCAATTTAATTTCCCACCTTGATCGCGCAAGCGGGCAATATCGGGAATCATCGGAATATATAGGTACACTGTGCTTGCTGTAAAATATGCGGTAATACTTGTAACATCCCAAAGTAATGGTGATTGTAAACGACCGTATTCAAATAAATGTAAAATGCGATCGGGTCTTCCCTGATCAATAATGGGATGCAAACCTCCGATCGCCAACACGATTGCTGTTATCACTTCTGCCATTCGTGTTATCGGACGACGCCATTCTGCTTTCGATAATCGAAGAATGGCGGAAATCA
>JANONI010000381.1:0-4313 GCA_031420755.1 Bacteroidota bacterium | reverse complement strand
AAAGAAGCAGACCGACAAAAAGCTGAATTTGCACTTGTTATTGGCACGATGGAACTTGAGAGCGGTAAAGCATTGTTGAAGAACTTAGTGGATCATACTCAACAAGAGATCGTGTTGAGCGATATTCAAAACAATCTTCGATAAAACGGTAGGTCGCCCTTAAGGGCGACCTGCTAAATCAATATGCCGACAAAGAAACAATCGATAGAATACCGATTATTAGTTCAGCCGACATTTGATGCAACGGTGAACAAAAAAGGCATTCTTTTTTTACTTGAAACATCGATGCAATTCACTAATTTCAGTTATATCATTGATGTGAAGGAAAGCGTTGAAGGAAGAAAAATTGTTTGGACATTACGCGGACTTCGTGCGCCATCAATGAACATGCCCACAACCGGAGCAGCGCAATACAGTACTATCTATTTTGATCTCGGCAACGAGATAGATTTTACATTAGTGAAAAAAGATAAAGTAAATGCTTCATCGTCACTAAAATTTTTAAAGTCGTCGGTCAAGTCAAGTAAATCAATCGTAAATTTTTTGAAGATCTATACCGATGAGCATGAGTTTGTTACCAACAGATTAACCGATGCAGATATTCCGGAACCAAAACTGAATATCCATCGGAAACACACAGACACAACAAAACTAAAAAAGAAAAAAAGATAATGCATCCAATTATTTTCTCCTTCGGAGGTATCACCATCTATAGTTTCGGCTTACTGATGGGTATCTCGTTCCTTATCGGAAATTATTTTCTTGCCAAAGAATTCAAACGGAAGAAACTCCATCCCGATCTTGCATCCAACATTACCCTTATTGCGCTTGTTGCAGGAGTTTCAGGATCAAAAATATTGTATCTCTTGGAAAACTGGGGTGATTTCATTCACGATCCGATTGGAATGACGTTCTCTCCGGGCGGATTAACATTTTACGGCGGATTTATTCTTGCAATGATATCGATCTATTTCTACGCGAAGAAAAAGAAAATCCCTTTTATGATGATCGCCGATTCGGCAGCACCGGCATTGCTTCTTGCGTACGGAATTGCTCGCATTGGCTGCCACTTGGCGGGCGATGGTGATTATGGATTTCCGTCAAATCTTCCTTGGGCAACGGATTATTCCAACGGAACATATCCTCCATCTGCAGCATTCAGAAATTTTCCAGAAGTAACGTCGCTGTACCCAAATGGTGTCGTCCCCGATAACACTCTTTGCCATCCCACGCCAATTTATGAAACAATCATCTGTTCTATCTTCTTCCTTATCCTTTGGAAAAATCGGGAGAAGTGGAGTATTCAAGGACAAGTATTCTATGCGTATCTTGTTCTTGCCGGCATTGAACGATTCGCCGTTGAATTTTTAAGACTCAATCCGCGTGTGCTGTTTGGATTAAGTGAAGCACAGATCATTGCTCTTATTCTTATTTTAATCGGTGCAATCGGATGGAATTCGTTGAAGCGTGAAGCAAAAAATATTTCTCCATAAATTTTATTAGCGGATCGGCATACATGCCGATCTGCCACAGTTAAAATGAATCTTATCCTCGGCAGAAAACCAGTTCTTGATGCGCTAAAATCAAACACACCAATTGACCGGTTACTGATCGCGCAAAATTCTCACGGTGAAGTGATTGATGAAATTGTAAGAATTGCGAAACAAAAAAATATCCCGTTCAGGTTATCCCCTGCCGATCAGATATCAAAAACTGCGCAGAATCAAAACACACAGGGCATTATTGCTTTTATCGGGACAAAAGAATTTTCCGATATCAGCGCACTGTTTGAAGTTGCAAAATCAAAAAATGAAAAACCGTTCTTCCTCATCTTCGATGAGATTGAAGATGTTCACAATCTCGGTGCGTTAATCCGCACTGCAGTCTGCACCGGCGCGCATGGCGGCATTATTCCAAAACACCATAACGCTCCGGTGAATGATACTGTTGTAAAAACATCTGCCGGCGCAAGTCTGCAATTTCCAATGGCGCGCGTAACGAATATTGCGCAAACCATCGATGAGTTAAAAGAAAACAGCGTATGGATTGTGGGAACAGAAATGACCGCACAGAAAAATTTTACTGAAGTGGATTATTCTGTTCCGGTAGCACTGGTGATCGGGAACGAAGGAAAAGGAATGCGCCGATTAGTAAAAGATAAATGCGACTTCCTTGTTAAAATTCCGATGAAGGGCGATTTTGAATCGCTCAACGTTTCGGTTGCCGGCGCAATTATAATGTATGAAGTTCTGCGCCGCAGAACAACATAAACCGGCTCACGTAGTGAAGCAATAAATCTGAGCTAACAGAACAATACTGTAACTACTCAGTAGTATTAAAATAGTAATTCAAAAATATGCCACTAAATCACCTGCCTGCACAAAGCCAACGCTTTGTTTCGGCGAAGGCAGGCAAAAACACGAAATCGCACAAAAAATATTTGAACACTACCCGAAGAGTTGGGATAGACGGAAAAAAATTTAGAGAAATTTTGTGTTTTAGTGTTTTCGTGGCAAAAAATCGCGAACACTGAGTAGTGACACAATACTTATCATTATTATCAGAACATCCTATGCCTGAAAAAACATCTCCTTCCCTGCTTTCAACATTCCCAAAAGTTTTTTGGACCGCCAATGTAATGGTGTTGTTTGAACGCGGCGCATATTACGGAATGAATTCCGTTCTTGCTGTCTATCTCACCAATTCAATTCGTGAAGGAGGGCTCGGATTCACCGAACAATCGGTTGGGTTCTTGCAAAGTTTGATCTACGCCTGCACGTATGTTGTTCCAATTCTTGGCGGCGCGCTTGCAGACCGATACGGTTATCGAAGAATGTTAATGGTGGCGTTTTCATTTCTTGCTGTCGGATATTTTCTTGCCGGACAAATGAGCGCGTACGGAGCAGTATTTGCGAGTCTGCTTATTATGGCAACTGCCTCCGGACTTTTCAAACCGATCATCAGCGGAACGATTGCGCGATCGACCAATGAATCGAATTCCGGATTTGGATTTGGTGTGTATTACTGGATGATCAATCTCGGTGCGTTTCTTGCACCGCTCGTTGTCAGTTATTTAAAAGGATTTTCGTGGAGTTATGTTTTTATTGCATCATCGCTGTATTGTGCGTTAATGATTATTCCCACACTCGTAACATTTACCGAACCTCCTAAACCTGAAAATACAAAATCCTTCAAGGAAGTCTTACGCGGAATGACCATGGTACTCGGCGATGCCCGTTTTATGCTCATGATCTTTGTCTATTCATTCTTCTGGATCCTTTATTTCCAAAATTTCGGATCGGTACTTTGGTTCTTGCGAGATTTTGTAGATACAGCGCCGATCGATTCGTTCTTTGCTTCACTCGGAGTTTCGATAACATTCGATGCAGAACATGTTACGGTCATCAACGCGGGAACAATCATTCTCTTGCAAGTTTTCATCAGCCGCATTGTAAAAAATACCGAACCGCTTCTTACAATGGTTGTTGGAATTGGATTTGGTGTTCTCGGATTTATCTGCCTTGCATTCGCTTCAACCATTTGGATATTCATTCTTGGGATTGCTGTATTTTCCATCGGTGAAATGACCGCTCATCCGAAATATTACAGCTATGTAGGACTTGTTGCTCCATCGGATAAAAAAGCGGTCTATATGGGATATGCTTTTCTGTACGGAGTCGTTGGCAGTCTTGTCGGTTCGAATCTCGGCGGAGCGATGTATGAAAATTTATTGAAACCTCTTGTTGGTCAAACCGGAATTGAAAACAGTATCCGTACATTCTGGCTGATCTTTGCAGTGCTTGGAATTTTCGCCGCACTCGGACTTCTTCTCTATAATAAATATTTTTCTGCCAATACACCCGAAACAAATGCAAAAGCACGAACCATTATGATTGGTGTCTATTCAACACTGATTATTGTTGGAGTATGGTTTACGATTCTCTCGTTATCGAAAGAAAATATTTCGTATAAGACGTTAGTGCAGGCAGCCATTATGCTGGTGATTGGAAGCGGTGGAATTTTTATCAGCAGGAAAAAGACTGAATAGAACGTTCGACATTCTATAATCTGAAACAAGTTGCCATTCAGCCATAAATGTGATAATTGCAGCGGTTTCCGGCGCAATTGTGAGGTATGTAGCGATATATGAGATATTGCATAAAAGAAAAATCTTTTGAATATTGCTCTCAACCACTACCAACACATTAAGGATGCACATTCATTATTCGTAACTACACAGCGCAATTTATTGTTTCAAAGACTTTCTATTAAAACATTGAGGAAAATCATTGCCACACCTGCCCGCCGCACAT
>JANONI010000380.1:0-4904 GCA_031420755.1 Bacteroidota bacterium | reverse complement strand
TTTTCATCATTCGATCATTGAGAATGGCGGAACTCTTCAGGAACAATGCACCGTTGTCGGTATTTCCCGAAATGTAAATAAGGATTACAAAATTTCCATCAATGAAGGCGGAAATGTTTCTTCGTTCACGTCCGAGGTTGTTATCAATGCCGCCGGTCTCTATGCCGACAGTGTTGCGGCGTTAAGCGGAATAGATGTAGATAAGGCGGGTTACAGATTGTCTTTTGCAAAAGGATCGTACTTTGCTGTTACACCATCAAAAGCTGGTTTGATCTCGCGCTTGGTCTATCCCATTCCGCAAAATGAAGGGCTTGGCGTTCATGCGTTGATTGATTGGAGCGGACGGTTGAAATTTGGACCCGATGTGGATTATGTGAAGGGACCGCCGTTTGAATTTTCTGTTGACGAAACAAAACGAGCTGCGTTCGGAAATGCCATTCGAAAAATTCTTCCGCAAATTTCTGACAACGATATCACTCCCGATATGTGCGGCATTCGTCCTAAATTACAACGCAACGGTGAAGACGCGAAAGATTTTATCATCGCTCACGAAACAGACCGCGGCTTGAGTGGATTAGTGAATCTGATCGGAATTGAATCACCGGGATTGACATCATCACCTGCCATTGCCCGTTATGTTGACGATCTTTTGTATAAATAATAGTAGGAACGAATGGAAATTCCCGTGTCACTTAAAAAAATATTTTGCGATCGTGAAAGTTTTCAGAGAACACAGCGATATCGTCATCGGTTATTGTTTCTCCGTTTGTTCTTTCAGGAATTTATTTTGTAACGGGAAAAGAACGTTTAAAATAATTAGCCATAAAAAGGTGCGGTATGAGAGCCATAGCATTGCTTCGCGGCATCAATGTCGGCGGGAATAAAATTATTCCGATGGCAAAATTGAAAGCGATCTTTGAATCCGCAGGATTTAAGAATGTTGTAACATTCATCCAAAGCGGAAATGTATTGTTCGATGCCACCGCGACAGATGTTGAAGCACTTCGCACAAAGGTCGAGAAAATGCTTGTTGATGCGCTTGGATACGATGTGCCTGCAATTATACGTTCCGCAAATGAAATGAAAAAAATTGTTGCAAAAAATCCGTTTGCGGATGAGCACGTTGAGAAAAAAACAAAATATTATGTTATGTTCCTTGAAAAAAAACCTTCTCACAGCGAGCAGCAATCCGTTCTTGCAACCCAAGTGAAAGGAATGGCGTTTCAGTTCGGCGCGCGCGAACTTTTTTGTTTGCTCGACGCAAAATTTAGCGGAAATGATTCACCATTTTCGAATGTAAAGTTAGAGAAACTCCTCAATCAAAAAGGAACAACACGTAATTGGGCAACAACAAAAACAATTGCCGAGTTGGTTTCTAAATAATCCCGTCATACTGACGAATATCGGTATCTGTTTTAAAAAAGATGCCGAAATGACGTTATGCTTTAATGTATCTCACAAATAAATAATTTTGTTTCCAATTAGCATTAATCAGTTACTTTTCATTTTTAGAGACATCTGAAAAATTGTCCCGCTGTACGGGATGCCGTAAAACGGCAATTGTCTTTTGTCATTCTGAGTCCCGCTTTCAGCGGGATAAACTGCGCGATGAATCTCGTTTTTGTTTTTGCCTACGGCTCGTAGAGAGTGAAAAACAAGATTCCTCGTCGCCCCACTCCTCGGAATGACATTGATGTGAGATTTTTCAGATGTCTTTTTAATAAAGAACTTTTTATATTTCAATTGATCTTCCTACAAACTCTGAGGTGTATTGTGAAATCCATTTTTCTTTTTTTGATCCTGATAACAGATTGTATATACGCACAACAAATAAATGACAGCATGGATGTATTGCAGCAATCTGCTGTGAAAGTATTTGTTGATTGTAATTATTGCGATCTTGATTTTATTCGCACAGAAATTACTTTCGTCAATTATGTCCGCGATCCAAATCAAGCAGATGTGCATATATTAATATCACGGCAGCAAACAGGCGGTGGTGGAACCGAATATACACTTACCTTTATCGGAAAAAATGCGTTTGTACAAAACAACGACACTCTTCGATATATTTCCAATATAACAAACACGGAAGATGAACAAAGACGCGGGTTGGCAACAATATTAAGGAAAGGATTATTTCATTACGCATTAAAAACACCCGTTGCAGAATTTCTTTCCGTATCGTATTCACGTCCTTCGCAACAACAAACAATAGAAGATTTGTGGAACTTTTGGGTGTTCAGTCTCAACCTGAACAGCTTTTTGAACGGCGAAAAATCCTCGAATACAACGTACATTTACTCTACGCTTTCTGCAAACAGAACAACACAGGACTGGAAGATCCGTCTTTCAGCGAGTTCTGACTATAAAGAAAACACGTACGAGTATGGGACGCTGAAAGAAAAATTTATTACACGAGGTTATTACTTTGATGGATTGTGGGTAAAAAGTTTGGATGATCATTGGTCAGCCGGAATTACCGGAGCAATAATTTCTTCAACATACCGTAACATCGATCTTTCAGGAAGAATAGCTCCGGCAATTGAATATAATTTCTTTCCTTTTTCCGAATCAACCCGTCGACAGCTTCGTGTGTTATACAAAGTAGGTGGAATCCAAAATAATTATGTGGACTCCACCATTTATGATAAGAAAGAAGAATTTCTCTTTGATCATTCTCTTTCTGTTACGTTAGAATTACGTCAGCAATGGGGATCAATATCACTATCTGTGCTCGGCGCGGAACATTTACGAGATTTGAAAAAGTATAACGCACAAATTTATGGAAATATGTCTCTCCGTTTATTTGAAGGATTATCGTTAAATCTTTATGGTTCTTTTAGACAGATTCGGGATCAGATCGCATTATCGAAAGGCGGCACATCGCAAGCGCAGGTTCTAACACGACAACGAGAGATTGCAACAAATTATTCCTATTACGCTTCGGTGGGAATTGGTTATACGTTCGGATCAATCTACAACAATGTTGTCAATTCAAGATTTGGAAACGATTGAAGTATCAGTGTTGCAGCAGCTTCTCCATAATTTGCACCGCCGTAATTCCATCTGCGTGCATAGGTATAGGACATCTCTAAGGTGTCCTATATCTTTCCAATCAATAATTTTTCCACGGATGAAAATATTCCAACAGAAGTAGAGTGAAGCTGATACGATAGAAAAATTCTGTACTCTTAAAATATATTTTTCTCATCGACACGCTGCTGCACTGCCGCTTGAAATTTCTTCCATGATATCGAATCACTGATCGGGCGTGATGTGAATGTTTCTCGTTTACGGAGCTTGATGATCTCTGCTGCACGGTCGGTTGAGTTTGGATGTGTGTTCAGCAATTCAAATTGTAAAGAAATATTTTCCTTTTCATGAGAAAGTCGAAAAAAAAAATCGGCGCTTGCCTGAGGATTGATATCTGCCTTTGCCAAATAATGAACGCCTGATGCATCTGCCTCGCTCTCCTGCTCGCGGTCGAATGCTACAGAATATTGGGTCGAGACGCAATATGAATTTGAAGCGTAGCCATTCTGTATAAGAAGCAAAACGCACATTGATAGTAAGTAACATCTTGCTTACATTCTAGTAGTATCTAAAGATTTTCGGACTTCACCATCTTCCACATGCAACCACAACAACCCGACTTGCAAGCATTGTATGAAAAACTACGAGAGAGCGAGGAAAAATATCGCCGCTTCGTGGAAAATGCCGCCGATATCATCTACCGAACAGACGGTGAAGGAAGATTCATTTATGTAAATCCGGTGAGTTTAAGAATTTTCGGATATGCTGAAGATGAGTTTATGGGAAAACATTACCTTGAGTTGTTCCATCCCAACTTTCGCAATAAAGCACGGCAATATTATGCCACGCAATTTTTCAATGGTCAATACAGTTCATATTTAGAATTTCCCGCGGTCACTAAAGAGGGAAACCAATTCTGGTTGGGACAAAATGTTCAACCGTTGATGGAACATGGTCAGATCATGGGGTTTCAAGCAGTGGCTCGGGATATTACGCAACGAGTATTTGCTGAAGAAGCCATGAAGCGGTCGGACGAAGAAGTGAGGAAGTTGAACGCAGAATTGGAGATCCGCGTTGCAGAGCGGACCATACAATTAGAAAATGCAAACAAAGAACTTGAAGCATTCAGTTATTCTGTCTCCCACGATCTACGCGCTCCTCTTCTTGCGGTCAACGGGTTCACCCAGTTTCTTGCAATGCACCTTGGCGAAAAACTCGATGAGGAAGGCAAGAGACTTCTTTCGATCATTCGAACAAATACGCAAACAATGCAGCAACTTATCTCGGCGTTGTTGATGTTGTCAAAAACGAACAAGAAAGAATTAGATACCATAACGATCGATATGACCGCGCTTGCGCAAGAAACGTATGAAGAGATCGCCTCGCCGGAAGCACGACAAAAGATCCTGATCACCATTCCTCCGTTACCGAAGGTGCGGGGAGATAAAACGCTGTTGCGTCAGGTCTGGAGCAATTTGCTTTCCAACGCGATTAAATTTACTTTAGCAAAAGATGAATGCACGATTGTTATAGGGGGACGCACAGAATATACTAAGAGTATCTATTTTGTCAAAGATTCGGGGGCGGGGTTTGACATGAAAGATGCGGGAAAACTGTTTGGTGTTTTCTCGCGCCTGCATACAAACGAAGAATTCGAAGGGACCGGTATCGGGCTTTCAATTGTACGTAGAGTGATCCACCGCCACGGCGGCGATGTGTGGGCAGAGGGTGAGGTTGGAAAAGGAGCAATATTTTATTTTTCATTGCCAAAAGGAGATATCTAAAAAATTGAATGCTGTCATCAAATGTCACACTGAGCGGAGTCGAAGTGTGATTCTTCTGCAGAATAATAGTTCGTCTTCGCTCAC
>JANONI010000379.1:0-11499 GCA_031420755.1 Bacteroidota bacterium | reverse complement strand
TAATTCAGTTTTTGCAAAACGGTAAAATGTAGATTTAATAACGGCTGCATCAACTACTACATCTAATAAATTACCAATATCATAGAGTTGTTTAATGATTTCCATACTCATACTGTCTTCTTTTTTGAGGTATGGAATCCCTGTTGTGTTTGGAGCAAAAGCAGTTAGTTTGTCACCAAGCAGATCTTCCAATGATGGTACATCCACTAAAATTGCATCTCCTTGATTCGGAATAAACTTCGATTGAACTGGAATTTTTACAACTCTATTGTAATTTATTTTTTCAAACAAAATATCGAGTAAGACATATTCTTCTTCTTGTTTGGATTTATGAAATGGGGTATAATAAAACTTATAATGTTCCTTTTTAATTTTCGATTGAGTATTTCTGTGTTGTAACTCTTTTCGTATAAAGCCTTGTTCTTTTACAACAATGTCAAGAGAATCCTCCAAGTTATCCGGCATCGTTGATAAAATAATATCAACATCAATAGACAATCTTTTAGTGGTATTCAAATGAAGCATTAATGCCGTTCCACCTTTAAAAACGAAGGGTAATTTTAGTTTGGCAAGACCTTCCACCAATAGTAATGCACGGATAACTTTTTCTATAAGTATTGTATCAGCATTGCGATTATCTTTAGAAACCTTGTTAATCCAATCTGTGGATATTTCTTTTCTGTTAATCATATTCTATAAAATGGCAGCAAACCGCTATAGCTGCCGTACGTTGGTTATTGAATTCAGATAGTGGTTGAAGCTCTCTTTTTTCCTCCTTCTGTCAGCATACCGAAGCATTCTGCTTTGGTTTACAGAATATTTATTTAGCGCCTCCATAAAAATAGTTCGCATTTCAGCACCTTGTTGCGATGAAAATATTACATTATCACAATAGATATCAACTAACATTTTTTCTAACGAAGCGGTATTTATGTTTTTAACATTCTGGAATGGGGCTTCGGAAACAAGTGCCTTTACAATTAACGTTTCCTTTTCATTTGGCAAATATTTATCCATTAAATCAATTGTGGGCTCAATAAATACCGAGTAGTGAGATTCCTTTAAAAAATAGAATACCGATTGTGTTGCTTCTTTTTCTACTTCAATAAGTAAAAAAAAACGTCCAGGTTGATGAACCATAAATTCGTTTATAGAAGATGTGCTCCATATACACATATTCAGGTAGGGAAATTCCTTTGTAAGTTTAGTATGAATGGCTTTCATTTTGGGAGAAATTTCGGGGACATACTTTTTACCCTCTCCAAGAATAAACCTTCCTCTTCCAATGCGGTTTAATATTCCCATTTGAATTAAAGCATACACCCTCCAATTAACGGTTGTTTGTTTTATGCTAGTTTCAAATTCTTTGTAAAAGTTTATAATATCCTTTGTTTCAAAGATATTTCTACCTTTAAAATGAATTTTTAATTTGTCGATATTTAGTTTGTCCGTTGCGATTGTTCCTCAATGTTTTAGTAAATATATATAAACTATAATACGGCAGCAAATGAATAATGCTGCCGATAATTTGATTGGTCTATACCTATAGCAAAAAGTGCGTTTTTAGCCTATAAACAACAAAAAAACCGAAGAATATCTTCGGTTTTTTTTGTTTTGACTATCTGCTTTTGTTAGAAATCTCCCCCAAGAGAGAAATAATATTTCGGAATTGAGAATCCTTCACCGGTGTATGACCACGCGACATCAATCTTCAATGGAAGACCGAATAAGAACATGCGAATTCCCATTCCTGTGCCAATCAACAGATCTTGAGTAACCGTTTTTCCTGTTGCATTTTTTCCAAAACCGCGGAACATCTTTTCTTTTGTCCACGAAGAACCAATATCCACAAATGTTGCGCCGGTTATATTTCCAAGTGCAATCGGCACACCGCCGGTAACTAGATATTGGATAAATGGATACCGCAATTCATAATTTACTAATGCGTATTTTGTTCCATTCTTCACATTATAATTATAACCGCGCAGAGGCAATGCCGGAGTAAGAAATGCAAAATCTTCGATGTTCCTAATTGGGATTCCGCCGTTCTCAAATTCCCGATTAATCCATCCATCCGTTCCGCCAATAAAGAATTGTTGTGCATTTTTTCCGACACTAATACCGCCGGAATACCGCATCACAAACGAATACGTTTTCCAGAATTTAAAATATCGTCTATAATCTGCCGTATATGTTTGAAAATCGAGTGAGCTACTACCCAATGATGGACTGAACATTGCGTTGATATTATACCGCGATCCGTTGTTCGGAGAAGTATATCCCCACAACGTATTGTCGTGAACATAACTCAGCGTTGGAACGATTAATGTTCTTTTTTGATTAAGCGATTCAAGTCCAAAATCCATATTTTCTTTTGAAAGATTCATCCACGAAATTCCAAACTCGAGTCGATTAAAACGATCTATCGGTAGAGATGCTGTTCCTGAAATTCCCCATGTTCTAAAACGATAGAGCGAAACACCGATCGAAGGATCTTGAAGATATATGAACCGTGCGCTGTGATATCCTTGGAAACCATAATCAATGAATGCCGGCAGATAATAATACGCCAGTACGTAATCGCTGTTCTTTAGGTCGAGCAGAAGATTCGTAAGAAAAAATATTTGATGATCGCCGAGCATATCGCTGAACGACATCATCGTTGTTCCTTGAACGCCGTAGAACGTACTGAATGCCGCATTTCCATAGACGATATCCGGCGAAAAGTTCAATTTATATTTGTTCACGACAAAATTACTGTCGTCATCCACGTTTCCAGCAATGGAGATTGATTTTGTACTCATTGACGGCAACTCATCGGCTACAACAGCTTTCGCCGCATCATCCGTAAAAACATAATTATTAAAATCGATCCGAACATTATCGCCATAAACGCTTGCGGTATCTTTCGTTGTCTCTGCCGTAGTGGCAATTGCAACCGTATCGGCATTCTTTTTTATCATCGGGTTCTTGCGTTTAATATATTCCGTCGGTTCAAGCTGCGTTACATCCAATTTCTTTTCAAATGGAGTTTTGAGGAGAAAAAGATCGAAGCCCGCTTTATTCAATGCCGAATATGCAAGTTTGTTGCCGTCGGCTGATAACGATAGCTGATACACGCCGGTAATGGAATTTGTGATCGGTCTGTCTTCATTCGTTAGAAGATTTCGTTCGTACACATTTCCCGTTCCATTCCTGTCGGAAACATATAATATTTTATTCCCGTCCGGCGAAACTACCGGCGATGTTTCATCACTGTTTTCATCGTTGGTTATACGCACTATTTTATCTGATGCAAAATCGTACGAATAGATATCTAATTGTTTATAATCGAACCTCACCATTCTAAAATTTGCCGGAAGATTGTTCGCGGATGTATTGTGTCTCCTATCCGAAACAAAATAGATGTCCTTCCCATCAGGCGACCATGTCGGGTCTGAATCGGAAAAGATATCATTCGTTAGATTGGTTAGTTTTTTTGCAGTAAGGTCGTAGGTATAGATATCTGATTGATAGGAAGTGTTGCCGACAAAAACGAGTTTGTCGCCTTGGCGGGACCAATCAACGCTGAAAATTCCTTCAATTTCCAGATCAATCTTTTCCTCGTCTCCTTCGTTCACATCAATCAGATAAATGGCATCACGCTCTCCGCTTTTCACCGCGATCGCAATTTTTTTTCCGTCCGGCGACCAGCTTATTCCCGGGGTTAAAAGATGCAGTTCTTCAAAATTTTTCGTCCGTTGACCCTTCAATACTTTGGCGATTGTATTATCGATTGTGGACATAACAAACACATCAAAATAATCATCTCTGTCCGAAATGAATGCGATCTTATCGCCTTGCGGAGAAATTGCCGGACTGGTGTTGTAAAAATTATTTTCTTTAACGTGATTGGTCAATCGTGTCGAAAAATCTTCAGGGTCTTCCCGTTTTGCAATATCGGGCCAGTACATTTTTTTCTGTTCCTTCTGCCATCGTTCGGATAGTTCTTCAACTGTTAAACCGATGGAACTTTTGAATCCGGCATCAACGCTGCGCAGACTTTTAATTTTATGCAATATCTCGCCGATCTTTTGTTCACCGTATTTATTAGCGATATAGTAAAAAACGGATTGCCCGCCGCGATAGGCAAAGTATCCGCCCAAATATTGTATTGGCGGAAGATAGGTGTTAAGCGTTGCATCGCGAATGAACATATCCGAATTGATATCCCATCGCAACGCTTCATATTCGGCAAAGCCTTCGCTGATCCAGAGCGGTAATTGGATGCGAATATTATTCGAGATAATAGATTGAATAGAGCCGCCGTAGAACATATCATTCATTACTGCGTGTACGAGTTCGTGATGGATGACGTGACGGAATTGTCTATAATTTCCTTCGAACGGAAGAACAACACGATTCTTGAACAATTCCGTAACACCGCCAACTCCTTCTTCCATATATTCGCCAATCACATTTGTCTGTTGAAAATCGTTGTGCGAATTGTACACCATAATCGCCACGCGATTGTTTAACTGATAGCGCATTGTCTTCGCGATGGAAGCATACGCAGATTCTGCCGCAACAGCAGTGAAATTTGCAATTGCTGCTCCGTCCTGATAAAAATAAATATCAAAATGTTCTGTTTGGATAAACGACCAATTGAATCGTTTATATTGAACTTTGTTCTTGCCAAAATTCCCATCTTGCGCTATCGCGATTGATGAGAACATTAAAATCAGCAGTGCTATTTTTTTCATATCCGCCTCGTTGTTCTTCTAAAGTAAAACGCATACACTCGCGTATTAATTCTTTCGGTGTTTTCCTTTTTTCTTTTTATTCTCTTCTTTACTATCCGTCTCTGCTAACACAAAATCAATCTGTCGTCGCTCCGGTGTTACTTTAGCTACCTTCACCGTAATTGAATCGCCAAGCCGCAGACGTTTTCCGTTGCGTTCACCAATAAGCGCATATTGTTTTTCATCGAAAATATAATAATCGTCATTCAAATCTCGCACATGCAGCATCCCTTCAACAAGCATATCGTTGATCTCAACAAATACTCCATATTGAATGACACCGGAAATAATCCCTTGGAATTCTTCACCCAAATGCTGGCGCATATATTCCACCTGCATAACTTTTATGGAATCGCGTTCTGCTTCGGCGGCAACTTTTTCGCGTTCCGAACAATGCTTGCACATTGCCGGCAGTTCGTTGCTGAACAACTGCTTTCGTTTCTCATTCATTCCGCCGGTGTATTCCCACAATAACCGATGCACCAATAAATCTGGGTAACGGCGGATTGGAGAAGTGAAGTGAGAATAATGGTCGAATGCCAAACCAAAGTGTCCTATGTTATCTGCGGAATAAACGGCTTTAGCCATGCTTCGCAGGGCAACTTCGTTAATAAGATTTTCTTCTTTTGTTCCGTGAACCTGTAACAATAGCTGCTGTAATTCTTTTGACGAAGCCACCTGCGATATGTTTAATTTATAGCCGAACTTTCTCACAAAATCTTCCAGCGTACGAAGTTTTTCCTTGTCCGGCAGATCGTGAATACGGTACACAAACGGAAGCTGTTCTTTATCTTTTTCTAATGTAGAAATATGCGCCGCAACTGTTTGATTGGCAAGCAGCATACATTCTTCCACCAACTGATTGCTCTTTAAACGTTTTTTAATAAAAATCTCAACCGGTTTTCCTTTCTCGTCGTAGGTAAACTTCGCTTCGGGCGAATCGAAATCAATACTTCCGTTCTTCATCCTTTTTGCACGAAGAATCTTTGCAACCGCCCAGAGATCTAACAACTCGTCTGAATATTCTCCTTTTTTATTATCAAGAATTGTTTCTACTTCTTCGTACGTAAATCGCCGTTTGGAATTGATCACAGTCCGCGCAAACTCATATTTTCTTACTTTTCCTTTGTCTGTTACATTCATGAAAACGGAATATGCAAGCCGGTCCTGATTCGGCAGCAAACTGCAAATATCATTCGATAATTTTTCCGGCAGCATCGGTATCACTTGGTTAGCAAGATAAACGCTTGTAGCGCGCGCGAACGCTTCTGTATCGATAATGCTTCCTTCCGTTACATACGCGCTCACATCGGCAATATGCACGCCAATGCGGAACGATCCTCCGTCGAGCAATTCAATGGAAAGCGCATCATCAAAATCTTTCGCATCATGCGGATCAATTGTGAGAACGATTGCCGAACGAATATCCAATCGTTGTTTAACTTCTTCGTTTGAAATTTGTTTAGAAATTTCCGCCGCTGCCTGCTCTACTTCTTTGGGAAACGACGTTGGCAAACGATAGGATTGAATGACAGAACGCAATTCAACAAACGGATCTCCTGCTGAACCCAGAGTTTTTATTATTCTTCCTTCCGGATTTTTATAAGGATCGTCCCATTCCAACAGTTCAACAAGAACTTTATCGCCCGATGTTGCACCATTAAGATCTTCGGGTGCAATGTAAAAATCGCGATGCATTCGTGAATCGTCCGGAAGAACAAAATAAAAATTCTTGCTGCGCTGTACCGTACCGCCAAATTCCGTATGCGCTCGGGAAAGAACTTTCAATACTTCCCCTTCGTTCACCGCCAAACTATTTTTTGTTGATTTCTTTAACCCAAACACTGCAACTTCTACGCTGTCTCCGTTGAATGCTGTGCCGACCGATTGTTTATCGATGAACACATCTCCCCGGCTCGTTGTCGCTATGCCATTGCCGCGCTTATCAATTGCAATAACGCCGTTAATCTTATTCGATGATTCCGCAAGATGATAACCGCGTACTTTGGTCCACCGCAGTTCGGCATTATCCACCATTGTGTGCAGCACTTCGCGAAGAAGTTGAAAATCTCGTTCGCTGGTAACGCGCAATTGGCGTCGTAACTGACGCGATTTATATCCTTCTTTGGTATGCTTTGCAAAATACGAAAGCACTTGTTCACGCAGTTGTTCAGTTTTCATGTGATTGATTACATTGTTTAAAAAGTGAAGCGGTAGAAAAGCCGCGCAGTATTGGTTACTTGCGTTTTGATAATGCCAGAACTTTCCGTTTTTCGTTCATATTCCGCCATAAAATTACGGTTCTGTTTGCCTAAAACCGGATATTGCACACTGATATTGGTGTTGTTCAGATCGGCAAACACATTACCGCCAACATTGAAGACCGCCGTTAAAAATTCGCCGCTGAAATTCAGATTAGGATCAGCACGCTCAACGTTCCGCAATTCTATTCGCTTTACGAATGGAATATTATTCTGTTTTACAAATTCCATCACCAGATCGGACAACATACTATTGATGAATGATCCTGTTAATGTGGATTGAAGTTTCTCCCCTAATTTATTACGATCGAACGCGGAAAGATCTTCGCGAAATTGACCGTGAGTATTCGGAGACGATGTTAGCAAAAATGCAATGGCATCATTCTCAACATCTCCTTGACGTGGAATTTCACGATTGCTTTGATCCAGAGTTACTAAACCGATCTTCACTTGAGGCTTCACCCGATTTCCTGTTATTTCTAATGAAACAATAACACGTTCAGATTCAAGGCAATCTCCCGTGGTGACATTTGTATTTTTACAATGAGTTCCTTCGTATTTAGCAAGAATATGTAATTGCGGATTTTGCGGATCTCCCACAAATGTTAATGAGCCGGACGCTTTAAATTCTTTATAGAATTTATAGTTCGATCGATCTCCGATGTTAATGGTTCCGTTTAGCTGCTGCCCTGTTTCATTTTTCTTCAAGATCATTTTACCATTCAACTCGGCATACAATTCTTCATACGCTCCGAAATTTGAATTGAAGATCATATTCACACGAACATTGCCTTGTGTTTGAATGGTAAGCTCATAGCCAAATCCATCCAAAAATGTGCGCTCTGCTTTCTTTGATGATACATTCTGGGTCAATGATCGAACGATATTGGTTACAACCATGGTATCGGTAAATACTTTTGTCGTGTCATCATAGAATAGAACCTCGTCGAATCTTGCATTAGAGAATGAATTTGTTTGCTGGGTCTGCGGAAATATGAGTGATGCATCGCTGACCAATACTTCACCGCTGATTCGTGAGCGTTCAAATGTTCCCTCGAAATGAAGTCCACCGGATCCTGTTTGAGCAACAAGGGTTCCAAAGAACGATTGATTGATAGAACGTGAGGCATTTGAAAGAACAAGCAGTTCTCCGTTTGCCGAAAGATGGTATTCCTCAGGAGCAAATCCTTTCATCAGAATGAATCCGCCAACATTAACCAATCCCGCCGAATAATCATTTTGAGTATTTTTGATAACGAATTCAGGGAACATGATTTTTTGACTATCGAGATTGATTCTTCCGGCTACAGAATATTGTATTCCGGTCATTTCAAGTCTAAACGACCCCTTGGCAAATTGAATGTTTCCTTGAAACAATGGTTCATTCACCGAACCGGTCATCGTTACTTTTCCGTTCACCAATCCGGACATTTGGTCAATCTCTGGAATAAAAATATCAAAGATTTCCGCTGGCAGATTTTCTGTTGTGAGAATAATATTCATCCCTTTGAGATTCGTCCTCTCATTGACAGAAGTAAAACTAAGGTCAAGAGGAACGTTTCCTTCAAGATTGAACGATTGAGAGGATGTCAAATCCGACGTTTGATTAAGTTCTACTTTTACACCGGCATTCTTTTTTGCATAATGAAAAGCAACTTCCAAATTTCCAAAATTGCTGTTACGGTATGCAATGTTGGTGCCTTCTAACTGTGCCGTTATAACCGGATCGTTAACCGTTCCAGAAATAGTTGCCGTTGCATCCACCGTTCCACCAAGAGCAAATGCCTGTTCGCGAAATTCGGGCGAAGTATTAACGAAGAAAATATCGGACAATGCAAAATTTTTGATGACCGCGTGAGCATTTACGGCGCCGTAATAATTGTATGTTCCTTTCACAATAAATTCTTCATTTCCTCGAACGAAAATGGATGTATCAATCTGAATGCCGCGTCGGTTCGCTGTTGCACTAAACGGTGTTGCGTTGCGAATATCAAGACCTTGATATTTTACATACAGATCGTTGATCGTGAACCGATTGAGAAAATCGGAAACTTCTACCACGCCTTGTGCCGATATGCCGATTGTCGTATCAATATCAGTCGCAATATTATATTTTCCTTTTTGTCGGTCAAAATCAAAATCAAGTGTTGTCAATCGCAGCGTAGTGTTATCAATACTAAGTTCATCGCTCAACAAATGCAGATGCATCTTAAGCGGATCGCCCAATGTTGTGGTGTGAACAGGAGAAATATTATTGATAACATAATCCAATTTCGTTCCGTGCAAACGAATGAACGCGGATGTATCGGCATACATTCCGTTGGAAATGGAAATTGTGCCGGATGATGAGGCGGAAATCGAATCGCTGCTCAATGTTCCCGACGCGGTCCCAACAATATCCAATTTCGGAAATTTAAAAAGTACTGAAAGCGGTTTAAGATTCTTCATTCGTAGATTATAGGAAAGTGAAGATGGATTATTCCTGCTATTCATACGTTCGCTTGCAGAATCATTCATCATGGTAAATGAAGAGTCTATAATTCCCCGTTGATAGCGATAAATCTTTTCAAATCCTTTAAGATGTGTTTGAACTGAATTGACGATATCTTCGAATTTGAATTTCCCTTCAATTTCACCATCAACAACCGGTGAAGCAACGATCAATTTATCATTATTTACAGAATCTTTAAGCCATGTCAGCAATATCTGCGCACTGTCGAACGACATTCCGCTAAAATTCGATTTATAAAAATCAATCTTCGTATCAGATGGCGTATTAAACAGCGCAAGACCTTTTCCCGAACGCTGTATATCAAATGATAATTTTGAAGAATAATATTCATCCTTAACAATCGGCGCAAGATCAAGTCCGCGCACTTGAGCATGACCATTATAGGATGGCAATATATCGTTAGAAAAGTTAAACACCGACTGCGCAGAAATATTTCCGCCCGACGACTGAATAGAAATATCGGCGCCGATTATTTTATCGCGCGCTTTCAATCCAATTTTCGAATGATGAATGTGAATGTCTCGGAATGATGACGAATCAAATTCAATTGTCGCTTCGCTGTTCAATGTTGCAATCGATGTTCCTTCTCCTTCAATGAACATGCGCGTATTCAATCGCGACAGAAATTCATCGGAAGCAAATACTTTTTCTAAATTGATATCGTTTCCTACAAGAATTCCTTTGTAATGAATATTTTCTTCGGTAATCACCATTTGTCCATCAATGGTAACTGTTCCGGCAGCCGATTTGATCTTTGAAATCGCCAAAAAATCCAGCGGCTTTCCGACAAACTGAAAATCGAGCGTAATGAGTCCGATATTTTTGTAATCGGGAATTTTGAAATACGGCATCAACGCCGGAACATCGGAAGGATTGACAGTGCTGTTGCTGGAAACAATATTCAACCGTAGTTCTTCCGGTTTGTATATGTTGGAAACGGTGCCGGAAAGCGAGAGAGAAGTTGTTCCGAAAGCGGCATGAAGTTTTTTCACGGAAAGATTTTCAAAGTTCCCTTCGAACTCACCTTCGAAATAGAAATTCCCTTTCATAAAATCGAGCGATGGCAGCAATGTTTGAATATCACTCAAAAGTATATTTGACGATGAAGCAGAAAGTGAAACCTGCGCGTGGCGAAGGTCTGCAACATCACCGATTGAAAATGCGTCAATGCCGTTCAGTTCCGCAGAAGTTTCAATCCACGACGAGGGCGTTACGATCACCAGATTTTTTACGCTGCTCTTTTGTTCTGTGTGTAAAATTTCTGCAGAAAGTTTTGCCAGAGTGAACTGTTCACGAGGAGAAATGAACGATATGTTCTTCACTGAAACATCTATTTTTTTTGCGGAGTACATTCCGCTTACTTCTATATTCACATTCTCAAGATCGATATTGCTGTAATTGATAACCGGCTTTCCATTGCGATCAAGAACCGGTTGATCGTATGCACCTGTCGAATCAACCAAACGAAATTTCGCGTTCACAATCTTCAATTTTCTGGCAACAACAACAAGCGGCGATTCAACGGTATCCTTCGGCGATGTTGATTTTGAAATATGGTTATAATTCCATTCGCCATTCTTCCGCCGGGTAAGATGGATGATTGGGTTTTCTAGTTTTAGTGAATCAATATTTATTTTATTTCTCAGCAGGCTAATAAGCCGATAGTTCACCGAAAGTCTTCCTGCTTCAACAAATGGAGCACCGTCAACATACATCATTACCGTATCAACGGAAAAGCCGGTAAAAAGATTTCCATTGATCTCGCCAATATAAATATTGGCATTAAGCTGATCTTCTAGAAATGTATAGAGCGTAGAACGAAGGGTAACACGAAACATTGATGTTTGCGTGAAGATTGCCGTCCCTCCAATCAACAGAACAACCGTCAATACAAAATAGAGAAATATTTTTGAAACTTTTTTTGTCATTGCTTAATGTTTGAAAA
>JANONI010000378.1:0-2763 GCA_031420755.1 Bacteroidota bacterium | reverse complement strand
CTCCAATAGTATCCAAAAAATATGGGTGATAATACGTGGGGTGAAAAATATCAGGCTGAATTAATATCTGATATTTTTTTTTGAAATATGATTGATTTAGCAAACGGATTATTTCATTTCGTCCTTTGAAACGATGTGAAGAAAAAAAAGGTTGAGGCGTACGAATTGGTAAATCGGTTAAAAATGAATTGTTGGAATATTTGATTAACAGGTCGGGATGAACTTCATTTCCCTGAGCAAATGATTTTATCAATTGAGAATAATAGCGGGAGATGCCGCCATACTCTTGAAAAGAAAATACTTGATGATCGAACAATACATTCATAACGTATGTTTCTTCCGAGATTCTTGCGCGATCGCTGAATCCCGTTTTGTTTTACTCCCCATCGCAAGTCGGATCAACGACGGAATCCCAAGCAACGATGCTTTCAGCAATATTCCGAACACCGTATTATTGAGACGTTTTTTTGTGAGCAGGTGAAAACTTTTTCCGTTGGTGTAAAGATTCATATCATATTTTTTCGCAAGCCATTGCAACGATTCAAGGGAATAGAGAGAAATATGCTGACCATGGGTGAAATAATAATAGCCCCACTCTTCCGGTAACGGCGCTGTGTTGGAAAATATTTCCGTGGAAAACAACACTGAATCGGTCAACGATAACATCGCTTCTAGTTCTTTCAGCGGATGCTCGAAATGTTCAAAACATTCAAATGTTGTCACTACTTCGAAGCGCTCTTTCGTATCATCAGTAGATTCAAAACCGCGCGCAAAAAGATTTTCGGTAAACGGATCCTTCCAGTAAAAATCGAATCCGTAATCACGCATCAACCGTACGAACAAACCGTACCCGCCTCCATAGTCTAAAAATTTTCCTGTACGGTTGAACAAAAAAAAGAGAAGCATACCGGTTCGTTTTGCGAAAAGAATATTCCGTTCAACCAATCCGGTGTCTTCAATATTGATTGACCGTGCGTATGCTTCTTTCAGCCAATACGGTTCCTCTGTTTGGATGAATTTGCATTGCGGGCATTGAAAATAATCGACATCATATTTCAGCAAGACTGTTGTGCGAAATATTTTTTCGGATGTAGTCCCGCAAATTTTACAGATCACTGCTCTGTTCCTTTTGTATAAAACGTTCGTAACTACTTAGATTGAAATTGTTGATTCAAAAACTATTCCGGACAAGTATGATAATTCATACTACTATTCGTGAATATTCGTGTTATTCGTGGATAAAAAACATTGCTCTTAGTTACTTTTTTCCACTAATAACACGAATAAACACTAATAAAAAAATTACAAAAAACAGACTGAGTAGTTATCTTTTATATATAGTGGCGGAGCAGTCGCCACAATTTACGCATTTTGTTCGGATTCAAATATTTCGTGAATGTATACGTATCCGCTTTTGCATCAAGTGCGATCACGGAAGGATGAATGATCCGATTCAAGGATTCAGTGGAACGGTTTGCCGCCGGATCGGATTGAATGAATGTATGCGTAGCATCTAATTCAAATCCGATATTCGAGACCAAATTGTTGTTCGGAACGATTGTCAAGCCATGATTGATACTTACGGTGTACATCCATTGTACATCCCACGTATCCTTTTTATTGGAGTGTACCAGATCAAAATTCTTGAGCCAATATTTTCTCACCCGTTCATTAGGAAAAAGCCCCGCAAACTGATTGCTGTTCACGATGTCCGAAAATGAACTAATCGCTGCATCGTATTTTTTCCACGCCCGTCGCCAGGTCGCCCATCCCCACACATGCGTGATGCGTGAAAAATAATAGCTGCCCGATCCACGAATTATTCCATCTTGAAAATTCGTTCCGCCGATATGCATTATTCTTTCATCATGCTTATATTTTTCCAACATCACTTCACAGAATGAAAAAAATGAAAGATCAGGCAGACAATCATCTTCAAGGATTATTCCATTTTCAACATGTTCAAAGAACCAATTGATACCTGAACTTACACCGACCTTGCATCCCAAATTGATTTCACTGAAATGAGTTTTTACTTCGCAGTCCCAATCCACTTTCTCGATTATTTTCCGCGCAGATTCGCAAAGTTCTTTTTCGTTTTCTTTGTGTGCGCGCGGACCATCGGCAGAAACATAAAGATATCGCGGCTGCAACTCATGTATCCGTTGGAATACTTTTTCGGTTGTGTCCGGACGATTGAAAATAAGAAAAAGGATAGGAGTCTGAAAAAGTATTTTTTCCATTTAAAAATATGCTGTCCGAAAGAGTGTATTGATCGATCCTATGTGAATCAATATCGTACTGTTGAGAACAATAAGTATTGTATTGGATGAATAATTAAAGTAACTCGTGAATATTCTTTTTCCAAGATAAGGGATTATTCCATTTTAGCCATACACTTTGAAGCCTCTCCAGCTCAACAACTTCGAAAAAATTAAAATAATATAGTACCATTGGAAAACTAATGATTAACAGGGATTTTACAACGAACGAAATTACGAACGAGGTTTCTTGAACAAGTGAACCAAGCCAAACAATCATAATACCGGAAGCGGTGATGAGAAGTATTTTTTTCCATTCATAAGGGATATTATACTGCCGCTGGGCGAATACATACATAAGTATAAAAAATAGAAACTGGGATAACAGTGCAGAAATCGATGCCCCCATCGTCTGCCAAAGAGGTATAAACAATGCATTGGCAAAGATGTTTGTGATTGAAACGGTTACAACGATAAGAGAAATTATTTTTGTTTTCTTTGT
>JANONI010000377.1:0-23793 GCA_031420755.1 Bacteroidota bacterium | reverse complement strand
GAATAATTGAAACTCCAACTTGGCGTTCCATTCAACATTTAGGCGATTTAAGAAATCTATGTGACCACAAAAAACAAAAAGAGCCGACCAAAGAAGAAATTGATGAACTAATACAAGGAGTAGAAAAAATAAGTAAAACGCTATATTAAGGATTTAATGGAAGCAGGACTAAAAATAGTGGAAGGAAAATGAAAATGCGGCTAACGCCATTACTAATTGAATTTGATGAACATCATTCAACCGCTTCGTGGTTGTTCTGATCGATAGATAGTTCTACACAGCATACAGTGTTATTCAAATTTAATCCCTTCGGGATTACTACGAAAGCAGAATAAACGAAATTGTTTATGAGCTATACGAATTAACTCCTGATGAAATAAAAATTGTGGAAGGAAAATGAAAATGCGGCTAACGCCATTACTAATTGAATTTGATGAACATCATTCAACCGCTTCGCGGTTGTGCCGATCGATAGATAGTTCTACGCTGCATTGCATACAGTGTTATTCAAATTTAATCCCTTCGGGATTACTACGAAAGCAGAATAAATGAAATTGTTTATCAACTGTACGGATTGACAGCAGAAGAAATAAAAATTGTAGAAGTGAAACGATCAAGCCCGAAGGGCTTAAAGATGAATAACCACCGGTGAAATCGGTGGAGAGAGAAAAACGAAACGTTACCTGCAACCCTGAAAGGGTTGAATAAACGAGAAAACCATGAGCACTTACACACAAATACTTTATCAAATAGTTTTCGGCACTAAAAACCGTGAACATACACTCACAGCCCCAAGCCGGCAGGAGTTGTTCAAATACATCGGGGGCATTCTTAAAAATAAAAATTGCCATTTATACCGCATCAATGGTGTTGAAGATCATTTGCACATCGTAACGCACCTACATCCTTCCGTGGCACTGGCAGATCTCATTAAAGATATAAAACTGGCGAGTTCAGAATACATTAAAAATATTGTGCTTTTCAAAAAATTCGGAGGATGGCAGGGTGGATATGGCGCATTCACTTACTCCATAAAAGAAAAAGACAGATTGATTGAATATGTGAAAAATCAGGAGGCACATCATAAAATAAAAACCTTCAGAGAGGAATATATTGAACTGCTGAACGAACATGGAATTGAATTTGATGAAAAGTATTTACTGTAAAAAACATTCAACCGCTTCGTGGTTGTGCCGGTGGATGGATAGTTGTACACTGTATTTCATGCAGTGTTATTCAAATTCAATCTCTTCGGGATTACTGCAACAGCCGAAAAAATGAAATTGTTTATCAACTGTAAGGATTAACAGCAGAAGAAATAAAAATTGTGGTGGGGAAATGAAATCCACCGCGCGTTTCGTGAGAATTTTTGACGAACTGCCAGCAAAACAAACATCTGGAAAAATCGATTAGTTTACCGCCAACAATTGATGCGTTGAGTAAATGGTTACAGAAATAAAAATGTAACCACGAATGTACACTGAAAATGCACGGATTTTCACTGTGTTCATCTGTGTTTTTTCTGTGTAAATCTGTGGCTAATGTTTTAAAACTATGCTTCTAAAAAATACAACATGTGTTACGCTTCAACCTTTGTCAATTCTAAAAACAGATTTGCGAATTGACCGTGGTCTGATTTCTGAAGTCGGGAAAAATCTTTCTCTAAAAAACGGAGAAGAAGTAGTTGACCTTAAAGGAAAAATTGTAATTCCTGGGTTGGTGAATGCCCATACGCATTTGTATTCTTCGCTTTCGCGCGGAATGCCGATGCCGAAAACACCGCCCAAAAATTTCGTTGAGATCCTGAAAAAGATCTGGTGGAAATTGGATCGTGCACTTGATGAAGAAACGATCTATTATAGCGCGCTTGTTGGAGCGATTGAAGCTGTTCAAAACGGTACAACAACAATCATCGATCATCACGCATCGCCGAATGCGATTAACGGTTCGTTAAATATTATTAAAGAAGCGCTGCAAAAAGTTGGAATGCGCGGCGTATTGTGCTACGAAGTAACCGATCGCGGCGGAAAGAAACAGCGTGATGAAGGATTGTATGAAAATGACCAATTCATTCGTGAAAATAAAAACAATCCATTCTTTCGCGGACTTGTTGGAGCGCATGCTTCGTTTACGTTGAACAACGAATCGCTTGAGTTGTGCGGAGATTTGGCAAGCGCGCATAATACCGGAGTTCACATTCACGTTGCGGAAGATGGCTGCGATGTTGAAGATTCCAAAAAGAAATACAAAAAAAATATTGTTCAGCGTCTTGTAGAAAAAAATATTCTTCGTGAGACTACAATACTTGCTCATTGCATTCATCTTTCTGAAAAAGAATTTGAGATACTCGCCAAAACAAAAGTTTATTTCGCGCATAATCCGCGTTCAAATATGAATAACAAAGTTGGTTACGCGCCGATTCATCAATTTAAAAATCGAGGAATGATCGGGACGGATGGTTTTCCTTCGGATATGATCGAAGAAGCAAAGATCGCATTTTTCAAGCGTCAAGATTCTCAACTAAAACAAAAAGTTGATTTTTCCCGACTTATTTCCGGCGGACAACAATACGTGTCGGAAATGTTCGGCTCACAGTTTGGAACACTTGCAAAAAATTCTGTTGCCGATCTTGTTGTATCGGATTATGTTGCGCCGACTCCAATGACGAAAGAAAATATACTTGGGCATTATTTGTTTGGAATGCGTTCGGCGAATGTTGAATCTGTAATGATTGGCGGAAAATGGGTCATGGAAAACCGCAAAGTAATCGGAATTGATGTTGAAAGAATATATTCCGAAGCTGATAAGAAATCGAAAAAAATGTGGATCAAAATGATGGAGACGGTCCCATGATAAATTATTTCATCATAACGAACCCATCGCTGTAAGCGAAGGGTTCGTTTCTAAACTTTAGGAAAATGGCTGAACTCGTTCCCATACCGTTTGAAAAACTTCTCCGAAGAATTTATCACGAATATTCGAAAACAAATTCAATTTTCGATTTACCTTCACGCAAATTTTACATATCAAATTCTGAAATTGATTTATCTGTAACTTCCTGCGGAAATCCAGCCGCAAATCCTGTCGGTCCTGCCGCCGGACCTCATACACAACTCGCACAAAATATCGCACTCTCGTGGCTTGCCGGTTCACGAATTATAGAATTAAAAACCGTTCAGATCAAAGACCAACTTGAACTTTCGCGTCCGTGTATCGATATGGCGACGATCGGTTATAATACGGAATGGTCGCAGGAATTGCGTCTTGATGAATCTGCGAGAGAATACGTAAAAGCAAGTATGATCGTAGAAATTTTGAAGCATTGGTTGTTTCTTGATGTTCCGAATTCGAAATTCAAATCGCAACAATTCGATACGATCTTTGATGTAAGTGTCGGATACGATCTTGCTGGAATTCAATCACCGCAAATTCGTTCGTGGTTGGAAACGATGAAGAATGCATTTTTTCTTGTTGAAGAATTGCGGAAAGAAATTCCGGATGAATTCAAACAGTTTCGCAATTTTCCATTCACCACAAAAATATCGGACAGCATCACGCTTTCAACGTTTCACGGAACACCGGCTGATGAAATTGAACGCATCACTGAATTCCTGTTGAACGAAATGGGATTTCATGTTGTTGTCAAAATGAATCCGCCGATGCTCGGCAAAGCGCGTCTTGAACATTTGCTGTATGAAAAACTCGGGTACACGAATATTGTCGTGAATCCGAAAGCGTATGAAGTAAATATTCCGTTTGATGATGCGGTTGCAATGGTGAAACGATTGCAAAAAATTGCATCGAAGAACGGAAAAATAGTTGGAGTAAAATTCGGTAACACTTTGGAAGTGATGAACACCGGAACATTTCTTAAAGACAACGTTCAATATCTATCCGGTCAACCGCTTCACATTCTTCATCTTTCCCTTGTTGATGATTGGCGTAAAGTGTTCGGCGGCGATTTTCCGATATCATTTTCTGCCGGTGTTGATGCGAATAATTTTGCCGATTGTGTTTCCATCGGGCTTGTTCCCGTTACAACCTGCACCGATCTACTTCGCCCGGGCGGATATGGCAGATTGCCGCAGTATCTTTTAAATTTAGAAAAGCGGATGAGAGATGTTGGAGCGACGACGATCAATGAGTTTATCGTGAATACCTGTTCGGGTTTCGAGTTTGGAGGTTTGAGCAAAGAAAACACAAAACTCAAAACACAAAACGCAAACCTCAAATCATCTATTGAACTAAATACAACGCGTTTGTTAGAAAAAAGTCTAATAAACGTTCGCTATCACGCAACAAACAACGCAAAACCTCCGCGAAAGATCGGCAGCAGTTTACAGTTGTTTGACTGCATCAATTGCGATAAGTGTATTCCTGTTTGCCCGAACGATGCAAATTTCTATTTTGAAATCGAACCGATTGAAATTGCATACAATAATCTTGAAATATCAACACAAGGATGGAAGAAAATCGTCGGCGGTAATTTATCAATTAAAGAAAAACATCAGATCGGTAATTTTGCTGATGCGTGCAATGATTGCGGCAATTGCGATGTCTTTTGCCCTGAAGATGGCGGACCGTATATTGAGAAACCGAGATTCTTTGGTTCAATAGAATCTTACAAAAAATGGAATTCGTTAAGCGGATTTGTTTTGCAATCCGACAAAAACAACGTTATTCTTTATGGACGATTCAAAGATCAGGAATATGAATTGCATCGCGAACGACAAAGCAGCAATGCAGTTTTCAAAAACAATTCAGCAGAAGTAATGATACAATCAGAAACACACGATGTACTTAATGCAACAGGCGCAGTTTCTTCGGTTGTTGATATGCGATATTATTTTGTGATGAATGCTGTGTTGAATGGAATTATGAATACAGAAAAAACCAATTTTGTAAATGTGGGAACAATACATTAACCACGGTCTACGACCCGTAGGGATTACACGCCTGCCTGCCGCAGGCAGGGAAACGACGCAGATAAACACAGATAAATAAAATTTTGTAATCTGTGAAAATCTGTGCTTCTTCCGCGAAATCCCTACGGGTCGTAGACCGCGGTTGAGCAAATTAAAAAATTATGAATACAATACAATTTATATTGAATGGAAAAGAATTCGAAGCAACGCTCCATGAGAATATCTCGTTGATGGATGTTCTGCGCGAACAAGCAGGATTGATCTCGCCGAAAAATGGCTGCGCGCCTCAAGGTTCGTGCGGCTGCTGCACAGTAATTGTTGACGGCAAAGCAGTTCCATCGTGTGCAGTTCCGGCAAAGAATGTACAGGGGAAGAATGTCATCACGCTTGAAGGACTTGATGAAAAAGAGCGTGATATTTTTGCAAAAGCATTCGTGCTTTCTGGCGGCACACAATGCGGATTTTGTACGCCGGGAATTGTGATGCGTGCAAAAAGTCTTATCCAAAAAAATCCGACACCGAGCAGAGAAGAAATTGCTCTTTCATTGAACAATCACATTTGCCGTTGCACCGGTTATGTAAAGATTGTTGATGCGATTGATCTTGCGGCGAAAGCATTCAATGGTATACCGCTTCCGCAGCCGGATTATTCAGGAAAAATCGGTTCAAGTCTTCCGAAAATGGATGGCGAAAAATTTGCGATGGGTGAACGTCCGTATATTGATGACATTACGATGCCAGAGATGTTGTATTCGGCATTTCTTTTTTCTCCGCATCCGAGAATTAAAATTAAAAAAATCGATGTTTCGGAAGCGGAACAATTTCTGGGCGTGTCGCGTGTTATTACGGCAAACGATGTTCCGGGTCAGCGAAAGCAAGGTCTCATCTATAAAGACTGGCCTCTATTTCATGCAGAAGGCGAGATCACACATTGCATCGGAGATATTCTTGCAATGGTTGTTGCAAAAGATAATCGTACGGCTCGTAAAGCTGTGGAGAAAATAAAATTGGAATATGATATTCTTTCCGGCGTGTTTGATCCCGAAGAAGCGTTGAAACCAAATTCACCGCAGGTGCATGCAGATCACGTAAACCTCTTGTCCAATTCCATCATCAAACGCGGCGATGTTGATACGGCATTGGCGGAATCTGCATTTGTAGAAACACGTACGTTCGAAACGCAGATGATCGAACATGCATTTCTCGAACCCGAAAGTGCGATAGCATTTCCGAAGGATGGAGTCATTGAAGTGTTGAGTCAAGGTCAAGGTGTGTTTGATGATCGAAAGCAGATCGCTTCATTTTTAAATCTGCCGGAAGAAAAAGTGAAAGTAACACTTATTACCAATGGCGGAGCGTTTGGCGGGAAAGAAGATCTGAGCATTCAAGCGCAAGTAGCACTTGCATCAATGTTGATCGGCAAACCGGTGAAAGCAACATTAACGCGTGAAGAAAGTATTCGTCTTCATCCGAAGCGCCATCCGATAAAAATGACTTACACTGTTGGATGTGATGCAAATGGAAAATTGACGGCGGTTCGCGCGCGAATGATCGGAGATAAAGGGGCATACGCTTCTGTTGGTACGAAAGTTTTGGAACGAGCAGCGGGACATGCGTGCGGTCCATACAATATTTTAAATTCCGATGTTGAAGCAAAAGCTGTGTATACCAACAATCTTCCGTGCGGAGCGATGCGCGGTTTTGGTGCAAACCAAGCGTCGTTTGCAATTGAAGGAATGATGGACATTCTTGCTGAAAAAGTTGGTATTGACGGATGGGAAATTCGGTGGAGAAATGTTGTCGATGTTGGCGATACATTTTGCACCGGACAAGTTTTTGAACGAGCAGTCGGAATTAAAAAGACGTTACTGGCGGTGAAAGATATTTATTATTCTTCGAAATATGTCGGCATTGGCTGCGGAATAAAAAATGTCGGTATTGGAAACGGTATGCCGGAATATGGACAAGCGATTGTATCGATTCATCCGGACGAAACGATCACGATCAATACCGGCTTTACAGAAATGGGACAAGGTTTTTGTACGGTGATGATCCAATTCTTCAGTGATGTAACAGGAATCGATCCGAGAAAAATCCGTGTCGATATCGATACAACTCAGCCAACTCCCTGCGGAATGACAACGGCATCACGAGCGACAGTGCTTGGAGGGCGCGCAGTGATTAAAGCGGCGCAAGAAATGAAAAAAGATTTAGATGCGGGAAAGAATATTTCCGATTTGGCCGGCAAAAAATATTTCGGCGAAGTTGTTATTGATTACACAACGGCTCTTGAAGCAAAAACAAACAAACCGATCACGCATATGACATTTGGTTTTGCCACACAAGTCTGTGTTCTCGATGAAAATGGAAAGTTGAAAAAAATCGTCGCGGCGCATGATGTGGGAAGGATCATCAACAGGAAATTGTTGGAAGGGCAGATGGAAGGCTCCATCCACATGGGACTCGGTTATGCGCTCACCGAAGAATTGAAATTAAACAATGGCGTTCCAGAATCATTTAAACTCCGTTCTCTTGGAATATTGCGGGCGAAGGATATGCCTGAAACAGAAATTATTTTTGTTGAAGAACATGAATCCGAAGGACCATTTGGCGCAAAAGGTGTTGGCGAAATAGGACTTGTTCCGACTGCGGGCGCAGTTGCAGGTGCATTATATAAATTTGATGGTATTCGCCGTTTCAAACTGCCGATGAAAGATTCACCGGCAGCAAAACAGATTTTTAAATAAAAACATGAACCGCGGATTAGCACGGAAAAAACACGGATTTTCGCTGTAATGTTTTTCATCAGTGTTTATCTGTGCTCTTTCAGTGCAAATCAGTGGTGAATAAAAAAAAACAAAGAAAGGATCACAATGCAACAAGCATTTCAAACACAGCTTAACACATTGAGCAGTTTAAAAACAAATATGTTCAATAAAGATTTTCTTCTGACCTGGGATCGATCGGAAGATGAATTAAAAGCAGTTCTTACCGTAGCACAATTATTGAAAGATATGCACAAAGCAGGCAAGTCAATCCGTACATTCGACACCGGGCTTGCAATTTCAATTTTCCGCGACAATTCTACACGCACGCGGTTCAGTTATGCGTCGGCTGCCAATGCACTCGGTCTCGGTCTTTCAGAACTTGATGAAGAAAAATCGCAGATCGCTCACGGCGAAACAGTTCGTGAAACAGCGAATATGATCTCGTTTCTTGCAGAAGTTATTGGCATTCGTGACGATATGTATCTTGGTGCCGGACATACATACATGAAAGAATTTGGAAATGCGATTCAAGAAGGATACGACAACGGAATCCTTCATCAACGGCCAACCGTTGTAAACTTGCAATGCGATATCGATCATCCAACGCAAGCTCTTGCCGATCTTATGCAATTGAAAAATACTTTCGGCTCGCTCGAAAATCTCCGCGGCAAAAAAATTGCGATGACGTGGGCATATTCTCCAAGTTATGGCAAGCCGCTTTCCGTTCCGCAAGGAATTATCGGATTGATATCGCGATTTGGAATGGATGTTTCTCTTGCGTATCCCGAAGGATATGGATTGATTCCTGCAGTGATTGAGCAAGCAAAGAAACAATCTGCACAAACCGGCGGAAAATTTGAGATCGTGAATACTATGGAAGACGCATTCAAGAATGCAGACATTGTGTATCCAAAATCGTGGGCACCGTTCAACGTTATGCAGCGCAGAACAGTATTATTGAACAGCAACGACAAGCCGGGGTTGAAAGAACTTGAAAAAGAATGTCTTGCAAACAATGCGAAGTTTAAAAATTGGGAATGTGATGAGAATAAAATGAAATTGACGAAGAAGGGTGAAGCGTTGTATATGCACTGCCTGCCTGCGGATATTTCCGGAGTAAGCTGCACCGAAGGTGAAGTATCGAAAGATGTATTTGAAAAATATCGTCTTGCAACGTATGCAGAAGCAGGATACAAACCTTTTGTGATCGCTGCGTTGATGTTTTTAACGCGAATGGAAAACCCAACGGAAAAAATGAAACAGTTGCTGGAAAGTAATCAAAATAGAAGATAATATATTTTTTACCGCAGAGGCGCGAAGGCGCAAAGAAGAATAATTTCATTGCGTCTTAGCGACTTTGCGGTTACAACAATTTGGAGAATACATGTCGAAGATAATAAAAAAGATCGATCACGCAGTTGTGAAAAAAACAGCCGCACGCTGTAAAGCGCAGGGTATTACCATTCCAACATTCGCGCAAATGCGCGATCCGAATTTGATTCCTGATTCTGTAAAACAAAAACTTCCATCAATTGGATTGTGGGATGTGAATCCATTGAATCTATATCGAATTACATGGAAAAATGATGTAAAAACCGGCGGATTCGGGGGAGTAAATTATTTTGAAATCCCCAAAGCAATTACCGGAATCAACGCAAGAATCATCGGCATTGTTGGAAAATATTTTCCCACTGGCGCGCATAAAGTTGGAGCCGCGTTCGGATGTTTGGTTCCGCGTTTGGTGAGCGGAGAATTCGATCCCGAAAAACATAAAGCAGTTTGGCCTTCAACAGGAAATTATTGCCGCGGCGGTGCATTCGATTGCCGTTTGTTGGATTGCACGCCAATAGCAATTCTTCCTGAGGGAATGTCGAAAGAACGTTTTGTGTGGCTGAAAGAAATTGGTTCGGAAGTAATTGCAACACCCGGAACAGAATCCAACGTGAAAGAAATTTACGACAAATGCTGGGAGTTGAAAAAAGATCCGCACAACATCATCTTCAATCAATTTGAAGAATTTGGAAATCCGATCTGGCATTACAATGTCACCGGTCCTGCATTGGAAGAAGCGTTTCAAGCACTTGGAGTAAAAAACGGAAATGCTGCGGCATATATTTCTGCCACCGGTTCTGCGGGAACAATTGGCGCGGGCGATTATCTTAAAAAGCTTCACCCGAATCTCAAGATCGTTGCAAGCGAAGCATTGCAATGTCCGACGTTGTTGATGAACGGATTTGGCGAACATCGCATTGAAGGTATTGGTGATAAGCATATTCCGTGGGTTCATAATGTGCGGAATACCGATACAGTTTCCGCAATTGATGATGAGGATTGTATGCGCGTACTTCGTTTGTTCAATGAAGTTGAAGGACAAAAATATTTGAAATCGCAGGGTGTGACCGACAGTGAATTGGAAAATTTGAAGTTGATGGGAATTTCCAGTATCTCGAATATGCTTTCGGCAATCAAGACGGCGAAATATTTTGAATATGATTCGAATGATGTTGTGCTGACAATTTTTACGGATGGCGCCGATATGTATCATTCTCGTGTTGAAGAATTGCGACACGAACGAGGTATATATACGACAATTGAAGCAGCGAAAGATCATGCCGCTCCGTTGTTGCATCAACGTATCGATTACTACAAAGAACTTTCATATTATGATAAAAAAGCAATTCATAATCTGAAATATTTCACATGGGTTGAACAGCAGGGAAAATCGTCGGAAGAATTGCGCGAACAATGGAATCCGGAATACTGGCGTTCACTGTTTGAAGATGAAGTTGCGCAGTTCGACAAACTGATAGAAGAATTTAATTCAATGATGTAGCAAGAACATTAACCGCCGATTGCGCGGAAAAAGCACGGTCTACGACCCGTAGGGATTAACGCGGATTGATCTTGAATAAATTTATAAAGTACTATCAGCGGTAACCTGTGTTTTTTCAGCGTAATCCCTACGGGTCGTAGACCGTGGTTTAAAAAATATTTTATACAGAACAAAAGGATTAAAATCATGTTTCAAAAAATTTATGCAGAAGCAAAAAAGAATGAACGTGCTGTCGCTGGATTCCTTCGTGAATTGATTGCAATTAAGTCGCTCAGTTCGCAAGAAGGAAATGTTATTGCGCGTGTAAAACAGGAAATGGAAAAATGTAAATTCGATGAGATCACAATCGATCCGATGGGAAATATTATTGGCCGTATCGGTCACGGAAAGCATGTGATTGCATTCGACGCGCACGTTGATACGGTTGATGTTGGAAATCCGGATAACTGGACTGTTGATCCTTTCAAAGGTGATGAGAAAGACGGCATTATTTACGGACGAGGCGCATGTGATATGAAAGGTGCGCTTGCATCGATCATTTACGGCGGAAAAATTATTAAAGATCTCGGTCTCGAGGATGATTATACGTTGTATGTTGTTGGCAGCGTGCAGGAAGAAGATTGCGACGGCTTGTGCTGGCAATATATTATCAACGAAGATAAAATTCGTCCAGAAGTTGTTGTCATCACCGAACCGACAAATCTTGCGGTATATCGCGGACACCGCGGGCGCATGGAAATTGAAGTTCGCACAAAAGGAATTTCGTGTCACGGTTCTGCGCCGGAACGGGGCGTGAATGCAGTATATAAAATGGCGCCGATCGTTCAAGAGATAGAAAAATTGAATGAGCGTCTTGGCGGTGAACCATTCCTCGGGAAAGGAACGGTAACGATCGCTGAATTTCGTTCAACATCTCCTTCGCTCTGCGCGGTTGCCGATTCTGCAACAATTCATTTGGATCGTCGTCTTGCCGCGACCGACACGCTTGAATCTGCTGTAAAAGAAATTCAAGATCTGCCGAGCGTGAAAGCTGCTGGTGCAGAAGTTGTTGTGCTTGATTATGCTGTGCCGAGTTGGAAAGGTCTTACCTATCCAACCCAAAAATATTTTCCGACATGGCTTCTTCCGGAAAACGATCCGGTGCTTAACACCGGAGTAAAAGCGTTTGAAGGATTGTTTGGAGAAAAACCGGTTGTGAGCCGCTGGGTGTTTAGTACAAACGGTGTTGCAGTGATGGGAATGCATGGAATTAAATGTATCGGCTTTGGTCCGGGAAATGAAATTTATGCGCACATGGCAACAGAACATATTCCGGTTGAACATCTTGTGAAAGCTGCGGCGTGGTACGCGGCATTTCCGAAAACGTATTTGAATGAATTGAAATAAAAATATTAACCACAGATTGCACGGTAGAAACACGGATTAACACGGATAAAAATTATCTGTGAAAATCTGTGCCGTTTCAGTGTTATCCCTACGGGTCGTAGACCGTGGTGAAAGAGATATGAACAAACCAATCTTAATTGCTATCGGTGGTAATTCGTTGATCCGTCATGGTCAGCGCGGATCGATTCCTGAGCAAATTGAAAATGCCGCAACAACATGTCATCATCTTGCCGCGCTCATTGAACAAGGTCATACATTGATCATCACCCACGGAAACGGACCGCAAGTTGGCGCGCAGCTCATTCGTTCGGAGCTTGCTTCGTCTCAAGTGTATCCGCTTCCGTTAGACAGCTGCGACGCATCAACACAGGGAGAAATGGGTTACATCCTGCAAAACGCTCTCCGTTCGGCGTTGCATGCTCGTGGAATTTCAAAACCAATCGTTACAATTCTTACTCAAGTTGTTGTCGGAAAAGATGATTCTGCGTTTACGAACCCGACGAAACCAATTGGTCCATTCTATTCGCAAAAAGTTGCGGAAGAACGAAAACGAGATCTTGGCTGGCAGATCGTTGAAGATGCTGCACGCGGTTATCGCCGCGTTGTTCCTTCTCCGCAGCCGCTTGAAATAGTTGAATTAGATGTGATTGAACATTGTGTGAACAATGGAATGATCGTCATCGCTGTCGGCGGCGGTGGAATTCCGGTTGTTGAAGAAAATGGAATCTATCGCGGTGTTGAAGCAGTTATTGATAAAGACCGGGCATCCGCACTTCTCGCAAAGAAACTGCATCTCAAAAAATTTATCATTTCAACGGACACCGACCGCGTGTATCTGAACTTTAAGCAGCCCAATCAAGTTGCGTTGGACAGAATTTCGCTTGCACAAGCATTACATTATCAAAGTGAAAAACATTTTCTTGCAGGAAGTATGGGACCAAAAGTGGAAGCGGCAATTGATTTTGTTTCCCATGGCGGCGAAGAGGCGATTATTACAAAACCGGAACTTCTTGTAGAAGCAATGAACGGCACTGCAGGAACGCATCTTTATATGAATGAACAATAGGTGATCCATGAAAATCAGGCATGTGTTAGAATCTCAACAATTCACTCTTCCGATGTTAACGGAATTATTTGAACGCGCACGTGAAATGGAAAAAGTATTGAAACGCGGCGGCACACGCGATTACGATAAGAAAGTGATGGCATCCCTTTTTTACGAATCCGGATTGCTGACTCGTTTCTCTTTTGAATCTGCAATGGCGCGGCTTGGCGGAAAAGTAATATCAACTGAGCATGCATCGAAATTTTTCTCTTCTACGCCGGGAGATGAACTGGAAGATACGATCCGAGTTGTCGATGATTTTTGCGATGTTATCGTGCTGCGTCATAATCACATTGGCGGAGCAAAACGTGCAGCGGCTGTTTCAAAATGTTCCATCATCAATGCCGGTGATGGAAAAGGGGGACAGCATCCAACGCAGGCATTACTCGATCTCTATACGATCCATAAAGAAACAAATAAACTCGATGGTTTGAGAGTGGCGATGGTCGGGGATCTTGCGGAGGGACGAACGGTCCGTTCGCTTTCGTATCTTCTCGGAAAATATGAAAGAGTGAAATTATATTTCGTTGCGCCAAAATCGCTGCAAATGAAACACGATATGCTTTCACATCTCGAAGATAACAATGTTTGGTTCACGCTTGAAGAAAATCTCCATTCAGTTTTGCCGGAAGTTGATGTTGTGTATACAACAAGTATCGATCGCGACAGATTTAACGGAAGCGATGATGAGTATTTGAAATTCAAAAAAGAATATTACATCGATGGCAATTCAATGAAGCTGCTTCACAACAAAGCAATCGTTATGAATCCGCTTTCGCGTGACGGAGAAATTGCTCACGAAGTGGACAGTGATCCCCGTGCGGCATATTTTCACCAAACGCAGAACGGTGTCATCATTCGTATGGCACTGCTTGCGTGGGTGATGGAATAAAAGTGATTGATTATAAATCCCACGCACCTTAAAGGTGCGTGGGATTTTTTACAAATGAAAATTTCAGCAATAATATTATCAGCCGGCTCTTCCCACAGAATGGGAAGACCGAAAGCATTGCTCACCATTGGAAACAAAAGCTTTCTGCAACATATTATTGATACTGTTGAATCTGTAGGAATAAAAGATGTTGTTATTGTGCTTGGCTTTGAGTGGCAAACAATCCGGGAAACGCTCCCATCATTTAAGGGAAAAATAATTGTCAACAAAGCGTGGGAACAAGGACAACTTTCTTCAATTATTGCGGGACTACATAAAATAAATCAAAAAGAATGCGATGGAGTGTTGATCTGTCCTGTCGATCATCCGATGATATCAACGGCGTTAATTGAAAAATTAGTTGAAGCGTTTCAGCATTCTAAAAGAAAAATTGTCATTCCAACACATAATGGCAGGCGCGGGCATCCGATCATCATATCTTCGGAATTGTTCCCTGAAATTAAAAATGCCTCTCTTGTTGTTGGGTTACGCGAAGTTGTCCGTGCACATGAAAATGATATTGAGTTGGTCTCGACGGAAGAAGAAGGCATTTTAATCAACATCGATACGCAGGAAGATTATCAACGATACATTCACCACGGATTGTACGGAAAAAGCACAGATGAGCACAGATAAAATATTGATCCGTGAAAAATCCGTGTTTTTCTGTCTCATCAGTGGTTAATAAAAATATGGAAACAATAAATTGTATCATCAATAACAATCGCATAACAACAATTGCCAATCCAAGCATTGTTGTTCTTGATTTTCTACGGCAGCAGCAGCATCTTATGGGAACAAAAGAAGGTTGCAGGGAAGGTGATTGCGGCGCGTGCACCGTTCTGGTAGGCGAACTGCATAGAAATGAAGTTGTGTACAAATCCGTCAACTCGTGTTTACTGCCGCTGGGTGATGCTCACGGAAAACACATTGTTACAGTAGAAGGTATCAATCAGCCAAAGGAACTTAATCCGATTCAGCATGCATTTGTTGAAGATGGGGGAACACAATGTGGTTTCTGCACTCCCGGTTTCATCATGTCGCTGACGGGATATTGTATCAACAACAAGCAATTGAAAACTTCGGAAGCAATTCATTCTGTCGATGGAAATATTTGCCGATGCACCGGACATCCGCCCATTAAAAAAGCCATTCATCACATTGTTGACGGATTGAAAAAATATTCGCAGACGAATGGAACACCGCTCACTCATCTCATTGAACAAAAAATTCTTCCTGAATACTTCCTTTCAATTCCGGAACGACTTCAAGCTATTCATGCTATGCCGCTAATGGAAGTGCATATTGAAGAAGATCAGATGATTGTTGTTTCCGGAGGTACCGATCTTTATGTGCAAAAAGCTTTTACGATGCACACAGAAAGAACGAAACGTATTTCATCATGGTGGAAACATATTCCCATTACGGAAGATGAAAGTTCGATCCATATTCCGAGCGGTATTACGGTTGAAGAGTTTCGGCTTTCACCTGTTATTGCAAAATATTTTCCGGAATTAAAAACACAACTGGAACTTTTTGGCTCAACACCGATTCGAAATCGCGCAACCGTTGCAGGGAACATTGTTAACGCTTCACCGATCGGCGATATGACCTGTTTGTTGATTGCGTTGAACGCTTCTCTTACGCTTCGAGACGGCGATTCACAACGAACGATTCCTCTTCGACAATTCTACAAAGGATATAAGCAAATTGATAAGAAGAAATCAGAACTTATTGAATCAATTTCATTTCCGCGACCAAAACCCAATACGCGATTGAGTTATGAAAAAGTATCCCGCCGTAAATATCTTGACATTGCAAGCGTCAATACAACTATGGCGTTTGAATTGAACAACGACCGTATTGTGAATTGTGGAATATCTGCGGGAGGAGTTGGACCGATACCGTTATTTCTTGCAAGGACTTCAGAATATCTGAATGGTAAAATTCTGGGCAGCAAAATTTTTGACGAAGCACTTGAGATTGTGCAAACAGAGATCAGTCCAATCAGCGATGCGCGCGGCAGCGCAAAATATAAACGATTATTGCTTCGTCAACTTATTGTTGCACACTGTATGAAATATTTTCCAGGTGTTGTGAGAAAGGAATCACTTACATGAAAAATTTTGATTCCGAAAAACATGTTCGCGGAGAATCGCAGTTTGTTGATGATCTTCTTGTTCCCGAAGGAACACTGTATGCCCACGTTTATTATTCGCGCGTTGCGCATGGAAAAATTCTTTCGATAGATATTTCTGCAGCAGAAGCAACGAATGGTGTTGTTGTCGTTTTCACTTCAAAGGATATTCCGGGAGAAAATCAAATCGGCGGAATCGTTCCCGATGAACCGCTTCTTGCCGAACACCATGTTCATTTTATTGGACAACCGATCGCTGTTGTCGTTGCCGATTCTGCATTAAACGCACGTTCCGCCGCCGAAAAAATTGTTGTTGAGATCGAAAAACTTCCCATTATCACTGATCCAAGAATTGCATTTTCAAAAAATGAATTGCTCATTCCCCCGATAACGTTTGAGCTTGGTGACATTAATGCAACGTGGTCGAAATGTGATATTGTAGTTGAAGGAATTGCAGAAACCGGCGGGCAGGAACATTTGTATCTGGAAACGCAAGGAGCTTTTGCGATTCCGGTTGAAGGTGACGCTGTGAAAGTAGTTTCATCAACACAAAGTCCCACCGCTGTTCAACGCACAATTTCGAAGGTGCTCAATATTCCCATGCACAAAATTGAAGTTGATGTTCTGCGTCTCGGCGGCGGCTTTGGAGGAAAAGAAGATCAAGCAACTCCGTGGGCAGTAATGTGTGCGCTTGCGGCAACAAAACTTCGCCGTCCGGTAAAAATGATTCTGCATCGTCAGGATGATATGAGAATGACCGGAAAGCGTCATCCATATTCATCGGATTTCAAAATTGGATTGAAGAGTGATGGAACTATTCTTGCGTATGAAGTAACATTCTACCAAAACGGCGGTGCTGCTGCCGATCTTTCTCCCGCAGTGTTGCAGCGGACTTTGTTTCATTGCACGAATAGTTATTTCATTCCCAACGTAAAAGCAATCGGTTACAGCTGCCGAACCAACCTTCCTCCAAACACAGCATTCCGCGGATTTGGCGGACCGCAAGGGAAATTTGTGATTGAAGCAGCAATTTTCAAAGCTGCAGAAATGATGAATGTAGAACCGTCATTCATTCAAAAGAAAAATCTTTTGAGGAACGGTGATGAATTTCCGTACGGACAGATCGCAGAACGGTGTCAGGCAATTTCTTGCTGGAATTCACTTGAACAAAAAATTTCAATTGATGATGTGAAAAAAAGAGTTGCTGATTTCAATAGCACCAACGAATGGAAGAAAAAAGGTTTTGCTGTTATGCCGATCTGTTTTGGTATCTCGTTTACCAATACCATGATGAATCAGGCGAGCGCACTTGTTCATATTTACACGGATGGCAGTGTCGGCATCAGCACCGCTGCGATCGAAATGGGACAAGGGGTGAATATGAAAATTCATTCCATCGCTCAAAAGATATTTTCCATTAAAACAGAACGCATTAAACTTGAATCAACAAACACTACCCGTGTTGCAAATACATCTCCAACAGCAGCAAGTTCCGGTGCGGATCTGAATGGAATGGCAACGCAATTAGCGTGTAATGTTCTTATGGAACGATTGAAAAAATTTGCAGCGGAACAATTACACCAATCTGATTCAACAAAAATTGTCATTCGCGATGAAAAAATCTTCAATGATGGAAAAGAAACAGAATGGACATGGACGAAATTAATTTCTGCCGCGAATAGTGCGCGTATTAGTTTAACATCGCAGCATTTTTATTCCACACCAAAAATTCATTTTGATCGCGCATCGTCAAAAGGAAACCCATTTGCATATCATGTTTTTGGAACTGCTCTTTTTGAAGTATCACTTGATTGTCTGCGCGGGACATACGAGATCGAAGCAGTACATGTTGTGCATGATGTCGGGAAAAGTTTACAGCCAGCAATTGATATGAGTCAGGCGGAAGGAGCAATTATGCAAGGCATCGGTTGGATGACAGTGGAAGAGATCATCTATAATAGTGAAGGAAGATTGATCACCGATGCTCTTTCAACGTATAAAGTTCCGGATGTTCATTTCGCTCCGAAGGAAATGAATATTAGCTTTCTCGAAAACTCTGAAAATCCTTTTGCTCCATTCAATTCCAAAGCGATCGGCGAACCGCCGTTCATGTACGGAATCGGTGTATATTTCGCATTGGTAAATGCAATTAAAGCATTCCGTCCAAATAAAACATATCCGGCAATTGCGCCAATGACACCTGAACGGGCATTGTGTTTATTGTATAAGGAGGTTGAAACGCTTGCTCCTGCACTTCAGTAAACGCAACGCGCTGCACAGTGCACTTATTTATGCAGCCGGCGATGCAATTGCCGCGTTGCTGCTTCATTCGTTTTCATTTCCGCGGATGATTGGAATGGCAATTATTGGCGGCACACTCTATTCAATTGAGATTCCAAATTATTTCCATTGGATCAACACTCACACACATTTGATGGAAGGAATGAAAGCGAGTGTGCGCCGAACAATACTTGCGCTATTATATTTCAATCCGGTTTGGATTGCGAGACATTTGGCATTAGTTCAAATATTCTCGGGTCAACCATTTCAGCTTTCGTGGAGTCTTTTGTGGATCAGTTACAATTCTTTTACGATGAACATTCCGGTGACGGTAACGATCAATTATCTCATACAAAATAAAGTTCCGCTTCATCGCCGGTTTCTTGTCAGCTCAATTTTTTCCGGCGTGATGGCAATCTATTATGCAATGAGTCAGGTGTGGTTTAAATAAGGATTATTCACCGCAATGGCGCAGAGAACGCAAAGAATATTTTAACAAAGAACTAAAAGACTTTGCGTGTTTGGCGACTTTGCGGTTCAATTAAACTATGGAAAAAAAATCAATTTGGGGATTTATTCTTAATCACTTAACCGGTGGCGAACATGTGATGCTGCTGACCGTTGTTGATTATGAAAAAGGTTCTCCCGGCAAAAGCGGATTTAAACTCGCGTTCACTTCCGATAAAAGAACCTATGGAACAATCGGCGGCGGGATTATGGAATACGGAATGATCGAACACTATTCCGACCGATTGAAAAAAAAAGAGAATATTAGCGAGCTTCGGTATATGGTACATTCTCCGAACGCAACGCATGGAGAACCGTCCGGACTTTCATGCGCCGGTTCGCAAACGAATTGCGCGCTGTCATTGAGCCATAACGATATTCCAGTAATTACTGCAATTTACAATGCAACGGTGAACAACAGAGCGTCAAAACTTATCGTAACAGAAAATGGGATTGCATATTCTGAAGGAAAAAATTCTCACCATAAAAAATTTCAACGCAGCTCAACAACCGAATGGATATATGAAGAAAATATAGGATCCGAGTTTACGGTATTTATTATCGGCGGCGGACATGTTGGGAATGCGTTATCGCGTATCATGGAAACATTAGATTTTTATGTTGTCATCTATGACGAACGAAACGATCTGCCGATGTTAAAGGAGAATTCTTTTGCAGATAAAAAAATAATTGCTCCGTATTCAGAACTTGGCAATTATATTGCCTCTCCCGAAACAACATTTGCTTCAATCGTTACTTCAAATATTATTACCGATACGACTGCATTGCAGCAGTTGCTGCCGCTTCATCTTTTGTACGTTGGTATAATGGGAGTTGAAGCGAAGATCGCGCGAATAAAGAATGCGCTGAATGAAACTGAACGAGAACTTCTGAGCGGTCAGAAAATATTTGCTCCCATCGGAATGGATATTGGGAGTGCAACAGCAGAAGAAATTGCAGTAAGCATTGCCGCAGAGTTGATTAAGGTAAAAAACGAAAAAACCAACGTTTAATGATCGATCCGAATGTTGAGCATACGTTCATTTCAATAACGCAGAAGGTTGTAGTTGACCGAGGCGGTAGTACTGTAATAAAATAACCTTGTCAAGTCCCAAAGGGACACCCTTGGTGGTTATGAATATATTTTTCTAAACCTTGCCCGCAACTGGTCTGCAACCAGCAGTGAAATTTCAGAATTGAGTAAAGTAGTTCAAGAAAATAAGATATTATTTGAGGAGAGATGGAATGAATACTTTAGCAGTAAGAGTTGAGCCACGAATTATAGATTTATCGTTTACCTCTGATGCACTTAAAGTTGTGCTGGCGGACGGAAGAGAAGTCTCTGCACCATTGGAATGGTTTCCTCTGTTACGAGATGCAAACGAACAACAGCGAAAAAACTGGCGATTGATTGGGAGGGGAATTGGTATCCATTGGGAAGATGTTGACGAAGATATTTCTGTTAAAAATCTGATAGCCGCAAACTAGCTCTTGAATAAAACTAACCTTGTCAAGTCCCAAAGGGACACCCTTGGTGGTTATGAATATATTTTTCTAAACCGTAACAAGGTTTTCTTCAAAAGGCACTAATGAAGTTGTAATAAAAAAACCGAATTCATGCGAAGCATCCTTGCGTATGCCGCCATAATATTCCCGCCTGCCAACTAAAAAAATATGATGGCGGGCAGGTTTTGGTTGGCAGGCGGGCATGCTTCGCATCGGATCGCTCGGTTTTTTTATTGCGTAGCTACACTATAATTACACGTTCGGAACTTCTCTACCCATCATCTTACAAATTATAAATATTATGACGATGCCCTATTTTGTGAACACGTAATACATTTTCTTTTTCATCGACACTGTAAATAACTCTGTATTGGGCTATCTTGAGTTTACAAAAACCTTTTAATGTTCCGGTAAGATACAGATGAGGGTAATTTTCTGTTGCGGCACTTTCAATTTTATGCTTTATCATCTCATCACATTTTTTGGAATCGCTTGTAATGAAGCACTGTGTCTCTTTAACAGCGCAGCATCATAAACAATTTTACGCATGAACCGTTTTCCAAAAATCTTGATGAGTTGTTATGCTTCCGCGTTTTATTCTTCGTTTTGAAGATTGTAATTCTTTTACAAAATCGGCACTAACATTGTTCTCATCAATTAAATCATTAATTGCTTCGAAAAACAAATCAGATTGCGAAACTTTTTTTTCTTTAGCGATCTTTGAAAGTCTTCGCGCTGTGGTAGAGGTGATATATGTTGTAATCGCATTCATAGTATTTTTTGTTGATTTATAGCATACCGTTCGTTTAACTTGTCCGCCGGTTCTTTGGCGGAAACGGACGGTATGCTTAGAAAAACAATTACACGTTCGGAATTTCGCGCCCCATCATTTTATAAATTTCAACGATCTGGTTTACGTTATCCTGCGCATCTTTGTTGTTCGGATCGATTTTTAATGCTGCTCGATAATGCATTAATGCCGTGGGGTATTTCACCTTTGGCGCAATCGTATCGTTATGCAAGAAAAAGTGCCCAAATTTGATATGAGCGGAAACCAACGATTGCTGCAGCGCCGGATCGTTCGGACTCTTTTTTTGGATCTCTTCTAACTGTTTAATTCCTTCTTCAAACTGAGCTGTGTTTACCAACGCGTTTGCATGGTTCAATTTTTCAATATCGGCTTTCTGCTCGGAACATCCAACCAGCAAAGCAAGCACAGCAATAACAAATACACTATATTTCATAAAACAATCCTTTCTTGATTCTTTAAACCTATACATATAGTACGAAAAATTTTTGAAAAAAAAAACTATTCTTTCTTCTTTTTCATCGGAACATTTTTTATTTTACGAGCGTCTAAGATAGACGTACACTATAAAAAAAACTAAAATGTCAGCCACCTCAACCGTGGAACTCATTACGCATGGTGTCTGACATCTTGATTTTAAATTCGGAGGAACAATGAATCACGACATCAAAGCGATCAATGAAAAAATCCAAAAGGAGAGCGCATTTGTCGATCTGCTCACGATGGAGATCAACAAGGTCATCATTGGTCAAAAACAGATGGTTGAACGCCTGTTAATTGGCTTGCTTGCAAACGGTCATATTTTATTGGAAGGCGTTCCGGGTCTCGCAAAAACACTTGCCATCAAAACTCTTGCATCGGCGATCGACGCGAAATTTCAACGCATTCAATTTACGCCCGACCTGCTTCCTGCGGATCTTGTTGGAACGCTTATCTATAATCAGAAGGACGGAAAATTCCAGACGAAGAAAGGACCAATCTTTTCAAACTTTATTCTTGCGGACGAAATTAACCGTTCACCGGCAAAAGTGCAGAGTGCGCTTCTTGAAGCGATGCAGGAACGACAGGTAACAATTGGTGAAGAGACATTTAAACTTGACGAACCATTTTTAGTTCTTGCAACACAGAACCCGATTGAGCAGGAAGGAACATATCCGTTGCCCGAAGCACAGGTCGATCGTTTTATGTTGAAAGTGAAAATCGATTATCCGTCGAAAGATGATGAACTGCTCATTATGCGTCAGAATGTAACCGGAAAATATTCCGAAGTGAAAGCTGTTGTTACCGGAAAAGAGGTTTTGAAAGCCCGCGCTTCGATGCAGGAAATTTACATGGATGAGAAGATCGAGCGGTACATTCTTGATATCGTTTTTGCAACTCGTAATCCAAAAGATGCGCAGCTTCCCAATTTGGAAAACTTAATCAATTACGGTGCGTCGCCTCGTGCCACAATATCCATGGCACTTGCATCAAAAGCGTATGCGTTCATCAGGCGCAGAGGATATGTGATACCGGAAGATGTTCGCGCAGTTGCGCTCGATGTGATGCGGCATCGTATTGGCGTTACGTATGAAGCAGAAGCGGAACAAGTTACTTCGGAAACAATTGTGCAGGAAATTTTGAACAAAGTTGAAGTACCGTAGAAAGTCGATAAGTATTTGAGTCGTTGAGTAATTGAGAGTGCACTTTGAATATTCTCATCTACTCAACGACTTACATACTCAACTACTCTTATGACAACATCAGAATTATTAAAAAAAGTACGCCAGGTTGAGATCAAAACCCGCGGAATGGTGAATCAAGTATTCTCTGGAGAATATCATTCGGTCTTCAAAGGAAGAGGAATGGAATTTTCCGAAGTGCGTGAATATTCCTACGGTGATGATATCCGAAAGATCGACTGGAATGTTACAGCGCGCGCCAATAAACCATTCGTTAAAATATTTGAAGAGGAACGTGAACTAACGGTGATGCTTGTTGTTGATGTCAGCAAGTCCAGTCAGTTTGGAACTGTTACTGCAACGAAAAATGAGATCGCCATTGAAATTTGTGCAGTGCTTGCGTTCTCTGCAATCCGAAATAATGATAAAGTTGGATTGATCATGTTTTCCGATGGTGTAGAAAAATTTATTGCGCCGAACAAAGGAAAATCACACATTCTTCGCCTCGTTCGAGAATTGCTCTCCTTTGAACCGAAAGGAACAGGAACGAACGTGAGTGCGGCACTGCAATATTTGAACAACGTCATCAAGAAACGCTCCATCAGTTTTATCGTCTCCGATTTTATTGATAAAGATTATGACAACGCGCTTCGTATCGTCAGCAAACGCCACGATGTTATTGCTGTAACATTAAACGATCCGCGTGAACGTGAACTGCCCAAGCTCGGTCTGATTAAAATGAAAGATGCGGAATCCGGACTTGAACGATGGATCGATACAAGTGATAAAGGAATTCAAGCTTCTTTCAACCAATTTTGGAAACAGCATGATGAACGGATGAAGAAAGCGTTTCTTTCAACAAAAGTTGATCGTATCACCATCGAAACTCATAAACCGTACATTCGCCCGCTGGTAGATTTCTTTAAAATGAGAGAGGCGAGAGTAT
>JANONI010000376.1:0-12010 GCA_031420755.1 Bacteroidota bacterium | reverse complement strand
GTTGTTAATGTTCTGTCCCGTCCTTCTGCACGAGTGATATATCCGTGATCAATTCCTATTCCAATTGCGGTTAATCCGAAACCAACAGCAGCAATACTGGCGGGCGAATCTTTTGTACTTCGGTCCTTAATTAATCCATTGGAAGGATTTGCTTCATACCAAAAATAATCGAACGAAGTCTGTTGAATATATTCCAGAAAATCATTGTCTGTTGCAAATAATTTTGGTGTTACAACAACCGTATCCGACCCAAGACTTTCTTGAAGTGTTGAATTTATTGCCCTCACAAAAAAATAATATGATTGGTCATTGATAACGTTTACATCAAAATAACTTTGTGTTAACAGAATTGTCGAATTCATTTTGGTGAATGGACCAGTTGCTGACGATGCTTTATAAACATTATATCCGGAAAGATTTTGTTCTGGATTCTTATTCCAATGCAACGTCATCGTTTTATCGCCGACACGCGCAACGATCTTTTTCGGCGTGCTTGGTGGAGTTGCGTTTCCATACGACGCATCATAAAATATATTACCACCAGCATCACCTTCGTCAAAAATTACAATATCTGGTTTGGATTGAGCAAAAAGAAATGAAGAGAAGATAATTACCAAATAGAAATTTATTTTCATTTTTATTTACCAAGAAATACTTCAACCGTGTGTTCACTGCTGTTGTCGAGAATTGGAAGAACACATTTCCCACGCACGAAAGCAAATTCATTTCCATCAATCATCACTTTAACAACTGAGCTGGAAACTTTTTTCGGATTTTTAACAATAATATTATATGTCGTTCCGCGAAAAATTCTTTTCATAGAAAATTCTTTCCACTCTTTTGGAATGCAGGGATCAATAAGCAAACCTTCACGAGTCGCGCGAATGCCAAGGATCCATTCCGTTCCCGCTTTAAACAACCACACTGCTGAACCGGTGTACCACGTCCATCCGCCGCGTCCGTAAAAACGAGAATCAGGTCCGTCTATATTTCCTGGAGTAACATACGGTTCGGCGAAATATTCATCCGGTTTTGCGCCTCGAATAATAGGATTTATTTTTGAAAAAGAACGAAACGCCGCTTCTGCTCGTTTTAATTTTGCGTGTGCAATAATCGTCCACGCAGCTGCGTGAGTATATGTTCCCCCATTTTCCCGCATTCCCGCAGCATATCTGGTTAAATATCCAACTTCTGTATCCGGAGTTTTATAACCTGGATACACAAGAACTGTCCCAGCTTTGTATTCCAATTTTTTTTCTACAACATTCATTACTTGATGTGCCCGTTGTTCGTTTGCCACATCACCAATAACTGACCATGTTTGCGTGTTTAACCACACTTTTCCTTCGGTGTTTGTTTTGCTTCCTAATTTCTCACCATTATCTTTTGTCGCACCATAATAATATTCGCCATCCCATCCTTCAATATTTATTGCGTCTCGCAATTTCATCGCACGCACACGAAATTTTTCAACAACTGCTGAATCGGATTTTTTTTCTGCAAGCAGAATGAAACCGAGAAGAACAGCATGCAAAAATTGCCCAAGCCAAATCGATTCGCCTTTCCATTTCAATCCAACAGCGCTCAATCCATCGTTCCAATCTCCTGCACCGATAAGCGGCAAACCTCGTTCACTCATTCGGGAATACACCTTTTCAATCGCACGCAAACAATGATCGTATATCGTTGCGTTGTTAGAGTCATCAATAAATGGTTCGTTGTCATCAAGGATTGAAAAATCATTCGTCTCTTCGATATACGCAGTAACAAGAAACGGAAGCCATAAAAGATCATCCGTCATATCGGTTGGCAATCCAACTTCGGATAGCGGATGCCACCAATGATACACTTGACCATCTTTAAATTGATGACGCGCGTGAAGAAGAATTTGTTTTTTAGTGTACGAACAATCGATCGGCAAAAAAATCTGACTATCCTGCAACTGATCGCGGAAACCAAATGCACCGCCGGTTTGATAATACCCGGTTCTTCCCCACAATCTTCCGGCAATGGCTTGATACTTAAGCCATGTGTTCAACATAATGTTCATCGAATCATCGGGCGTATGAACTTCCATTGTTCCTAGCAATCCATCCCATTTTTTTTGCATCGCAGAAAATTCCGCATTAACAGTATTTACAGATTGGAATTTTTTAACATATTCTTTTGCTTTCGCCTTTTCTTCAGTTGCACCAAGAATAAAGACAACTTCTTTGCTTTCATTCGGTTTCAATTTTATTTTTATCTGTAAACTACCAATCGCATCAAGAGAGTTGCCCGACTGTTTTTTCATTTTCCCTTCAACAACAGATTTTGGTGCACGCAGATTTTCGTACATCCCCATAAATGATTCTTTATCGCAATCATATCCCGAAGGTTTAATGCTTGAAGAATGAAATGCAACATATTCCCAATCACGATTCCAATGACCGTTTGACGAAGGAACTTCCCACAAACGTTTTGTGCCAACTATTGCTCCAAGTGTTGGATCGTATTCCGTATTCAAAAAACATTTATGAAATTCACGATGCGAATCTGGTGCCGCACCAAGATTCCATTCAAAGTATGAATAGAGAGAAAGCGTTCGTTCTTTTTTGGTCGTATTTTTCAGTGTTACTTTCCACAATTCCACCGGTTCATCATTCGCAATAAACATCAGCAATTCGCTTTCAATGCCATTGTTGCGCGAAACGATTTTCGTATATCCAATTCCGTGTCGGACTTCGTAAAAATCGGGATTTGCACAAACAGGTTTCCATCCAGCAGACCAGAATTTTTCATTCGCATCATCACGGATATAAAGATACTTCCCCCAATCGTCCTTAATTAAATCTTGTTCCCACCGTGTGATCCTGTTTAGTTGAGCATTGGATTTCCAGCTATATCCGCTTCCTGTTTGTGAAACGATAGCTCCATAATCTCCATTGGTTAGAATGTTTGTCCATGGTCGAGGAGTTTTAAAATCTGTAATGACAAATTCCTTACCACTATTTGAAAAATAACCGTATTTCGTTTTAAAGTTTTTCACTGAAATAATCACCCGTTGTAGAATTAGTAACTGATGTTACGAAGAACAGGAAAAATGGTCATGCTGAGCAAGGCGCAGATTTAAATATTTAAGTTATCCTTCGACGCATCCTTCAAAAAACGAAGGATTTGCTCAGGATGACCATCTTTTCTGCGCCGCGTCGAAGCATTGTTTCATAAATTCTAACGTTTCTGCGTAACGTAAGTTAGTAACCTCAACCTTCCCGCCTGCCATCAAATTTTTCAGTCGGCGGGCAGGTATGGTCGAGGTTTTTAATGCCGCAACCATGAAGGTTGCGGATACAAAGTATGAAATCTAAATAAAATGAATAGCCGTCATTATTCTTTTAAAATTCCATTCCTATCGTCATCCGTTGAGTATTGCCTAATCGCTTATGTGCGTTAGACGAATAGTCGATATGAATGACGTAATTAGCAATATCCCACAAAACTCCACCTCCAAGTGTAAGACCAACTTCAGAATCAATTTGAAATAAATTCTGATATCCGGCACGAAGTGCGAATGTATTCATAAATTTATATTCGCCGCCAAAACTTACGCTTTCAGAATTATCGCTTGGATGAAAAGCATCGGCAACAAAATGAAGTTCGTTGTGCTCATCAATCTTTACCGGATAAGCAAATCCTACCCGAAAAACAATTGGCAGTGAAAATTCATCCGTAATAAATTCCGCAGGTAAGCTGCTGTTATCCCCATTTCTTGTTGCATCAAAATCGTAACGAATCCGAAGATCCCTTCCGTTGTATTTTCCCCGCGCTCCGAAATTAGAGATACTTGCACCGAGCATTAAACCATCATCACTAATTTTATATAATGTTCCGAAATTGAATGAGAACACAGACATGACAGAATGCCAAATTGTTTCTTGAACATACGAAACTTGTATTCCTGCGGAGAACCGATCAGTGAGCTTCTGTCCGTAACCGATTCCAATCGAATAATCTGAAACGGTGTATTGTTCGCCAGTGCCGAGCGGCTGTTCAACAGTCCGCACAGCAATGTCGCCGGAATTCAATGTAGAGATGGAAAGCGCAAGCGAACTCACATCGGTAACGTGAAGTGAAGCGGAAAAATAATCATGCGTAATATCGGCGTACCATGTATTATGAGAAAATTGAACACTGGAATTTGCAATGTGTCCGAGCGATGCCGGATTATAATACGATGATAGTGCTTCATCATACGTTGCAACGCCGGCATTTCCCATCGCCGATATTCTTCCGCTCGGTTCAATCAATAAAAATTGACCGATTGTTGTTCCGGTTTTCGATTGTGCAGCGATTAATTGCAGCATCGTCAAACTCGAAATTAGAAGAGAGAATAATTTATGTTTCATAACAATCGAAGTATTATTTTATGATTGCAAATTTTCCAATGTATGTTCCGGTTTGATTTCCATCTACATGATAGATATAGAGTCCCGGTGCGGCATCCATATTATCCTTTGTTCGCAAATTCCATGCTACAAATCCATCGTTCGATCCATCATGACGAAGCGTTTGTACAAGTGCTCCGGCCACAGTATAAATACGAACTACTGAATGTACCGGAAGTCCGCGGAATTCCAGCCTTCGTTCTCCGCGTCCGGATATTGCATATTTTTCAGGTTCAAAACTTGCAGCACCAACATAAGGATTTGGAACAACGTACGGCTTGGAATTAAAATCAGATTTTGCTTTTCCGCCGTCAATGCGCTGTCCAAATGTTGAGAACGAAAATTCATCAAAGGTTGAAATAGGAATCTTTAAACTGATTTTGAATGTATCGCCCACGGTAGGTCGTATCGGTACCAGTCCTGTTCCTTTCCCAAGTGTATCAACAGTTAAAGACCAAATTGTATTACGCGGATTCGCTGCGGTATCTAAAATAAATATTGCATCGGAAAAACCGCTAAACGTGCTGTCTTTATCTAAATCTTTCAATGCGAACGGTAATTTTATTTTAGTCCCATCTTCATTTTCTCCAAAAATGGAGAACTTTGCTGGTGTTGAAGGAGTTTGTGGATTTAATCTGATAGAAGTTTCAACAATGTTATTACTAAAAATAATTTTTATGTTTTTCGGGAATGCCATATTCCGTTTTGTAATATCAACTGTGTTTTCCAACAACAAATTGATCTTTACATTGATACTGTTCCCTTTTTGATATCCTGTATTACTGCTGTCAATTTCCGTTGCAATGGGTGTGTTTATATTTGGCTTTAGACCAAACCCAACTTCACCATTCCCTATTCCTGAAAGGTCTGTTCCTTTTTCTAAATATATTTTTCCATTGATGCTGTCCAAAAGCTGATAATATTCAGGTCGTATTTTCGATGGATCAGTATTTTTGAAGCGTAAGAAGATAGTTCTATTGTCTGGGACTAAATTTGAATTAGCAATCTCTATCGAAACATTTCCAACACCATATCCTTTTGTATGCCGAATATTGCTTGTTGTTGCCGAAACAAATCCTGAGACTTTCGGTTCAGGCCGAACTTCAACAATGTTAGGAGGAAGTATGATGCCGCCGCGAACTGTTTGCGAAACAGAAACCGCATTCTCTGACGGATAGAACTTTAAAGAATCAGAACCGAAATCGTAAGCAACAATCGCATAATAATATATTTGACCGTTGTTGACCGTTGTATCTTTATAATCGTGTCGTATTCCGGTTTCACTTCCAAGAAAGTATTGAACACCATCAACCGCAATATTAGAATATCCTTGTATCTCATCTCTCAAATCGAACTGAGCAAGTGGTTTTCCAAAAACCATTTGTCCAGTTCCTTGTGCGTTCGAGATTACTTTGATATCTCGAAATTCGGGATCCGTTGCTCTATAAATTCTATATCCTTCAAAATCATTAATATAAGTTATCGGATCGATGCTGCGTTCTGCAATATCATTCCACGAAAGTTTAACATAACGGTCTCCCGTCTCTGCTGTTAACGTTGGACGCGGCGGCGGAGTTGCAAATTGATAATTGGCATTATATATCTGCTGCACGATAGCGGTTGTTTTTCTTAAATCATAAAGATCGTTGCCGTATGCCAATGCTAAACTGAATCGTTCTCTGCTTCCAGCCGGAAGCTTAAATGTTCCGGACGCAAATAAAAATCCAATGTTATAATCGATCCATTGTGAAGCATCGAATGGGTTCTTTCCATTTTCTGCCGTGAACTGTTCATACAATGCCTGCGGCCATTTTTTATTACTCTCACCGGGAACTTTGCCTACAGGATCATCAAAAAAAGTAATCCCATCAGTTTCAAGGCCAGCTGTTGTTTTGCCGGTAGCAATTCTATTAATTTTAAATCCGGTTAATCCAATTTGATCGGATTCATGCAAATCTGTTTCGCCAAAATTTGTTTCTCCTTGAGTCGGCTCTCCATTATTTTCGCCGAGATCATTCGTTCCAAAAACTCCATCGGCACCGGTATCATGAAATTTTGCCGACCAATCCATATCCTCATCTCCTGTAAACCATACACTGTCTTTATATGCTGGTCTTGATGTTACAGGTCCATAAATGGATTCAAACAACGCACGATTATAATGCGTGTTCACATAGTTCAAAATATTTTGCTGTCCGACAATCTTTTGTCCAATATTTCCATCTCGTTTTTCGTCTGTAATTCCATCTTTATCATTATCAACTGCATCAGCGGGTTTGCCGGGAGTTTCTAAGTATGCATAACCAAGAAAACCGGTTTTGCCGCAATTACCAGATTTACTTACTCCGTGACCATTAACGTCCCACGTGTATACTAAATTCAATCCATTGGTCGTATCAAATTTAGCAGCATCATCATCAGACTCTGCAACGCGATCACAACCGATTGAAGAACCACCAACACCCGAATCCATATATAAACCAAAAATAATATTGTCGAGATAATCTGTTGTTCCTTCATTGGCAATATCATAATGCCAAAATATTACATTACCGGATTGAGGATTAGACCATTGAAAGCCACGAACTTCAATTCGAAGTCCTAATCCGCCCCGAGTTAAATCTCTTGAGTCCGCATTGAATGAAGAAATTTTGTATGCATCATCATCAAGTACAAAAAAACTTTCCTGATCGGCAGCCGCACGTTTTCCAAAATAGCCGTTCCAAGAACCTTTCCATCCAGGGTCAGTGGGATCGTCTAATTTATCTATCCATTCGGTAGGCCAAGTTCTTGGAAGATGACTTGTTGCAGGAGAACGATCTCTGTTGATCGATACGTCGGTTTGAAAATAACCAGGGCGTGGTTCAAATCTCATATACCGTTCAGTACCAATAATTTTTTGTTGTCGTTCCCTGAAACCGGTTTCCATGATCCACGCAACCTCGTCGTTGGTCTTTTTTATTTTGGTTAAGACAAACGGCGTTACACCATCGGTATAGTTCATTCCTGTTCCTTTCGGAACTTCAACGGAATGAAAGACACTCAGATCCACTTTGGTTACATCAGCATAGCCTTCTTCATCAGGAAAAGAGCCGACCATTCCATAATTTTTAAAGAGTGTGCGAATGTTATTTGCATCGTGTGTTCCGGTTCTTTCAAAATTGAAATTCCCGCGATTCTCTTTTTTCACCACCGGAAATAATGTTGTTTGAGAATAGTTTTCTTGCACCATAAAAAATATCAGTGCTATATTTAAGAAAATTAAAAAATTCTTTTTAATCATAAGTCAGAAGAAATGATTATTGAATGTTATTCGATTACCGAAGATCCACGAATCGAGATTCCTATTTCGATTCTCCGCGGCGCATAGTATCTGTTAGGATCCATCAACTGAACTCTATCGCCAAAACTTGGAGAAATCGCATAATCAGGGCTGCCGGTTGTTGAAAAAACAAATCCATTAAACGATGAAGCGTTAAAAACATTGAAGACACGAATAAATGCGGACATTGCTATACCGTAGATGCTTAATTGTTTTTCACCGCGAACATCAACCGTTACTCCGCTCGATTTTCTACCGGAATTATCCTCTAGGTCAGCTCCAAATCCTGTTCCGATCGTTGGAGTGTACGGTTGCCCTGAAGCAAACTTAGCAATTGCAGTAAATGAATAATTATTCTGATCTTGGAAAACCACCTGACCGTTCACTGTATGTCGTTGATCCCACGTAAAAGGTATTTCGCGGGGATTTGCATCTTTGCCTGCTGCTGCTCGCGTTGCAGTTTCTGAAGGATCGCTTGAGTTTCCGAGTGCAAATTGATTTGAATAGTCTAACGATGCGTTGAATGAACTACTGACGCGATAATCGAGAGCCAGTGTAAATCCGCTTACACTGCCAAAATCCACATTTGTTAATCGTGTATATCGCGATGAATTATATGTTTCAATAATTTCTACGCCAAGTAAATTACGAATATCCTTATAGAACAAACTTCCGTCAATTCCAAAAAAGTCACTAAGCTGTGCTTTCATTCCAAATTCATATTGCGTAGTAAATTCCGGTTTTAAATCCGGATTTCCAATCACGCCATAACTTGTAGAACCACCCGCCAAATCTTTCAGTTTGGAATAATCTGAATTTGAGAAAAACTTATTGATAGCCGGAAGCTGATAAAAATGCCCGTACGAAAAATAGATTGATCCATTCACCATAATTGGATAGGAAACTCCGAGCCGCGGGGCAACAACAATTTTCGATGTTGTATTTTTTGTTTTTGATGTCGGAGCACCGGTGATCGTATTGGCAGGATTCTGCAAATCGCTCGGCACAGTTGCTTTGGCATCAAAATATTCTAACCGCACACCACCTCGAACAGACACATCTTTCCATTCAATTCTGTCTTGCGCATACGCAGAAAATGAAACTGGTTTATAATTTTTCGGTGCAGGAAAGAGAGGACTATTAACATATGGAACCAAGCCATTCGTATCAAGATATATTACGCCGGGACTTCCATACGTAATATCGGAAAGCTGGAGTTCTGCACCAATCTTAACCAAATGTATATTTGTAACTTGTGCAGTTAAGGAAACTTTGAGAATATTTACGGTTGTCTTTTCCATATAGCGCCCGATATCAACGCCCTGAATTATTGCACCATCATAAATATCTTCGCCACCGCTTCTTGGTTGTTTTGCCTGATAATAACGCGCGTCGTAAATGTCCTCATATTTATTGTCGCTATAATCTACTTTATTCTGTCGAAGATTGATCGTGTAAAAAATTTTCGGCGTTAACATTTGTGTAAAATCAATTCCATGAACAAGAGAAAATGAACGGGGTATTTTTACTCCGTCCGGATTATATCGAAAATCGAATCGGTACGGTTTATTGTTCGCCAAACTCAATAGTGCCTGATAACTTAATTGTATTCCTTCAAATGTTGAATTGGACAATTTCATTTGACCAGACCATTCATCATTGGTAGAAAGAGGAATCAATTTCTTATCGCCAGTAGGGTTAATAATCTTCGAATTAAAATCTGAATGATCGGTAGGATTAAAAATTCTTTTCCCAAAATAATATCCTTCAGAAACAAATCTTCTTCCGCTTAACAGGAATGTTGTTTTTGGTAAACCAGTTGGTCCGCTAAGGGAAAGTTGATAACTTTGAATAGCCATGGGATCTATGTGATCCAAATATGGATATTTTGTATTCTTTCCAAAACCAACATAATCGCCAAGGTACATTTCTGCAGACCAATCCAATGCATCGCTCTTTCCGCTTCGCAATACTGCATTAACAACACCGCTCATTGCCTGACCATATTCAGCATCAAATGTACCGCTAATAATTTGGACTTCTTGCAAGACCGATCGATCAAGCGATACCACAGATTCATTGGTAAGAGGATTATTTACCGTAACACCATCCACCTGATACTGCACTTCCCCTTTTCTTCCACCGCGGAAATGTCCATCAACAACACCGGCTTGTAAGTTTACAATATCTTGAAGATTCTGAACCGGAAGGACTGCAATCTGTTCTTTATTCATTATAGCAACAGCACTGGTTTGGCGGGTATCCACAATTGGTTTTTCTGCAATTACAACAACCTCATTTCCCTCTATAACTTGTTCTAAAAGTTTTTCATTGAGAGTTGTTGTTTGACCTGAATTGATCGTAACTCCCTGCACAATTTTTGATTCATAGCCAATACTGCTGATTCGGACATTATACACACTGGGAGAAATATTGATGATGACAAAATAACCGTCAACATCTGTCGCTGTTCCAATCGATGTTCCGTGAACAACAATATTTACCCCGATTAGCGGCTCGCCGGTTTTTTTATCTGTTATTCTGCCGGTAAGTTTTCCACTGGTATTTGCTAAGGAAATTAAAGGAATCAAAGACAGAAATATCAAAAAATATATTCCCAGACAAGTACCCCACCGTGAAACAAATAACGTTTTCATGCTTTAATATTTTGTTGAAAAGAATAGATCGATGCGTTCAAACATCAGGAAGAAAACAACTGCAAGTAATTTGCTCAAGTTGACCGTTTTTTAAAAAGTCGTTAAAACGACTGTAGGGCATCTCTAAAATCTATTTGATCGTTTCTTAAAAAATATAAAACCTTGCGAAGGTTCAGCAAAATTCTTTCATAACCTTCGCAAGGTTGCTTGCACAGATTACATTTTGTCTACGACCCTTAGGGATGTTTTTAGAGATGCCCTGTAATTATTAAGGATTTTACCGTTAGCCCACGATTTAAATCGTGGGCTGAAAAACCAAAAAAAGTAAAAAAATAAACCGTTTTAACGGTTTCCTTAAAAACATCGATCAACCGCAAGTAATTTAGAAGAATGAGAAAGAGATTCATCATCCCTTCCTCATTGCTCGTTACAATTTATTTTATCAACAACATCTTCGAAAATGGTGTGGCTGATTCTCTTTTCAGCGTTGCATTGTACGCCCGGAGTTGATAGAAATAAACTCCCGTGCTTAAACCGGATGCATCATAAATGAAAGAATTAAATCCGGCTTTCAATTCACCAATTTCTTTAGATGAAACACTGCGTCCGAGCATATCATAGACGGACAATGTAATAGTACCTTCAAATGGTAAATTAAATTTTATTGTCGTTGATGGATTGAATGGATTTGGATAATTTCCTAACAATTCAAATTCTGTTGGAAGTTCTTTTGAATTTTTATTGCTAACACCTGTCAGTATAAGAGTAGAATCCATATAAACAAACGCAGCGGCAGCAAAGCCATCATGTTCTCTAAACCACCATGTTCGTGTTCCATAACTTAATGATGTTGGAAGATAAGAATCACCATCAAACAGCGTTGCACCAAGATACAACACACCATCGCCAAGCCCTGCGGGATAACCCATTTTGGTCAAATCAATTGCTTCTTCAATTTGATAACCTGCATCTTCATCAAGTCCAGTGGTATCAATAGTGGTATTTGGTTTTAATTTTAATGAGACAAGTGCGCCTCTTAATGAATCACGCAATTTCGGAAAATAATCTCTTAAACTGTCTGTTCCATTTTTTCCAACTGTAACTGTTAGCTTTATTGGAATTTGGTCATGGTCGGTTTGATTCATATAATCTTTACCAAGACCATTCATCGTGAGCATGAATCCATCCCACCGATCATAGATATCGGTAAATTGAACTGCCTGATCCTGAACATCAACGCCAACATACAGCGTGTTTCCCTTAAAAAACATTTTAATTGTTGCTTTAGAAGAATCGTAAACAGCTGCTGTTCCGCCGTTTACCGGAGGTTGAAACTGACCGCTTGCAAATGGACCTACAAATGAATATGCATCTCGAATTTTTGCATCACCAAAACGAAGAACAAATCCAGGAATTTTAGACCACACTGCTTCATTCAATTGTCCATCAATGGTTGGCGTTGCCATCAGCTTGCCGTTGGGAATGGTATAATCCGGTTGAATTGAAGGAACAGCACCGGAAGTTGTAGTAATATCCGAACGAACATGGATTCGCAAAAAATTCTTATTACTTACATTCGCCCAAGGACCTTGAATCCACGTTCTGCT
>JANONI010000375.1:0-1542 GCA_031420755.1 Bacteroidota bacterium | reverse complement strand
CTCGCACATGCTGCTTCAGCAAATTGTGATGCAATGCTCGTTTTGCCCGTTCCGGCAGTACCGGAAACAAGCATTGTACTGCTGCGGAAATATCCTTTGCCGGAGAGCATTGTGTCAAGTCGGGGAATTCCGGTCGAAATTCTTTCTCGGGATGAAAAATAATTCAACCCCAACGAAGTAACAGGGAGAACAGAAAATCCATCTTCATCAATAAGAAAGGGATACTCATTCGTTCCATGTGTTGATCCGCGATATTTTACAATTCGCAAACGCCGGATGGAGGATTGATCGTTCACACGATGATCAAGGAGAATAACGCAATCAGACACATACTCTTCCAATCCTTGACGGGTAAAAGCACCATCTCCCCGTTCTGCGGTAACAATTGTTGTTACGCCTTTCCTTTTCAGCCACTGGAATAACCGGCGCAATTCAGTACGGAGTATAAGGGGATTTGGCAACACTGTAAAAAGAGATTCTATGGTATCCAGCACAACACGTTTAGCACCGATACTCTCAATTGCGAGATGGATCCTGATAAACAAACCTTCCAAATCGTATTCACCGCTTTGTTCGATTTCACCCCGTTTAACATGAATGTGTTCAAGCCAAATCTTTTTGTGCTTTACAAGGTTGTCTAAATCGAACCCTAACGAAGCAACATTTGCTGTAAGTTCTTTCTCTGTTTCCTCGAACGAAATAAAGACGCCTGGCTCATTATATAGCGTTGCTCCGCGCACAAGAAACTCCATGGCAAAGAGAGTTTTTCCACAACCCGCACCGCCGCAAATAAGCGTTGGTCTTCCTTTCGGTAATCCTCCGCCGGTAATTTCGTCCAATCCTTGAATACTTGTGGGGGATTTTGGAAGGACTTTACGTTGAGATTGTAATTCTTTTTTCTTCATACTGTTTTATCTCCGGATATGTTTTTGTTTTTTCATTCAATTACTAAATTGAGGGATACTGCTCAATGTTTCAATAAATGATAAAAAACTGTAAAACATATAATCCAAAGGGATGATAAAGGAACTAATCCTTTAGGATGACAAAATCGTTAGAAGTAATCGAGATAGTAAATTGAGGGCATCTCTAAAAACCTATTATTGATGAATTCTCTCTCACGACACTGAACCGTTCGCTTAAAGCGAGCGGTTCAGTGCTTAGTCCCAAAATTAAGTTTTTAGAGATGCCATTGAAATTATTTTTTCTACTTGAAATGAAATTTATTAAAAGAAATATCTCGCTCCGAAACCCGCATCAATGCCAAAGCCTGTTGTTGATGTAAGCTGGAGTGAAGGAACAATCTCAAGAAATATATCAAGTGGTATATTATGTGGCAGCCATGCAATACCGAAGACACCTCGAACTGCCAGAGAGGAATTATAATCAGCACCACTGTTCATACGTCCGCCTATGCCATAGTACAATGGAAATCGTTCGGACGAACGGATAGCGTCGTACGAATGCCACAAGTAATCCATGTGAAAATGAATGCGGCTCCCTCTATTATGATAGCCATAATAATTATTTCCAATCCAATCT
>JANONI010000374.1:0-8274 GCA_031420755.1 Bacteroidota bacterium | reverse complement strand
GATATGCGTGAGGAATTTTTGATGAAACAAATACAATCAGCGGATATTTTTATTGGTGTCGGCACTTCAGCACAAGTCTATCCTGCGGCAGGATTACTGCCGATGTTTCGGCGGACGAAAGAAAAATATTTTATCGATCCCAATCCTAATTATGATCTTCTTGATGGATATACTGTGTTGAAAGGAAGTGCGAGTGAAGAATTACCGAAGCTAGTTGGGAAATTATTGTAAGACTTAAAGTGCGACTCACTTTAAGAAGTGAGTCGCACTTTAAACCCCAATATACACTACAATAAATAATGTTCGATTCCTTTTTGAATTTCAGATTCGATATGATACTCTAAAACAAATTTTTCATATCCTTCAAAAGATCCAAAATGATCTATAATAAATTCCTTTTCGAAGATTACGCCTTTCCTTTTCCCGACACACTCCAGATAATTTGAGAACTTCCAATCTTCAATATCCTTCACAATTTTTGCATCAAACGGATTACGATGGATATATCTGCATAAATGAACAACATACTCAGTTTTATCTACATGAATTGATTTATATGGACCTTCAAATAATGTTCCGCTTCTTTCAAATGAATTGTTGAATGCTTTTGTGTAACCATTAAAGATATTCTGTGGAAGTAAACCTGCCTCAATATTTCCATTTTGCTTAACTAAAAAATGATAATGATTTGGCATTAAACAATATGCTATCACTGAAACATGAAGTTCAATGGAATATTTTTTTAGTTTTTCGATTAGAAATAGATAGTTGTCTTCTGACCGGAAAATATTCTCCCGATTGCATCCTCGATTATAGATGTGATAATAGTTTCCCTCTATAAAATTAGTTTTCCTTCGAGCCATATCGTTGTCTTTTTAAGATATATTGTAGGTGCGACTCACTCATCAAAGTGAGTCGCACCCTTTGTAATAAGAATTGGACACTATCCCGTATTTCTCAATCCTGCGGCAATGCCATTAATGCACAAGAACATCACTTCCTCTAATTCTTTTCGGGTTTCTTCCGTCAACTTTTCTTCACGCAAGCGTTTTAACAATTCCACCTGCATATAACTCATCGGATCGATATACGGGTTGCGCAGAGTAATTGATCGCTGCAGCATTTGATTGTTCTCTAAAAGGGAATGTTGTTTCGAGACGGAAATGATCGCTTCTTTTGTTTGTTCAAAAAGATCGTGCAATGTTGAATATGTCTCGTGACCCAATGATGTTGGCTGAACAAGACCGGCATAATTTTTTGCAATATCAAAATCCGCTTTTGCGATAATCATCTGAATGTTATCAACCAGCGCTTTGAAGAATCCCCAATGTTGATACATTGTTTGGATTGCAGATAAAGGGATTCCAGATTTTTTCTGAAAACCAACATTCACGCCAAGCCAGCCGGGAAGATTATGCCTGCTTTGCATCCATGCAAATACCCACGGAATCGCTCTAAGGTCTTCGATCTTTTCGGTATTAACACGGCGGGCAGGCCGCGAACCGATCTTCATGCGGGTAATTTCTTTGAGCGGAGTTGCCTGAAAATAATAGCGAACAAGATTCTGGTCTTCATAAACGACTCGACGATATGATTCAAAACTTTCCTGTGAGATCGTTTCCATCATCGTAATCCACTGCGGATGTTTTGCCAATTTGATCTTCGATTGATTTGTTTTATCAAAATATTTCAGAAGCATTGCGGAAGTGGTCAGTTCAAGTGTTCGCTGCGCAATCTCTTTATGGGAATATTTCAACGATATCACTTCACCTTGTTCGGTGATCTTTATTTTTCTGTTGATGGAGTGTCCATTCAATGCCATAATCGCCTGAAATTCCGGACCGCCGCCGCGACCGACAGTTCCTCCGCGACCGTGAAAGAACATCCAATCGATAGTATGATCTGCGGAGCATTTAGCAAGCGCACGCTGCGCTTTATATAATTCCCAGTTTGATGTTATGATCCCGCCGTCTTTGCTGCTGTCCGAATAGCCGAGCATGATCTCTTGATGATTGTTGCGCAGCGCAAGATGTTTTTTATATGCAGGATTTGTATACAATTTTTCCATGATTGAAGTGGATGAGCGAAGATCGCCGATCGTTTCAAACAATGGAACAATGTTCAGTTTACTGTAACCTTTTTCCAATGATGTTAGTCCAGTCAATTTCATCAGGAATAAAACTTCAAGCACATCAGCCGCAGATTCAGTCATACTGATGATGTAAGAACGGATTGCGCGGTCATCAATTTCATGTAATGCACGATTGATTGTTCTGAATGTTGAGAGTAATTCCTTCGTCTGCTCAGACAGTCCGCTTTCGTCCAGGAAGGGTAACGATTGATGCAGTAATATTTTTGTCAGCCAGTCGGCACGATCATCATCAGACATTCCTGAATAGTTAATGGTATGCTGCAAGCCAATTTCATGGATTGATGATGTATGAACTTTTTTATGTTGACGAATATCCAATGTTGCCAAATGAAAGCCGAATGATTCAACATTTCGGATCAATTGCTGTAATGTTCCTGTTGCAAGAACCTCACCGTTATTGGCGACCAGACTTTTTTTAATCAATTCAAGATCATACAAAAATTCCCGCGAAGAAGTATAGGTTGTTTCGTTTGCAGGAAGCGTGCCATCCAATTTTTTTTTGTATCGTAACAACTTGCGGTAGGCAAGTGCAATTTTTGCCCGATACACTTCATTTCTATTTCGAATAGCTGGCGGGAACAGTTCGTTGTTTTCATGAATTTCTTTCTCGATAGAATTTATCAACTCTTCACTTACAGAAACTACTTTCGACGATTCACTTCGAACAATATACAGATCGTCCATCAGTTTTAGATAAATATCGATAACAGTATTGGCTTGTCGTTTTAACGCCGTCCACGTTGTTTCCGAAGTGACAAATGGATTCCCATCTCGGTCTCCGCCGATCCACGAACCGAAATGAATGAAAGAGGGAATTTCGTTCACCAATGTTGGATATGTTTCTTCAAGTGCTCGTTCAAATTCTTGATAAAATGATGGTATGGAATATTGCAGCACCTGAGTGAAATAGAACAAACCGTTCGTTACCTCGTCAAGCGGGGTAACATCATACGATCGTGTTTCTTCCGTTTGCCATAAACTGGTGATATTGCGTTTGATCGATTGCAAAAGATCCAGCCGCTCGTCGGGTAGAATATCTTTCCGATCAAATTCTTCAAGCACATTCCAAATTCTGGAATGTTTTTCCATTACCGTTCTCCGCAATGCTTCTGTGGGATGCGCCGTGAACACCGGAGAAATGTATAGCGTTGACAAAAATTTACGCATTTCGTTTGCAGAGACTTTTTTTCTCTTTGCAAACTGGAGCGTGTAACGCAGGGATCCTGTAGGGTAGTGCGATGTTCCGAGTTTTTTTTGTTCCCGTATTCGTTGAATGCGATGATGTTGTTCCGCGATATTGACTATTTGAAAGTACGTTGAAAAAGCGCGAATCAATTTCCGTATGGTATCTACATCCAATGACGTAAAAATATTTTTTAACTCTTGTTCAACATTCTTGTTGTGTATTGTGCGAAATTCTTTTGTTGAACGACGAATCTGTTCGACAAGATCAAATAATTTTGTTCCTTCCTGTTCGCGAATAACATCGCCAAGAATTGTTCCGAGCAAATGAATATTGGAACGAAGCAGTGCATCGGTTGATCGTGTGTGGGAAGCAACTTTCATGATTATTTTCGTTTCTTTCCGCTGACATCAGATATTTTCCGCAGCACAATTTCTATTTCTTTATCCCAGAATTTCCAATCATGACCGCCGGCGGTTTCATGCATTTCAAACGACACACCTTTTTTTCGCAGTGCCGTGGCGAACGTATGCGTGAGATCGATGATGTCCGGCATTACATCCTGCGATCCGACCGAAAGATAAAAATACGGAAGCGATTTTGCGTTCACTTTTTCCGTTTGAATAAAAATATCATTGTCATTCCACTTCTCACTTCGTGTCGAACCAAATGCATCGCGAACACTTTGGATGAGTTCTTTGGAACGTCTGGCGACAATCGTTGAATCTTCAAGTCCTGTCGGAAATGAAATAGACGGACTAATACATCCTGCAAAGAAAAACATCCCAGAATATTTCAATCCAAATTTTGCCGCCCCATATCCTCCCATTGAAAGCCCTGCGATTGCTCTGCTGAATTTTGATTGTTTTGTTCTATATTTTTTATCGACAAAAGGGATAATTTCTTTGGTGACCAAATCTTCATAATTTGCATTTTGAAGTACAACAGAATTAGCATACCAACTATTTTTTCCATCAGGACAAATGACGATATAGTCATACTCTCTTAAATATTTTAGCAGATCGGTTTGTTTTACCCAGTTGGTATAATCTCCACTGAATCCGTGCAGCAAATAAACTGTCGTATATCGTTCCTGAGTTTTTGAATATCCATCCGGAAGTATAGCATAGAACTTTGTTGTTCCATTCAGCGATTGTGAGAATAAACTATCTTCCACAACAGTAACCTGTGAAGACAAGCTGGAAGTAAAAGAAAAGAGAATAAGAGCAAATGAATAGATTTTTTGATTCATCATAATTTATAGTATAGCATGCGAATTTTTTTTTGGTACACCAATATAATCATAGTAAAATAGCATATCCATACATGGCATGTGGTATATTTATATTCACCATTTTTATTTACTCACTCAAGTTACGCAAAGAATCAAAAATCCACCGTCATTCCCTACCCTACGGTCTACGACTCGTAGAGGGCATGACGAACTTACTTTATTAGGTGAATTTTACAACTGCGTAACGTGAGTTATTTATTGAAAAAGAAAAATATATCTTGACTTCCACACTAATTTTCTCAAAATTTATGCGAAATCAATACCTTATAACATATTTCTACAAGGAGGATAACAATGTATAAGATGTTTCGTTTTGCTCTAAAAACAATTTTAGTTTTTTGTTTTCTTATTCTTAACTCCGTTTTAATTCTGGCACAAGGTGTAACCACCTCATCAATGACCGGAATTGTAAAAAGTGATAAAGGAGAAGTGCTTCCCGGTGCCAATGTCGTAGTTGTATTTGAACCAACAGGCGCAAAATATGGAGCCAATTCACGAAGCAATGGACAATACAATATTTCCAATATGCGTATAGGTGGTCCATTTACCATTAAGGTTTCATTTGTTGGTTTTAAGACTCAACAGAAACAGAATGTGTATTTGAATCTTGGTCAGGAATTCAGACAGGACTTTGTTTTAATAGAGGAAGCAATTTCGGGAGCTGAAGTTCTTGTTACAGCTGACGGAAATGATATTATTAACAGTAATCGCGAAGGAGCGACAACCAATGTCAATCCTCAAATGGTGCAAGACCTTCCAACTCTTAAACGCAGTGTCCGTGACTTGACTCGTTTAGATCCGCGTAGCGATGGCAACTATAGCTTTGGTGGAAAAAATTGGTTGTACAACAATATTTCATTAGACGGATCGTATTTTAACAATCCCTACGGGTTGGATGATCCGTCACCCGGAGGACAGGCAAATGCAGAACCATTCTCGTATGATGCGGTTGATCAGGTACAAATTTCGATTGCACCGTTTGATGTGCGTGAAGGAGGATTTACAGGTGCAGGAATTAACACTGTTACGAAAAGCGGTACAAACGAAGTAAAAGGTTCTATCTATAGTTATCTCCGCAATGAAAGTTTGCTTGGTAACAATGTTCGCGGACAAAAAGTTGTTGCCGATCCGAGTCTGTCGTATAATCAATCGGGTATTTCAGTTAGTGGACCGATTATTCCGAATGAATTATTTTTCTTCTTGAATGCCGAGATTGATCGTCGGGAAGATCCGGGATCGAACTTTGTTGCGAACCGCGGAAAAGATGGGTTTGGTATCTCTCGTGTCAGAGCATCGGCATTGGATTCTATTCGTAATCGACTTAAAAATGTATATGGTTATGAGACAGGTCCATATGAAAATTATACTCACGAAACACAGAGTGAAAAGCTGTTATTAAAACTTGATTGGCTTATAAACGATGATCATAAAGTGATGTTCCGATATAATCGATTGGATGCACGACGCGATCTTGGTCCCCACCCATTTGTTTTAAGTCCAAATAACACCGGACGTGGACCAAACGAAAATACACTTCCCTTTAGAAATTCCGGATATAAAATCAACAATAAATTAAATTCGTACGCTTTAGAAGTGAACAGCCGTTTTGATAATATCTCGAATAGATTCTTTGCAAGTTACAATCGATTCAGAGACTCACGAGATCCGTTCAGTGCACCGTTCCCAACAATTCAGATTGCCGAGGGTGTAGATGGAATAACCTATACTACAGCTGGACACGAACCATTCTCGATTAACAATATTCTTGATCAGGATGTGGTCCAAATTACCAATAACTTGAGTTATTATTTAGATGATCATGTATTTACTGTCGGTGTGAACTACGAATCGTTCTCATTTTACAACTCGTTCAATATTTTTCGACATGGTCTCTTTTTTCTTCCCTATGGATGGTTCCCAGGTACCGCTACATTTTCGTCTCTTCAACAATTCTTCGATGCAACACATCCGGACAGCGTTAATAAGGCGAAATTCAATTCCTTTATTGGGACAGGACCATTCAAGGGAGAGAATACTGATGTTGGTCAGTTTTCGTTGTACGCACAGGATGAATATCTGGTATCATCGGACTTTAATTTGACGTACGGCATCCGCGTTGATTTTCCAATATATTTCACAAAACTGGTAGCAAACCCGTTCTCAACTGATACATTAAAAAATTTGCTTGATGAAAATGGAAATCCAGAAAAACTTGATCAAAGCAAATTTCCGGATTCGGGACCTTTGTTCAGTCCGCGCATCGGATTTAATTGGGATGTTACCGGTGAAAAGGAAACACAATTGAGAGGTGGGACAGGAATTTTTACGGGAAGAGTTCCGTTTGTATGGCTTGGGAACGTAGTTTCAAACCCAGGCCAAAACCCAAATCTCCCTGCTCATTTGCGGTCGTTCGATCTGAATGCTGCAGATCCTAATTTCAAATGGCCTCAAGTTTGGACAACAAATATCGCTATCGACAAAAAATTACTATACGATATTTTTGGAACATTGGAAGTGTTGTATGGAAAAGATCTCAATGCAGTATATATCCGCAATGCTGATCTTAAAAAGCCAACCCGCTACTTACCAGACGGCAGACCCTATTACAAAGATTCTACAGGGGGTACAAATGAATTGAACCCTGACGGTGGTGCTGGTGTGTATACTATTGATAATACGAGCGAAGGATATAACTATAGTATAACAGCACAACTTCGCAAGGCATTTGAGAACGGTTTATTCACATCTGTTTCGTACACCTATTTGGAAGCGAAAAGCAATATGAAGTCAACGGAAATTGCCAGCGTGTTGTGGCAGGGAAATCCCGTACAGGGAAATCCGAACAAACCGGAATTAAGCTACTCTGAGTTTGGAGTACGGAACAGAATTTCGGGTGTTGCTTCGTACGGATATGATTGGACGGAAAATAATAAAACAACGTTTGGCATGTTCTTCGAAATTGCTGAAGGCAATCGCTTTACTGGAGCAGGTGGAAATAGATATTCTTATACCTATGCTGGTGACTTGAACGGCGATGGTTATAGCAACGACCTGATCTACATTCCAAAAAATCAAAGTGAGATCAATTTTGATCCATCAGGCGGTACTGCTGCAGCTCAATGGGCAGCATTGAATGCGTTCATTGAACAGGATGATTATTTAAAAGCGAATCGTGGAAAAATTGCGGAACGGTTCGGAGCACTTAATCCTTGGTTCAGCAATATTGATCTTAAAATTCTGCATGAATTATCATTTATGGTAGGTGCACAAAAACATGCGTTCCAAATAAGTGCAGATATTTTAAATTTTGGGAATCTTATTAATTCGGATTGGGGTGTACGCAAAGTTGCAAGTTCTTCTGCAACATCGCCGTTACAATTTACAAATGCTTTTACTTCTAGTGGAGCACCTATTTTCAAGTTTAACAGCGCATTAAAATCAACGTTTGTTGATGATCTTGGATTATCTTCTCGTTGGCAAATGCAGATCGGTGTAAGGTATTTGTTTAACTGATCGCAATTAGTTAAACCTTAAAAAGTCTTTATTACACAACCTTGTCAAGGTTCTGAAACAAATTTTATCTAACCTTGACAAGGTTTCTTACTTTTAAGGGGCGACTAATTAGAAATGGTTGAAATTTTCAAA
>JANONI010000373.1:0-4386 GCA_031420755.1 Bacteroidota bacterium | reverse complement strand
CGATGAATTGAAGAACGAATTGACCGACGAATTGAACTCGCGCTACAACGGCGAAAAAGGACGCATACGATCTTCATTGGCGTACGATGTTCAAGTGCAAACCGCTGCCGCATTGCTGCTGAATAAAAAAGTGTACGAAGGAATGTTGAAACCGAAAAAGTAGATGAATTGATAATCTAAAATTTAGGGACGGATTTTTCCGTCCTTTTTATTTCCCTTAATAAATTTTAAGTTGAATTATGATACCACTCTTGGCTATTTTTACTACAGAGAGAGGATGTTATGCGAATACTGATTATTGAAGATGAAAAAAAAGTTGCCAAGGCACTTAAAGAAGGTCTTGAACGGGAAAATTTTGAGACAAAAACCGCGTTCAACGGTGAGGACGGTTTTTTTCTCATTAACTCAGAAAGTTTCGATCTCATTCTTCTTGACCTGAATTTGCCGGGAAGAGATGGAATAGAAGTATTACAGACAATGAGGCAAAAGGGAATTAAAACTCCCGTTCTTATTTTAACGGCGCGCGATGCGGTTGACAGCAAAATAACAGGATTTGAATCGGGAGCCGATGACTATCTTGTTAAACCGTTTGCATTTCCGGAACTTGTTGCTCGAATTCGAGCATTGATGCGGAGAGGAAAATTAGAACCGGAAATACATCTGGCGATTAGCGACCTTGAAATGGACCTGCTCACACGGAAAGTTGTCCGCAACAAACGCTTCATTCAATTGACCGCAAAAGAATTCGATCTGCTTGATTATTTTTTACGGAACAAGAACAAGATTGTCTCTCGAGAGATGCTCGGAAAAGATGTTTGGCAGCATATAGGCAGAGCAACACCTTTGGACAATGTTATTGATGTTCACATTGCCCATTTACGAAAAAAACTCGACGATCCATTTCCCGTAAAACTCCTTCATACGTTACGCGGTGTCGGATTTATGTTAAGCGAAGAACAGCCGTAGTGTTATTCCTTTCAAAAAATATTCGCACGCTGCTCACCGTTAAATACACACTTGTGGTTGCATTATTAATGCTGATGTACTCTGCGGTGAATCTCGTCTATCAATATAATTATTTAAAAAATCAGGTCGATCTTAATTTGAAGGAAGACTTGGAGATCATTCAAGAGATATTGCTTACGAACGAATTGATCATCAATCCCTTACATCGGTTACCCGACCATCATCCAAAACCGTATGAACGATTTGTGGAAATATGGTCGGACAGCGGAACGGTATTATACCACAGCAGCGCGTTTCAATTCGAGATGCTTCCGCATCCGCCAAAGCCGGAGAGATATTCACAAGAACCGCGGTACTTTTCATTACAATTCCCATCAGGAAAAAAATGGAGAACCATTGCCGCCATGGTTGTTACTCCAAAGGATCGCCGTATCGTTCGTATCTCAATGAGCGAAGAACATTTATCCGACCAACTGTTGGAGATTTTCATTTTTATGAGTTTGTTGACACCGTTGTTCTTGGTGATTGCTGTTAGCACGGGATATTTTCTTGCACGTCAAGCGTTGAAACCGATCGATACAATGGTTGTTCAAGCAAAAAAAATCGGAGCGGAAAATCTGCGTGAACGGTTGACCGTGATCAACCCGAACGATGAATTGGGAAATCTTGCTACGGTAACAAACGAGTTGCTCGATCGCATCCAGTTATCATTCCAACAACTGAAGAATTTTACCGCCGATGCCTCTCACGAACTGCGCACACCATTAACAGCAATGCGAAGTGTTGGAGAAGTAGGATTGCAATCGGGTCAATCGCCGGAATATTACCGCGAAGTGATCGGAAGTATGCTGGAAGAAAATAACAGATTGACTCATCTTATTGACAGCCTGCTATTCTTATCGAAAGCGGATTCTGAAAAACTCACTTTGACGTTGGAAGAATTTGATCTGTTTGAATTTCTCGAGGAGACAAAAGATATTCTGTTGATCTTGGCAGAAGAAAAGCGACAACAGATGTACGTTGAATGTTCTGAACATATTCAGATTACAGCAGATAAGATATTATTGCGCCGTGCTGTTCTTAACTTAATTGACAATGCAATCAAATACACTCCGGAAGCAGGAAACATTATTGTTACGGGCAAAGTAATAGAGACATCTGAAAAATTGGTAGGACAGGCATTCTTGCCTGTCAAGAAGATTGACCTTAACCAAAAACGACAGACAGGAATGTCTGTTCCACCGAACAATAATATTTTTCAGAAGTCACTAATATCTAATTCAACAATACGCATTTCCGTTGCCGATACGGGAATTGGTATTCCAGAAGAACATGCCGAAAAAATATTCGATCGTTTTTATCGGCTGGATAAAGACCGTTCGCGCGAAACGGGTGGCGTCGGCTTGGGATTATCGATCGTACAATGGATTATGTCTGTACACAATGGCAGCGTACGAGTGGAAAGCAAAGAAAACGGGAGCGTTTTTATCATTGAACTTCCAAATCATCACATCAAAAGCAGATAACTTCGTCTCATTCCTTTGTCATCATTCCTTAATTATTATTCAGGAAAACTTAAGTTGAATAGAGAGCAAATTCTGTTGAATTTGTAAACAACAAAAGAGGTGAAATATTCCACGTTCACCTTCTCAACAAAACTTACCAAGGAGATTTTATGAAACGAATATTTACACTTTCGCTCCTGATATGTTTGCCACTATTGATGGATGCGCAATCGTGGCCAACCTATGCAGGAAAACAATCGTGTTACACATGTCATAGTTCATATCAAGCAGAATTTGAGAAGTCAGGACATCCGTGGAAGATTCAACGCATCGATCGCTCAAAGGTTGATGGCAGCGGATTCTTTAAACCGTTTCCGGTAGGAACGAACGAAGCGGGTATAGCCCTTCCGCCAGAAGCAGCAACAGCCGGATTAAGTTACTTAGGCACCGATACAACAGTTGCTTTTATGATCGGCGGATTTGGCTGGAAAGCGCGATGGATGAGCAAAGATGGATACATTTATAAAGGAACAAAAGCACAATATAATATTGGAACAATTCATTCCACGCTGAAAGGATACAGTTCTTACGACGCAACTCAAGTAAATAATGCGCCAATTGCACTCGCTGCAAGTCCGGCAAAGTACACCTGCGGCGGCTGCCACACAACCGGATGGCTTCCATACAATGCAACAACTCAGCCGGTGCGAAAAGATAATTTGCCGGGAATGGAAGGAACATTCTTTGAGTATGGCGTACAATGCGAAGGTTGCCATGGTCCATCAAAAAATCATGCTGATAATCCGGGGATAAAACCTCCAAAAGATGGTTTTGACGGCTGCAAAGCGTGCCACGCGCGCGGTAACGGACTTAAAATTCCGCTCAAATCCGACAAACAATTTTTGGATCATCGCGAACAATATGACCAGATGTTGTTTAGCAAACACCGCCGCACTGCAAATATGAAATGCACAACGTGTCACGATCCGCATAAGAGCACAGTTTTTGATCGTGGTGGTTTGAAAACAGCGGGAAAAACATGCCAGCCGTGCCACAGCAACAAGAGCGATATAACAATTACAATGATTCGCGGCGGAGTTGAGACAAAGGCTGTGCACACATGCAACGAATGTCACATGCCGTACATCGGAAATACTGCGCTGAAGCAGAACAACAATCGGGGAGATCAGGCAAGCCACATGTGGAAGATCAACACAAAAGCAGAAACAAAATTTACTGGTATGTTTGATACTTCTGCAGCAGCAATGATAGTGAAAATACCAACCGATTCGGTTGTTGCCCATACGCTCGATTTTGCATGTCTTGGCTGCCACACAACACGCAATGTTGCTTGGGCTTCAGGATATGCAGTTGGAATTCATTCCAAAACAATTATCGTGGGTGTTGCGGAAGAAAAAAGCGTTGTTCCCAGCGCGTTTTATTTAAATCAGAACTATCCAAATCCATTCAATCCTTCTACAATGATTGCATTCGGATTGCCCGAACGCTCAACCGTACGTTTGGCAATTTATAATGAGATCGGACAGCACATCTGCATTATTGCCGATGGCGAGTATGGCGCAGGTAAACACACTGTTACATGGAATGGTACTGATGAATCTGGAAAATCGGTTTCTGCCGGAGTTTATTTTGCACGGATGGAAACGGACAAATTCATTAAAACAAATAAGATGCTGTTGACCAAATAGTGCCAAATGAAGTAGCGATCAGACTTCGGTCTTTGGCATGTTGATGAAGAAAACGGACGACGCACGTCGTCCGTTTTAATTTTAAATATTCAACAGGAAATATTTTTTTAGTTCTCGAACAACTGCAGTTGCGGAAAGAAGAATCTTATCTGACGTACGATGGGATGTTGAAACCGAAGAAGTAGTTGAGTATTTGAGTAGATGAG
>JANONI010000372.1:0-1863 GCA_031420755.1 Bacteroidota bacterium | reverse complement strand
CGATGAATTGAAGAACGAATTGACCGACGAATTGAACTCGCGCTACAACGGCGAAAAAGGACGCATACGATCTTCATTGGCGTACGATGTTCAAGTGCAGACCGCCGCCGCATTGCTGCTGAATAAAAAAGCGTACGAAGGGATGTTGAAACCGAAGAAGTAATTTGGGAACGAGAGTAATGTTATTAGTGATTTAACTTAGACCGTATAATCAAAATCATTAAAACCAATTACTTCTTTAGACAGGATAGTTTTTATCGCTTCATAAGCATTTTCTTCAATTCGCCCACAATAATTTTTGAACGAAGGAAACTCAAAAGGCTGATAAAAATTTATAATCGCACAGGAAGAATCTTTCGGGTTAAACCCTTGTGCTTTGTCTTCATAACTCTGAGTTATCGGGAAAGATAATTTATCTGGCTTTGCAGAAGCTGAGAGTGGAATAATATTAAATATCGATGTATGGTCTACAATTAAATCTTTTACCATTACAACTAAAACGAAGCGAGAACCTTTATCCATTCTTTTATTTTCATGCAACTTTACATCACCATCAATTACTGACCAGACCTCACGTGGTTGCGGGAAACGAGGATTAAGACTCATGCATTGGTCGCAATTCTTTTAACGGTGAAAATTCTTTTTGTAATTCTATTTGTTGATCACGATTAATAATTGGATATTTTTTTAAATGATCCAATGCAATTCTTCGTCCATCTGCGATAGAATTTTTATGATCTTTTATCCGAATACACTCACCGTCCAAAATATAACCTCCAGTAATTTTTTTAAATCTTGATTCTTTGTATCTAATAACGGGTTCAGTTGAATAAACAATCTGTTCTAACTCTGCAATCGAATATTTCCCGTACTTTTCAACAACACCATGGATGAAATTATTTATCAATACTTCATCGGGCAGAGCTTTGAAAGTATTCTCAGTTTTTGAAATTTGAATTTTTGATTGAATGAGATCGTCATTAAGTTTTCGAGTTTTATTCAACTCTTCAATATTGACGTTAATAATGGATTTCGAATATAATGCTGCAATTTGTTTTCTGTAATCCGAAATTACCGGACCATGCGGCAATTTGATAAACTTTTCATTCGTCAGACGTTTGCCAAAATTTCTAATAAAAAGGTATTCGGTAAGATAGGTAAGTTTATTATAGTGATAAACCCCAACGTTTTCCATCTGAAATACTATTGAGGCAGTAACTTGGTCAAGAAGTGAAAACTGCATAGATTTATATTTGTTATGAATAACTGACAAGAATGAAATCATAATATCTCCCTCCCTGCGCCCAAAACAAATTACTGTAACATAATTCGGTGATTAAAGCTCGTAAAAAATATGATGACATTCAACAACATTGTTGTAATCTATTACATTATTTAACAAAATCTAATATATCTACATATTACAACGGAAATTAGTTTCCAAATCCCGATGAAATCGCAGGTTCGTTTAACGGTGTATGATATGACCGGTAAACAAATAAAGACAATGATCAATCAGGAAATGCCAGCAGGAACATTTAAAGTATCGTGGAATGGCAAGAATGATTATAATGAATATGTAGCATCTGGAGTTTATCTCTACAAGATTCAGGCAGGAGTTTATTCATCAACAAAGAAGATGATGTTGTTGAAATAGTGCCAAATGGAGTAGCGATCAGACTTCGGTCTTTGGCATGTTGATGAAGAAAACGGACGACGCAGGTCGTCCGTTTTAATTTTAAATATTCAACAGGAAATATTTTTTTAGTTCTCGAACAACTGCAGTTGCGGAAAGAAGAATCTTATCTGACGTACGATGGGATGTTGAAACCGAAGAAGTAGTTGAGTATTTGAGTAGATGAG
>JANONI010000371.1:0-1744 GCA_031420755.1 Bacteroidota bacterium | reverse complement strand
TCACTTCTTTTTTAAAAATCCGATGAAAAAATTTTATATAATTGTTTTTCTCTCTTTTGCATTCACCATATTATTCTACGCTCAAACTCAGCCGCCGAAGCGGGAATTTCGCGCAGCGTGGGTTGCAACGGTTTCAAATATTGATTGGCCTTCACCATCCAGTTTAAGCACGTCCGTACAAAAAAGTGAAATAATTTCTATTCTTGATAAGCATAAAGCAAATAATATTAACGCAATTCTTTTTCAGGTTCGTCCATCGTGCGATGCATTCTACCTAAATAGCTTGGAACCACTCTCTCAATGGCTTGTTGGCTCTCAAGGAGGAAATTTTAGCGGAGCATCGTATGATCCGCTGCAATTCTGGATTGATGAAGCACATAAACGGGGAATGGAGTTACATTGTTGGTTCAATCCATATCGTTCTGTGGTTTCTTCTACAAGCAGTGTTCATTCTACTCATATTTCCAAAACCCAGCCAACATGGAATATTAATTACGGCACCAGTCCACACAAATTTCTTGATCCGGGAATTCCTGCGGTGCAAAATTATTCCACTAGTGTCATTATGGATGTTGTGCGGCGATATAATATAGACGGAGTTCATTTTGACGATTATTTCTATCCCTACGGAGGAATGACGAATCAAGACAGCGCGACATTTGCAAATTATAAGGGAGCATTCACAAACATTGGCGATTGGCGCAGGAACAATGTGAACAAATTTATTGCAATGGTGCATGATAGCATCAAAGCCGTAAAACCGTGGGTAAAGTTTGGGGTGAGTCCGTTTGGAATTTGGAAGAGCGGAACACCAGTCGGGGTTTCGGGCTTGAGTGGATATTCTGCTATCTATTGTGATGCTGTGAACTGGCTGCAAAATCTCAAAGTAGATTACATCACACCGCAAATGTACTGGATAATCGGCGGCGCACAAGATTATTCAAAATTAATGCCGTGGTGGAACACGCAGTTAAATGGAAGACATTTGTATTCAGGAAACGCGGTGTATCGTTTATCAGTATCAGAAAGCAACTGGCCCGCATCAGAAATTCAAAATCAGATAATTTTGAATCGTGTGCAAAGCCGAGCGTTGGGTTTTGTTGCTTTCAGTTCAAAATCAGTTACCAATAATTTAAAAGGGATTCAGGATTCATTGCGGGCAAATCAATTTAAATTTCCCGCATTGCATCCAACAATGCCGTGGTTAGATAATGTTGCTCCGCTTGCGCCAACGAATTTAATTGCTTCGTACAATGGAACAGGTATTACTCTGCAATGGCAAAAACCAGGAACGGCTTCGGATAATGATTCAGCACGATATTATGCAATCTATCGCGCGCAGTCGCCGGACACGATCAATGGTGAAAATATAAAACAAATTGTTGCCATAACAACAAATGATTCTACCAGATATGTTGACAACAGCGTTGTGAATGGTTCACTCTATTCGTATCTCGTTACGGCGTTCGATAAACTGAACAACGAAAGCGCAACGACGGCAAGAATCAATCTTACCGCAACGGGAGTTGACGATGTGTATTCTGCTCCGATTGCCTATGTATTGGATCAAAACTTCCCCAATCCATTTAATCCGGTAACAACAATTCAATTTACGCTGCGGCATAATAATTTCACATCGTTAAAAATTTATGATCTTTTAGGAAGAGAAATTGCAACGGTAGTAGAAGGCGAGCTTGGCGCCGGAACATATTCGTATCAATTCTCCGGTGAAAATCTTGCCAGC
>JANONI010000370.1:0-4774 GCA_031420755.1 Bacteroidota bacterium | reverse complement strand
CAAGTCCCAAGGGGATCGAGACTGTGTCAAAACTATTTTTTCAGCGTTAAACATCCCCGAAATCTCAAAGATTTCGGGGATGTGTTTCACAAAATTTGACTTTTGACACAGTCTCGACACCATTGGTGGTTATTTATTTTTTAAGAAATGCCTATTTAAATTTTTTCTTTTTGCACCTTCCATAATCCATGTTTTAAATCCACGGATTTGATTTTTAGTTAATGATCGTTGCGGAGGCATTGGAAGGACTCCCAATTGTCCTTCAATTCTCCAAATAAGCCTGCTTCTTGCAGTATCGCCGGCGAGAACAACATCGTAAGAACGTTGCATTAAACTCTCGTAACTCGAGAGATCTAACTCACTTGCTTTCGTTTTTACATCGTGGCAGCCGCTCGTTGCGCAGCCGATATTGAACAACGGTTGAATTGTCTCTAAATAATTGATATTTGATTCCGGGAAAATAATCTTATCAATATCAGAAATGGAGTTTGTCGTTGTATCTTCACAGGAAATAAAAATACCGATGAATCCAAGAATCAAAACAATCAATACAATGGAACGTTTCATTCTTCTGTTTCCTTAATTCTGCCTTCAATAACACTGTTGATCACTTTCTGTTTTTTCACCGCTTCAATAAGTACATCCCGATCGGAAATATTCAACGGTTTGATCTCCGAAGAAGGCAGCACAATATTAAAATATTTTTTTGACTGTGCGGCAACATAATTGTTTGTAACAATAGAATATTTTTTTGTGTCGACGACAAGCTTATTATTCACTTTGAGATTATGCAACATTCGTTCGCCGTTGTTATTTCGATAGACGATCTTCAATCCCGATACTTGACAGAAATCATCATTGATTGTTAACTGGTGCTGCATCATTGAGCGGAGCGTAGCGCCATCCACAGAAAATGTAACAAGCATATTTCCGAACGGACTGATTTCCCATAAGTCCCGGACTTTAATCGCTCCTGCGAGCAGTTCTTTGCGAATACCGCCGCTGTTCTGAACGGCAATATCCGTTTTTGCATAGTCGCGCATCGCATCACAGATCCAATTACCAAGATTGCTTTCGCCTTTACTATTTCGCAGCCAATCGGATTTTAATTCACCAATCAGTTCGTTCATTTCCTTTGCTACGAGAAGTTCAAATTCATCAACCTTTGCTGCAACAATCGGATCGGGTGTAACATCGGCACTTCTGCATTCAATCAATTCGGAGTATGATTTTACAACGGTATCTTTTTGTGTATCAACCGTTAGTTCAATCTTGCCGAGCCAGCGACCGCGTGAACCCGCTTGTGCGATCAGAATTCCATTCACTCGTTTTGGTCTGAACAGCGGTGTATGGCTATGTCCGCCGACAATGATGTCGATATCCGGCGATTCCAATGCCAGCAAACTGTCCCCTTCCACACCAACATGGGTCAAGGCAATGATGAGATCGACATTTTGTTTTTTTAATTCCGGAACGATTGCATTCACGGTTTCCGATAATTTCTTTACATCCAAATTCTTCACATTGTCGGGAAGGGAGAGCGTGTGCAATTCTTCAGTCATTAAACCGATAACACCGATCTTTACGTTATTAATTGTTTTGATCGTATATGGAGTGGCAAAACTTTCTTTAGTTTTCGTATCTATAAGATTTGCGGCAAGCACAATGAACTTGCTTGCTTTCATGCTTTCGCTGACATTTTCTCTGCCGTAATCGAATTCATGATTTCCAAGCTCCATTGCATCGGGCATTAGTAAATTCATCAATTCGATCTGCGAACGTCCTTTGGTGATGGTTGAGATCGGGCTTCCTTGAAAGTCATCGCCGGCATTTAGTAAGAGGACATGTGGTGATTCGGATTTATATTTTTTTATGTACGATGAAAGCGTTGCGCTGCCGCCGACATAAAATGTTGTATCGGCATTCGTCAGTCTACTTTTTGCTTTCACCTGAAACGGAAGATTTTGTGCGTGAAGATCATTCCAGTGAAGAATGGTTATTTGGGTTTGCTGTGCGTAAAGCACGGAAACAAACAAGAAGAGAAGGGTAATTTTTTTCATACTATTCCTTATATTGGTCTATTAAATATAATGAATGTTATCCGAAAATATATTATAATCTTGTATGAAAAAAATAATTTATCTCAGTTTGGCAGTAAGCTTCTTGTTGACAGCTCAAGACTTCGGTTACGAATATTTGATGCTTTCTGAATATAGAGCTATTGGCGTTAGTTATACTCTACAGAAATTCTCACCTCGGTCATCCAATACTCTTTCAGATTCGAATAAAATCCGCTTTTTAACTTCACTTCCATTCATAGAACTTCGCCAGAATAACGGACGATTAGGAATAGGATATCAAACATATTCCGATATAAACGGTAAGAAGAAAGAATCATTTTCCGTTTATGCTGAATCGCATAATGATATTGCATTACGTAATCGTAAGGAACAAAAGGAGGCGTTTGTCATCCCAATTATTGTGGCGGCGAACTATATTCGCGCAGAATCTCCCAATAGCGCAGCAAAAGATTTTGATATCGGAAGTCTTGGATTAGGAACAGGATTAAAATTTAAACATTTTGAACGAAGTTTTGGAGTGCAGGCATTTGTTATTGGAACGGTGTATTATGCTTCAAAGGGTTTCAGCACAGAATATGGCTCTCAGAATTCTGTTGCCGCTGAGATTCAATGTATTATTCCGGAACTTATCTACGAAGGTATCATCGTCGGATACCGTTTTGAATCTCAACGATGGAATATGAATGATGTTTCGCTCAACTATCAGCGGCAATACAACGGAGTTTTTGTAGGATTTCTTTTTTAAGGGCATCTCTAAAATCCTTATGCTTATAATATACAGCCACATTCAACGTTTCATTCTGTTGATACGTTCTATACAATTGGATAGTAAGAATATTTCCTGAATGTGTAAAAGAGGTTCCGGCTAATGTAACTGAATCGATTGATAATGAAGTGTAGACCGTATCAAGTTTTATAGATAAAATTGCACTATCGGCTCTCAGTTTTACAATTACTGAACCGTTGAATGATTTTGGAAATGGAATTGAATAATTTTTATACAGATCAATATTGATAGAGTAATGAAGCACGTCAAAGGAATGTTTTGGCGCGTTGGGTGATGAACGTTTTGCAAATGGTGATGTTATTGCGCGATGTTGTTTTCCATCGGAGCAAAGTTCAGCTCCGGTTTTGATCTTTTCCTGCGATTGAACATCAAGAGAAACAAGAATCATGGAGATTATGAGGAATTTTTTTTTATATGCGGATTTTCAGTAAAGTTTTTTTCGCTACAAACTGAAAACTGTTGAGCGTTATGCTATAAAGATAAGGAAAAGAAAAGGAAGTGGTAACGATGAAATAATTGGAAAAATAAGTATCCATAAGCAATCATCGTTTTACATCACACACATTGCAACAATTCCATTTTTTTTTTATATTGTCTTAACGCTGGCGTAGCTCGGTTGCCTGTCCGCCGAAGGAGGAGTAGAGTATCGCTAACGATGAATACAAAAAATTAACCACAACGACAAACGTTATAGAATATTTTTTTTTGCTGGCGTAGCTCAGTTGGTAGAGCAGCTGATTCGTAATCAGCAGGTCACGAGTTCAAGTCTCGTTGCCAGCTCAAAATTTGGCGGACAAGTAATCAGCAGGCTGCCCGCCTTTGGTGGGTTTACCCAATCACTGAGCCTGATTGGTCACGAGTTCTCCGCCATAACGAAGGCGGATAAAAAGTCTCGTTGCCAGCTCAAAAAAAAGATCCCGTTTTCAAGCGGGATTTTTTTTATTTTAAACTGTATCTCGTAAAAACAATATATTGAGAAAAGGAATAAATAATTGTCAAAAAACAACGTAGATAAATTGAACTGAATGGCAAAACAACCAGAAAAACCACTCGAAATAAAATGTCCGAACTGTAAACAAACGCGCGAACCAGATTTTAATGAAACAACACGCCGCTATGTTTGTTCCGTTTGCAATGAACCGGTGGATGTGCAGGTTATCATCGAAAAGAAAAAGCGCGGGATAAAATAATCTGCCAATGATCGATTATTCAATTCGCACAAGTTCCCGCGCGCGCCGCGTTCGACTATTGGTCACTTCCCGTTACGGTGTGGTGATTGTCGTTCCGCAATATTTTGATGCGTCAAAGATTCCGCAGATCATTGCAGCGAAAGAACAATGGATACAAAAGGCAGTTGCAAAACTTCAGCATGGAAATGTTCTTCACCAATCGCCGATCGTTTTGCCAGAGAAAATTCATCTCCGATCCGGTAACGAAGAATATTTCGTTATCACGCATTATCATTCCAGCCGAAAGAATACTTTATCCGTTGATGAGAATGTGATCACACTTTCTCTCAATAACAAAAACAACAATGCCGGTTTCGTACTGTTAAAGACATGGCTACAAGAAAAAGCGAAAGAGATTTTGCTTCCATGGATTCGGCGGGTAAGTATTGATCTTAATCTTCAATACTCTTCTGCGATAATTCGTAATCAGCGAACACGATGGGGAAGTTGTTCGGCAAAGAAAAATATCAGTCTCAATCGGTTGTTAATTTTTCTTCCGCGGCATCTTGTTGAATATCTGTTTATTCACGAATTATGTCACACAGTGGAAATGAATCATTCAAAACGATATTGGAAACTTGTAGAAAAACATTGTCCTGAATATAAGTTGTTCGATAAGGAATTAAAGAACGCTTCCCGTTCTTTAGAGAGGTGGGTCTATTAAACACAAAAGCCGT
>JANONI010000369.1:0-7197 GCA_031420755.1 Bacteroidota bacterium | reverse complement strand
CGTTCAAACAATCGTGATGCCCATGGCGGAACAGCAATTAACGGATACATTCGTTTAGAAAATGATACCGCACTAGTAAACGCCTATTATAAAGATTCGCTTGTAAATGTTGCGAAACGCGATACATTTGTTCTGCGTGCTGATGCGATTATTCTTTTTGAAACAGATAGACTGACGAATGTTGCGTACGAAGTTTTGCCGAACGTACCCGTTCAATATTCATTAAGTCAGAATTATCCTAATCCGTTCAATCCAACCACAAAAATACAATTTGGATTGCCGGTTGCAGAGAATGTTCAGATAAAAATTTATGACGTTCTTGGAAGGGAAGTGCGTTCGCTGGTGCATGAGCAATATGATGCAGGGTTGTATTCCGTTCAGTGGGACGGAAAGAATAATAATGGAGTTCAAGTTGCGACAGGTATGTATATTTATCATTTACGCGCCGGACAATTTGTTCAATCCAAAAAAATGTTGTTGATGAAATAACCGACTTGCAGCTAAAAAGTAGTCAGTAGTCGACAATATAATGTTGCTGCTGACTACTTTTTTTTTATTAGGAATCGTGAATGTCGTTTCAAGTTATAATTTCCATTTTGGTCGCAGTCGGAAGTCTTGCGTATTTTATTCCTACACCGCAAGAACTTCGAGAGGCGTTTGTTTCCGGGCAAAATTATTTTGCCGCCCGAAATTATTTAAAAGCGATTGAACAATATGATAAAGTACTGAACATTGAAAGCGATCTGCTAACAGCAGACAGCGTTCGCGTTACGCTTCTTAATGGCGATCTCACGGTTGGTGTTCGATCTGCATCACTGTATCAAAAAGCAAATTCCTACCGGACACTTGGTCTTACCGATTCTGCAATCTCCACGTTTCGAGTTGCCTTAACAAGAAAAGATTCTCCGAAACTATTGGTCCTTTCCCGCTATCAGATTTATGATCTGTTCTTCCATAAAAAAAAATACGACAGTGCAATTACTGCTGCCAGGGAACTTGTACTCAATCATCCGTTTGATGAGAAGGTAGAACAAGCGTTATATGACATTGGCTGGGCATTTCGGTTCAAAAAACAATATGATAGTTCTTCTATTACGTTTCAACACCTCACCGATAAATATACGCAAAGTCTATTTCGTGTTCGCGCCTTGTATCAGATCGGCCAGAATGCGTTGGATGCCCATGAGTGGAAGGCGGCGGTAAACGCCTTTTCTCGTTTGGTGAGTGAATACAAACCGGAATCGTTCTCCCGCATCGATTTCCAAAATATGGAACTTCGTGTGAATCGAGAACGACAGATCTTTGATGCCGCATCAAACCGCGAAGAGGATAACACGAATCTTGAACTTGTTTCAAAAAGCGAGTTCAAGATTGCGGAGGCGTATGAACGCATGCATGTTGTCGATTCCGCCGTTGCCCGATATCAATATATCATTCGCACATACACGTTAATGCCGTCGTTGATTGAAATCTCCTATATCAAATGGGCAGAGTTGATGCAGAAAATGAAAGGTACCGAGGCGTGTGTTGCTATTTTTAGAAAAGCGATCGATGATAATTTCCAGAACAAGATATTTCAGACAAGGATGCAGTATAAGATCGCGCGGACATATCAGGAACAAAAAGAATTTGAACGATCCGCCGTTGAATATGATTTTTATGTGAAAGCGTACAGCGAGTTTGCGGAACAGGCAGAATTTTCAGTAGAGAATGCGCGTTTCTTTTCGGTGCTGAATTACAATGCCGCAAAAAAGAACGCAAGCGTTATTAGTGCGTCCGATTCATTTTTTGTCAATCATCCTGCAAGTGAATTCTCATCCAAAGCGATCATTCTTCGTGGAAATGCATTCTTAGCAATGAAAAATTATGATGATGCCAGAAAAAATTATCGAGAGGTCATTCAAAATTATCCTTCATCCGAGGAAGCCACGCACGCAAAAATGCAGTATGCGAAAACTTTCTATGACGAGAAAAAATATTCTGCCGCACTACTGGAATATGGATTACTGGTAAAATCTATTTCCAATAAAGAATTACTGAGCGAGATATATTATTTTGGCGGAATGTCTTACTTCTATGATGGAAATAATGACAGCGCATTGATTTTTTTGAACAATGTTCAGCCAGTATCGCAATTTTATCCGTTTGCATTTGGTCGTATCGCCAAAATATATTCTTCACAAAATAAATTTGCAGAGGCAGAGGAATATATTTCCGGTGTCATCCGGCAATTAGCCGATTCATCGGCGTTTAAACCGTATGCGCACTTAACCTATGGTGAACTATTGGCTGCTGCCGGTAAATTCGATAAGGCAGTCGAAGAAATGTCGATTGTTCTGAATGATTCTTCTGTTGTAGAAAATGCCCGATTGCAAGCACGTTATGCGCGTGGTGCGTTATACCAACAGACCAAAAAATTTTCCGACGCCGTTGTCGATCTGGAGTTTTGTTTGAAACAACAGTTATTTGCAGAGAATTTTTCTTCTTCTGTTCCTGCGGCAAATGAAAAACTTGCACTGTCGTATATCGGGCTGGGAAAAAAGAAAGAAGCTGTCGAAAAAATAACCACACTGCTTAATCATGGTACTTCTCAGACGATCAGAGCAAAATATTTATCGGCTCTGACTGAATTATATGTTCAATTGAATGATCACGGAAAAGTAGTTGAATACGGAACGCAGGTGATACGGGCAGACAGCGCGGATGATAATTCACGCGCGAAAGCGTACGGAGCTCTTGCCAACGCATACGGCAATCGTAATAACCTTGATGCGGTAGTTGAACTATTATTGCAAGCAACCGATACGCTTGGTCATCATCCATACATCAAAGAAATTTTATGGCAGACAACGAATTTGTTTTACGAAGGACAGGGATATGTGTATGCTGAAAAATTATTTGCAAAGTTCATTGAAAAATATCCCGAAGATCCGAAATCGGAAGAAGCATTATTAAATCGTTCAACATCATTAATTATCATCGGAAAAATTGATGCTGGCGTAGCGCTCAAACGTGAATATATCAAAAAATATTCGAACAACTCTCGGATCGCACAATTGCAATATGAGATTGCAGAGACATATTATAATGTACAGCGTTTCGATCTTGCAATACAAGAATATGATCGCACGACGAAGGAGTTTTCACAATCTGAATATGCAATTACCGCGGCATACAATAAAGCGTGGTGCTTTTATCGCATGGGCGATACGGTAACGATGGTTGAAACATTTGAACGGTTTGTACGATTATATCCAAATAGTGCTAAAGCGGGCGACGCACAATTTAGTATTGGAGACTATTATTACAATAATAAGAATTACGAAAAAGCGAAGAAAGCGTATCAAGTAATAGTTGAACGATATCAGAATTATTCTCGGTATGAAGAGGCAAAAAATCTCGTTCACGAATTGGATCAGATCAATTCATTCCGAGCATACACGAACGCAATGGTCTTTTTTGATTCACAGAATTTTACACAAGCTATACCACTGCTGGAAGAAGTGATTCAACAATATCCGGATGCCGATATTCGATATGCAAGTGAAGGGAATATTGCATCGGCATATTCCGAATTGGGCAATAAGAAAAAAGCACTCGACCTGTTCAATTCGATCATAGAAAAATATTCAAACACACCGAAAGCACAGATGGTTGTTTTTTTTGCCGAACAACATAAACGGTGGCTTGAATCGGAAAAGAATCAATGACACTCTCCCAAAAATTACATTCGTACAGGAAATTTGGATTATACGGAATCATTGTCTCTGGTCTATTCCACCTTATTGTTGGGATTGTTATTCTTATAACAGGCGGTGAAAAAGGAGAACGGATCATTTCGGTTAAATTGAATACGTACGAGTTTGTAAAGCCTCCGATAAAATTTGAAGCTCAGCCGCCGCGATTTGTGAAAACATTTGATCTTGCTAAAAATGTAGATTATAATCCACAAACTTCGGCACGGCAAATAGTATTTTCGCGTGCCGATGCGCCTGTTTCATCTGCGCCTGTAAACAACGCGCCTGCTGCTCCCGCTTCCGGCGGAAGATCTGGCGAAGGAAGCGTGTTTTTTGGTGCGCTTACTGCTTCCAGCGGCGCATCTGATCTTGGATGGGGAGTTCCCGGCGGAGCCACAAGTTATGGACGAAGTTTTGGTGTTGGAGGTGCTGGTGGTTGGGGAGCCGGACCCGGTGATGGAAAAGATTGGGGACCTAATTTTGCAAGTGATGTGGAGAATACTCGCGGCGGTGGCGGAGGCGGACTTTCTGCAATGAGGGACAATCTTATTTCTTCCGAAAATTTTGAAGACCGATTTGACGGATTTATTGAAGTCAATCCGAAGAATAAAAAAGATATTCGAGGATTTTTGAATGTGTATCAATTAGAATACAGTTCTACAAAATTGGAACGGTCTCCCGCTCCCGGGTGGGACGTTGTTGATGGGCAACCGTCATGGAATTGTGTTCCTCAAGCACTTCCAAGTCTTGCTCGGTATGCAAACGATAGTACTAAATTACGTGTTTCAATTCTTGGTACAATCCGTCTTGATTCGAAGGAATTGAACACTGTTCCATTTTTATATATGATGGGATTTCAGGCAGCAGTGAAATATACCAAAGAAGAAGCGCGCAATATTGGAACGTATTTGCGAAACGGCGGATTTATTTTTATCGATGATGGAAATGCATATCAACCAGGCGCATTCAATATTACCTCGCGGCAAATGTTGAAAGATGCTTTGGGATATGATGCCATATTTGAGAGAGTTCCAAATTCTCATCCTTTATATACGGTGTGGGAAAATTTCAGCGGTCCGCCCTCTGGCGAAGATCTTGTGCGCTATGACAGACGTGTTCGCGAGGTGAAAGAAATTTATCCTTATGTGGAAGCAATATTTATTAATGGAAGAATGGTTGCAGTAGTCTCAAATCGCGGATACAATTTTGCTTGGGGATATTGGAAAATATTGCCCGCTTCATTAAACGGACCGTTTGATAACACCCGTCAATTACAGTTTGGATTGAATGTTGTTGTGTACGCATTAACACAACGCGGCGGAATTGTTGATCAAAACAGAACGCGCATCGCTTCAGAACAAAAACGTTAAATTACTTAGGGCATCTCTCTACGAGTCGTAGACTAAAATCTATTTAGTCGTTCCTTAAAAATTATTCGTAAGAATGCTTCGCATAAAACCTTGCGCCTACGGCTCGTAGAGAAGGTTCTGCAAAATTCTTTCATAACCTTGCGTATGCATGCTTTGCATCGCAAGTCCCAAAGGGACAGAGACTGTGTCAAAACTATTTTTTCAGCGTTAACATCCCCGAAATCTCAAAGATTTCGGGGATGTGTTTCACAAAATTTGACTTTTGACACAGTCTCGACACCTTTGGTGGTTGCTTGCACAGATTACATTTTGATGTTATGAGAGATGCCCTTCAGTTAGTTGCTCTTTTCTTGCAAAATTTTGTTCGGTTTTTCGTATATTTCATTGTCAATCTTCCACAAGAGGTTCTTATGAAAAAAATTCTTTTGTTAACATTAGTTTTAATCTCAACGTTATTTGGGCAGATTACAATAACATCAGTTGAGAAAATTCCAATTCCGTCCGATGAACAATGGAGCAATCCAATCTTTTCTCCAAACGGTAAAGAAATATATTTCACGACAATGGATTATAACGGAATATGGCAGTACTCACTCTCCACGAAATTACTGAAAGTGATAACTACGGATAATCGTTCCGGTTATAACTTTGTTATTTCTGATGATGGACAAAAGATCGCGTATCGAAGAACCGTTGTGGAAGGGGATCATATTTCGAGAATTCAAGAAGTTGTTGAACTAGACTTACAATCTCTTTCTAAGAATGTTTTAAATCGAGGCAATTCAATATCAACGCCGATCTTTACTAAAAATACAGTAACGACTGTGGAAAAAATTTCACAACAAAAAACATCTTCAACCACAACAAATACTCCAATTCAAATATTGGGAATTGAAGAAACCAAAATTGCGCTATTGCAAAATGGAACGAAAAGAATCTTTGATCCGTTGACGCAGGGACGGTATATCTGGCCCCAACTTTCTCCTAATAAATTGAATATCGTTGCGGTTGATATGGAGAGAGGAGCATTTATTTCAGACCTTGTTGGCGCAAATATTATAAAACTTGGAAAATGTAATGCACCGCAATGGTCGCGAAGCGGAAATTGGATTATTGGAATGGATGACAAAGACGATGGACACAAAATTGTCGGTTCGGATATTATCGCAGTATCAAAAGATGGCAAAACACGAATTGAATTGACACATACAGCAAATACAATGGAAATGTTTCCTGCTGTTTCTCCGGTTGAAAATAAAATTGTTGTTTCAACATCGGCAGGAGATTTGCTTTTGTTGACATATGAGGAGGTTCAATAATATGAAACGAATTATTCTATCATTATTCATTATCAATTGTTCATTATCAATTGCTATTGCCCAGCCGCCGAATAATTTATCAGGATTAAAAATATGTATTGATCCCGGACATGGTGGAAATAATGCTGCAAATGATCGGCGCATAGAACCGGATCCTGGAAATGTGTTTTGGGAATCGGAAGGAAATTTTAGAAAAGCATTGTGGCTTCGCCCGATGTTGCAACAGCGTGGAGCAGAAGTTTTTCTTACACGAGAAACAAATACATATCCTACGGATGTAGATCCGACGTTAACTGAACGCTGGGAATTTGCCAATGCAAACAATGTACATTGGTTTCATTCCATTCATAGTAATGCTGGAGGTGGAACATATACGATGGTGTTGATTAAAGAAGATAAAATAACGAGACAGGCAGTATTTCCGCAAACAATTCCAATGTCCGGGAATATCTACACTCATATTAGATCGCATCTTCGCACCAGCGCATCAAGCGGAAATACCGGTACAGCAGGAGTGTATTTGGATTATACATTTTATGGCGGTCCACCACCAGGCACTGGATTTAATCTTGGTGTGCTTAACGGATTAACAATGCCGGGTCAACTTTCCGAAGGTTCTTTTCATGATGGATTTCCGGAAACAAGACGATTACTGAACAATGATTATCGTAAAACCGAAGCGTATGGAATATTGAATGGATTTGTTGAATATTACAAAATACCGTATGATACTCTTGGAATGATTATCGGTTCACAGAAAAATGGAACTAC
>JANONI010000368.1:0-1728 GCA_031420755.1 Bacteroidota bacterium | reverse complement strand
GATATTAAAAATAATCGCATCCGACGCGCCAAAATTTCCGCCGCCGATGGAACTGTCCTTTACTGTGAATGCCAGATACAACGAGTCGCCCATAATGAGAAACTTAACAACAGCTTTTGTCGAATCTAAGACTGTTCCCGTCTCTGCAGTATAACCGCTTCCGGGAAGTCCGGCACTCTTTCCAAATTGAACATAGAGCGATTCCGCTTTTGCCCAAACTGCTTCATTTATTTTACCATCAATAACAAGTGACCACGAAGGTACTGTTCGAGCCCAAATTGCATCCGATCGTTTCGGCTGGGATAGACTAACCACCGAAATCAATATTACGCTAAATATTATTTTGTAGAATTTTTGATTCATACAATATTCCTATCTCTATAAAAAAGTACTGCCGAAAAATTAATTTTTCGGCAGCACTGGTGAATATTATTTTAGAAGTAACATTTTCTTTGTTTCTACATACGAACCGGCTTGAATTCGATAAACATAAATACCGGTTGCCAATTTGTTCGCATCAAAAACAACGTGATAATTACCAACGTGTTGTTCTGTGTTCACCAATGTTGCAACTTCCTGACCAAGCATATTATAGACTTTCAAAACAACTTGGCTCGTGGTTGGTATTGAATACCGAATTGTTGTTGAAGGATTGAATGGATTCGGATAATTCTGATCCAATGCAAATGTCACCGGCAGTTCATTTACACCGCCAACACTGGTGGTTTTCGGGAATGCGATGGTTTTATACACGCCTCCCCATTCACTTCCCCACCACGATTTGTAATATGAACCGCGCGCTGAATCCCACGGATTCATCGGATGTTGATATCCATCCGGATCAAAAATACTCATTGCTACTTTCAGGTCAAGTTTATTAACCGTTGGTGCAAATCCGAGCGAATTCAATTTGATCCTTAATTCAGCGGTATATCCGTTGTCAACGTTCGTCGTATCATTCACCGATGATCCTGCAACCAAGAATCCAGCACCAGATCCTGAATTCAATACTTGCTCTTCATATCGGATTGTATCTTTGTTCAGACCCGTATTCTGCCAGTATAATTTAAATTCCTTGTCATCTCCGGCAGAATTTTTAATTTTTACAAAAATTCCGTCACCCTCCCAATCAAATTTACAAATGGATTTATCAGGAGATTGAATACCGATATAGAGATCATTTCCTTTTGCAAGGAATTTCACTTTTGTATAACTGGTATCTTTGTATGGCAGACTATATGGCAAACTATTCCACGTAAAATTCTTCTTCACATCAAAACTTTCTGTTACAGTTTTTTCTGTTCCAGTTTTTGGCGCGTTTGCAGGACCAAATACTAATGTGCTTGCATTTGTCCAATCGGATTCCGTTAGCTTTCCATCTACTGTCATCGTTGTTAAAGCAATATTTGCAACCACTGTATCGGGGTTATCATATTCTTTTCCAAACTCAAGCGTTCTGTATGTTCCACCCCATTCACTTCCCCACCATGCTTTGTAATATGAACCTCGCGCACTATCCCACTGATTCATCGGATGTTTATATCCATCCGGATCAAATATTGCCATCGCAAGTTGAATCGATCCTGTTGCTCCGGTATATCCCAATGATCCTAATTTCACCCTTAATTCTGCGGAGTATCCGTTGTCCACGTTCATCGTATCGTTCACCGAAGAACCAACAGCCAAAAATCCTGCACCGGCACCAGAATTCAACACTTGCTCTTCATA
>JANONI010000367.1:0-40953 GCA_031420755.1 Bacteroidota bacterium | reverse complement strand
AAATCGTGGAATCGGCTTCGCACAAGCAGAATAAATGCGGGAGAGATGCTGGAAATTTTCGCACCAGACCAAACGGAAGAACCGGCGGAAGAACCGATTGTAAAAAAACAGGTTCAACGGAAATCAAATTCAAAGTCTGCTGCAACTGATAACAAGACGACGCACGTTGTAAAACGGGGAGAGACGTTGGAAAAAATCGCAGAAAAATATCACGTTACTATAGACGATGTAAAAAAATGGAACGATCTTAAATCTTCCAAAATTATGGCCGGTCAAAAATTAAAAATCGATGGATAAATTTTTAGAGTATTTTTTTTAGAACAACATTTTTTTTGCGATGTTACTTCTTTTTATTACTGGTTCTTCCGCCGGTTCTTCCGTTTGGTCTGGTGCGAAAATTTCCAGCATCTCTCCCGCATTTATTCTGCTTGTGCGAAGCCGATTCCACGATTTAAGATCGGCAATGGCAACATCATAATCCGACGCAATTTTTTCCAGCGTCTCTCCTCGCAGTACTTTATGCCGCACCCATCCAACACGCGCTTTATTGGTCTGCGCCGCACTTTTTTTCTTTACTGCAGAAACTGTTGAAATACTTTTTTCTTTTTGCGCTGTTGGTTGATTCGCCAGATTCTTGTACAATTCAAGTTTCTCTTCCGGCACCCATATCGCTAATCGTTGTCTGGCGTAAATGTGTTTTCCGTACGGAATATTGTTCCAGTTCCGAATATGACTTGCGCGTACATTGAACCGTTCTGCAATATGACCAAGTGTTTCGCCCGTTTTAACTTTGTACACAATCTTTTCGCGTCCTTGCGGTTCATAGGTTGTTTTTTGAATTCTTGTTTTCCTTTTTTGAGATACAGAAGCAATCGATGTTGATTTGCTCGCTGCAGAAGATTTTCTTCCTTCTTCTTTTACTTGGTTATATCTCGCAATATCCGCAATTTCTTTTTTACGCTGCGCATCAACCAATGCAAAAGCAGAATTAGATTTTATAGGAATTACTAATGTCGCCCCTACTTTTAATCGTTTGGAACGAGAGAGTTTATTCACTTCCAAAAGAATGGCAGTAGTAACATTATACCGTTTTGCAATTTGGCTGATCGTTTCTTTACGCTTAATAATATGTGTGGCAAAGTCCAATTTTTTTTCATCCGGAATTTTCGAATAATTCTCGGCAAATACTGCGGCAGTTCCAAACGGTATTCGGAGTTGATATCCTTTATAGTTTGGCGGAGTGCACCATTGTGTCAACTCGGGATTGAGGTCTTTAATCGTTTCCAAATCGGTGCCGGCACATTCCGCCAAAATTCCAAGATCAACACAATCATCTACCGTAGCAATTTCATACGATAATGAATCTGCTTTCTCTATATTGCCAAAGCCAAACGCTTCCGGACGCATGATAATGAGTGCTACGGCAATGTATTGAGGAACATAATTTCTGGTTTCTCGTGGCAGCCGATGACGCATTTCCCAATAATCCGTTGAACCGGTTCGTCTGATTCCTTTGCGAACCCATCCTCCTCCGGCATTGTACGCAACAAACACCAAATGCCAGTCGTTAAACTCTCTATATAAATCCTTCATGTGTCGGGCGGCAGCACGAGTAGATTTCTCAAAATCACGGCGTTCATCATACCAATAATTCGAACGCAGTCCGTACATTCCTCCGGTTGCTTTCATAAACTGCCACAGACCGACCGCTTTTGCCCACGAGCGTGCAACCGGATTCAATCCGCTTTCCGGCAGCGAAAGATACATCAGTTCCGGAGGGAGCATTTCTTCGGCAAAAATTCTGGACATCATGGGGAAATATTTTCCGGAACGATATATCCAACTCTCCATGTGCGAACGTCCTTTTCCCATAAAAAATGAGATTGTTCTTTTTGTGTATTCATTGATATGAAGCGGAACATCGGTCTTCGGAACAAGTGATGACGGGATTTGAATATTGGTAATGTCAATCCTTTCAATATCAAAGTTCAATTTTTCGCGAAGCGCAAAGATAGAGCTGTTCGGTCCAATGCTATCAATGGTGGCAATATATTTTTCATAATCTTCAATAACACTGCGGGATAGTTCATTAAAATCGGCATTCATTTCAATGTTAGAAAAATAACTTGCTTCGTTCAAATGTTTAATTGCTTCTTCAAATTCATCCGCTGAAAGCATTGAATCACCCTCTGCCTGTGCTTGCATAGCAGAAAGATAATGTCCGCGCGCCTGTTCAAGTAATTCTGCTATATGCCGTTCATCAGCATCACCGGAAGAATCCGCCCCTATTGAATCCGCTGTGGGTTCAACCGATTGGATAGGGCGGGGCATCAGTGTATCATGCACAAAAAATGAGGACGATGACGATGCTAATAATATTGAACTACTATTATAGGATGTTTGATACGGTACCTGAGAAGATTGTGTTTCGGATTTCTGAGGAATTGTGCCTGTACATCCTATCAACAAAACGAACAATGAAGCAGTAACGAAAACTTTTTTCAATTCTAAACCTTTTTATGAATAATCACTACATGTAATATACACTTTGAACCAAAAAAACAAGAAATTATTCAGTTCAACACAAAATTTGAATGACCAACCACTATTATGCTGATCTAATCGTGCAGATAAATTGCGTGTGTAGCCGATATAAATAAATTCCTTCAATAAACTTTTAAGAATATACACGAAATAAAATTCCATCATTCTAATTCCGTTTAAGGATATTTACTAAGGGTTTCATTGCATAGAATACATTACAAAATAAAAAAGTCAATGTATTCAATGGTTGCATATGATTTCAATGTTGTCCAAGTAATGTAGTACTTAGTATTAATGAGTTTGCCTGCAAAACGAAGTTCTGACGTTTTTTGTCAGAACGTAGTTTTGCGGTGAGCCTGGGATTCGAACCCAGAAATCCTTCCGGATGCCAGTTTTCAAGACTGGTGCAATAGCCGTTCTGCCAACTCACCAACGTATTTTTCTAAAAATTTGAACGATATCTTTCTGCCGCGTTTTATGTGAACAGTAGATAACGTTCACATAATTGTTTTGATCGTTGTTATTACAAGATACGAATCATTCAAAAAATTTCCAAAGAAAATATTCTTCATCGGAATATTCTTCAACAAACGGTACAATTACAATTCTTCATTTGCAACTACACAGCGTTAGAATATTTTTTTAACCACGGTCTATTTCTGCCTTCTTCAAACCCGCCATGATTGGAAGATTATTCGCATGGTTCTGTTACAATAATTTTTCCAATTTTTCCAAACAATTAGCTTTACAAACGAGCAGAAAAATTGATATATTCAGACAAGAATATCTTAATCCTATGCACCCACACGAAACATTCGAAATAACAAGAGTCTTCTCGGCAACATTGCTTGCAGTTATTGGTATGTCATCAATGATTGCGGGAACGATCATTGGTATTTACGTAAGACCTTCCCAGCGTACAAATGCAATTGTTATGGCATTCGGCACCGGAGCATTGATTCAAGCCCTTGCCATTGAACTTGCTTTTAAAGGTGCCCAACGGTTAACAACGCTCCTTCAGTATTCCGGATTTCAAGCGTGGAGCTTGGTTGCACTTGGTTTTATTATTGGCGGAGTAGGATATTATCTTGGAAATAAATGGCTCGATAAAAAAGGTGCCGCGATGAGACATCCGGCATTGGCAAAATTTTATTTGTTGAAAAAGAAACGGGAAGAGTCTACCGATATTCTGAAAAAACTCTCAAATGTAGAACTGCTCCGCTCCCTTCCTCCCGAAGATATGGAAAGCATTTTGGATTTTGTCACTCCGATCGAAATACAAGAGAACGAAATTATTTTTCACCGCGGTGATTCTGCAGACGCATTATATCTTATTACCGATGGAGAAGTAAACATTGTTGCGGATAGTGAGGATCACAATCAGGTCATTGCATCACTCGGTCCCGGTAAGTCTTTTGGCGAGATGGCATTGCTTACCGGCGAAATGCGTTCTGCAACCGCAATTGCAATAACTCGTTCAACATTGTTAAAAATTAGAAAAGAACATTTTGATGCATTGATGGAAGTTTCTTCAACGTTAAAAAAATCCGTTGAACAATTAAATTCGCTTCGAATCTTGAGCAATGTTCAACAATTGAACCTCCAGCCCGATAAAGAACATTGGCAAAAGATTGCCGTGGCAAATATTCGTCGCCTGAGTAAAATGGAAGAATTGAACTTGAAGCAAAAACACGCATCGAGCGGTGCGCCATTCGCATTATTTCTCGGTGCAATGATGGACACGATACCGGAATCGATCATCATCGGGGCGAGTTTCGTCAGTTTTGCATCGTATCAGTACACTTTTCTTGCTGCGGTTTTTCTTTCAAACCTTCCGGAAGCGATGGCAAGTTCTCATGCAATGATGGAATCGGGTTTCAGTCCGAAGCGAATTTTTTTTCTGTGGGGATCGCTGATTGTTGCAGGTGCGCTTGCCGCTGCTGCTGGAAACATTTTTCTTCTCGGGGCTCAGCCGACCATCATCACATTTGTGGAAGCATTAGCCGGAGGCGGAATTCTTGCTATGGTTGCATCGGTGATGATGCCTGAAGCATACGAAGATGGCGGAGCCGAAGTAGGACTCGCAACAATCGCAGGATTTCTTGCTGCATTTTTCTTTACGTTGTTATAAAATTTCTACGAATCATTTTCCTTTCCACATCGGTTTTCTTTTTTCAATAAATGCTTTTAGTGCTTCACGCCTGTCATCGGTCGGTATCAACGGTTGATAGAATGTTTTTTCGTTTTCAAATCCATCTAATAGCCATTCATCATACGAACTGTCAATCGCTTTTTTCGCTTGTCGAAGCGCAAGAGGAGCGTTCGACGCAACCTGTTGAACTATTTTCCAAAATTCAGTTTCAAATTTTTCCGACGGAAAGACAAAATCAATCACGCCATCTTCTTTTGCTTCCGTAGCAGAAAAATGTTTTGCCGTCAATATCCATTTTTTTGCAATTGCGGATGATGTGCGTTGAGCAAGTCGCTGTGTTCCACCAGCAGCAGGAATAATTCCCAAACTTGTTTCCGGTAAACCAAGTGTCGCCGATTCACTTGCAGCAAGAATGTCGCCGGCAAGTGCAAATTCCAATCCTCCGCCAAGTGCCGGAGCGTGGATTCCCATAATTACCGGCTGCGGAATTTCACACCACGACGCTGCAACAGATTGAATCCCCTTCACAAAATTCATTACCTGCTCTTGCGGTACTCCCGCGCGTTCTTTTAGGTCTGCGCCTGCACAAAATGCTTTTCCAGTTGCCGTAACGGCAACAACCCAAACATTGTCGCTGGATTTGAATTGTGTTGCTATATCAACAAGTTCTTCAACAAGTTCTCTGTTTAAGGCATTAACAGGCGGACGGTGTAATGTTACATGCGCAATGTGATTTTCAATTTTTACGATTAAATGTTGATAAGTCATTGTATGGGAAAATAAAAGTTAAAATCGCGAAGGCAAATAGTTTATTAGAATATTTTTTATTTTTTTACTTTTTACTTTTAACTTTTTACTTATATAGGTTTCTTCGCTACCAACGTCAATAATGTATATACCGCAACCTGTTCATTATTTTGATTAAATACAACAACATCCCATTCAACAATTCCTTGAAGTTCTCCCTCTTTCGGTCGTGTTGATTTCACCGTCAATCGCACTTGTATCGTGTCGTCAGGATAGACTGGTTTAATAAATCGTAAACCTTCAAGGCCGTAATTTGCCATTACAGGAACGAACCCCGGCTCCACAAACAATCCAGCCGCTGCCGAAAGAATAAAATAACCGTGAGCAACACGGCGGTCAAAGATTGATTTCCGTGCAAGATCATCATCCATATGAGCGTAGAAATGGTCACCGCTTAGATCGGCAAACTTCTCAATATCCTCAAGTGTAATGGTTCTGGTTTTAGTGAGTAGTGTATCACCAATCTGAAGTTCATCAAAATATTTTTTGAAAGGATGAACTCCGTCACTATGGGTTTCAGCACCCGTTGTAAATTCACTGTAAATTTTTCCGAGCGTTGTCGGAGATCCTTGTAACGCAGTGCGCTGCATATAATGAAGCACACTTCGAATACCACCAAGTTCTTCTCCGCCGCCTGCGCGTCCCGGACCGCCGTGAACCATTTGCGGCATCGGCGAACCATGACCAGTTGATTCTTTTGCACTGTAACGGTTCACCATCATTATTCTACCATGATATGGCGCAATGCCAAGCGCAAATTGTTTTGAAAGTTCATCATTATTTGAAAAGAATGAACCGACCAATGAACCGCGTCCGCGCCGCACAAGTTCGATCGCGTCATCTATAGTTGAATATCCCATGACAGTGCTTACCGGACCAAATGCTTCAACTTCGTGCGGTTCGATTGCAGAAAAAGGATTTGCACAATGCAACAATGTCGGACGGAAGAATGCGCCGTTCTCAAGTGAATTTCCATTCTTTTTGAATTGGGATGAATACTCAAATACTTTTTCACTCGAACGAGAAAGTTCTACAACACGCGCAGAAACTTCCGCAACCTGTTCCTTCCCAACCAGCGGACCCATCTTCACATCGTCTAATGCCGGATCTCCAATAATAATTCCGGACAAACGTTTTTGCAAAGCAGCAATAACATTCTGAACAAGATTATTCGGAACGATAATTCTGCGGATTGCAGTACAACGTTGTCCTGCTTTGGTAGTTAGTTCGCGGGAAACTTCTTTTATGAAAAGAGAAAATTCTTCCGAGTCGGGCGTAGCATCGCTACCGAGTACACAACAGTTAAGTGAATCTGATTCCATTGTAAAGCGAACAGAATTTTCATTGATATTTTTATGCTGACGGAGTTTTATTCCTGTTGAATGTGAGCCGGTAAAGGTAACAACATCCTGTAATGTAAAATAATCGAATAAATTCCCAACGCTGCCGCAAATAATTTGCAGCGAACCTTCCGGAAGAATTTTTGAAGCGATTATTTCTTCAACAACTTTTTGCGCAACATAACTTGTTGATGTAGCGGGTTTGATAATGCATGGCATTCCGGCAAGAAATGCTGGTGCAAATTTTTCCAACATTCCCCATGTTGGAAAATTGAATGCGTTGATATGAACAGCCACTCCCTCAAGAGGAACACAAATATGCCGCCCGACAAATGTCCCGCCTTTGGAGAGCATTTCGGTTCCGCCATCGATATATACGGTTTGATTTGGGAGTTCTTTTCGCCCTTTGCTGGCAAACGCAAAGAGCGTTCCAATTCCTCCATCAATATCAAACCAAGAATCCGTTCTTGTTGCACCGGTGTAATAAGAGAGTTTATAAAAAATCTCTTTTCGTTCGGTAAGAAACTTTGCCAACTCCTTCAACATCAACGCACGCTGATGGAATGTATATTTCCGGATATTCACTCCGCCAACGGTACGACCGAACTCAAGCATTTGATTAAAATCAAGACCAGAGCTGTCAGCATCAAAAATATGTTCACCCGTAACAGCACTGAGCAGCGACGCTGGTTTACCGTTCCCCTCGATCCATTGACCGTATGCGTACGATTTAATTTTCATTGATAAGTATTTGAGTAGTGAAGTTATTGAGGTAAAAAATTATTTTCGTAAATAATATTTTATAAAAAACGCCAAGGTATTCTTGGCGTTATAATCATACGGAGACTGAAATAAAAAATTAACCTATACTTTCTTTTGAACTTCTTTGTTATGCTTCTTGAAATAGAAGTGAAAGTAAACCGCAGAAACAGTCGCAAACACAGCGATAATCCCAGAACCGACAATCATTCTACCCATAATTATTCTTATATTTTTTTACTGACTTCGCTATTGTTTTTTTTAACAAAAAAACGAAAAAAGACTGCCGAGACAGTCGCAAACAATGCAATAATCAAATATATAACGATTAAATCACTCATTCTATCCCACCCTTCGTTGAAAAAATCAAATAAATAAAGTCCAATACCAATTGTGTAAAAACCAATAAGTAAACCTACAACCATTTCGAGAAATGAAGATTGTTGTTGAATAAGCCGAGCAAGAATTGTTGCAAGAATAATTCCCTGTCCAACATTTAAGAACACTTTGGATAGTTGCACACCTGTTTTTGCCGAATTTTTCATAAGTTCTTATTGAAATATACCACCCTTGTTTGATAGATGCAAAACCAGAAATTGACTGAAAATATAAGTGTAACTTGTTTCATTTCTAAACTGTAAGAATTGGAACATAATTAATTTGTAAACTTGCAATCTTGTATTTTATATTCTCTCTATAATCGTCGCCATTCCCTGACCAACGCCGATACACATTGTGCAGAGAGCGTAACGTCCGCCGTTTAATTGGAGTTCGTACGCCGCTGTTGCGATCAAACGCGCGCCAGACATTCCTAATGGATGGCCAAGTGCAATTGCTCCACCGTTCGGGTTCACGCGCGGATCATTATCGGCAATTCCAAGTCCGCGCATAGCGGCAAGACATTGCGCGGCAAATGCTTCGTTCATCTCAATCACGGAAATATCGGAAATATTCAGTCCGGTTTTTTTCAAAACTTTTTGCGTTGCCGGAAGCGGACCAATTCCCATGATTCTCGGTTCAACGCCAACAACTGCCGAAGTGATGAATTTTGCAATTGGTTTGAGATTATTTTTTGTAACAGCTTCTTCTGATGCAAGGATTAACGCACACGCACCATCGTTCAATCCGGATGAATTTCCCGCAGTAACACTTCCCTTTCCATCCGTACGAAATGCTGGTTTAAGTTTCGCAAGTTTTTCAATCGTCGTATTCGGTTTCGGAAATTCATCGTCTCCAACGATGATCGTTTCTTTCTTTGTATGAACTTGGATTGTAATAATTTCCTTAAAGAATCTTTGGCTTGTAATTGCTTCCTTTGCTTTTTGTTGCGACCACAAAGCAAACGTATCCTGATCTTCACGTGAAATATTGAATTGCTCAGCAACATTTTCTGCCGTGTTCCCCATTGAATCAACGCCGTACATCTCTTTCATCTTTGGATTTACAAATCTCCATCCCAACGCGGTATCGACCATTTCGGGTGAACGGGAAAATGCTTCAGTCGGTTTCGCCATCACATACGGTGAACGAGACATGCTTTCCACACCGCCAGCGATATATAGATTTCCATCATTCACTCGTATTTTGTTTGCAGCATTTGCAACGGCACTCATTCCCGATGCACATAAACGGTTCACTGTTTCAGATGGTACGAAAGTCGGAAGACCTGCAAGCAGTGATGACATTCGTGCAATGTTTCGATTATCCTCACCCGCTTGATTTGCACAGCCAAGGATTACTTCATCATAGAGCGTTGGATCAATCTCGGAATTTCGTTCTATCAATCTTTTTATGACAACGGCGGCAAGGTCGTCCGGACGAATTGATGATAATGCCCCGCCGTATTTACCAATAGGAGTTCTTATCGCATCAATAATGTAAACTGGTTTCATATTGTTAATTTCTTAGGGTATAATTCCCTGCTGCTTGTCCGACACAAAGTGTTACGTATGTATGCTTCGCATCCTTTGGAAAGGACTCAGACTGGACAGCAAAATATGTTTTTAATAAATCTGTTGTCGCCATTTGAATTACATAAACCAACGTTTTAACGTGATGTATATGACTATTCGTAACTCCTAAGTAACTCGAAAATGTGGCTAAAGCCATTTCTATTGCACCAAAAAACTGCCAGCCCGCAAGCGGTTTGGCGGGGCGCACAAGTTTGAATATTATTTCCTTCAGTCCGCTTTAGCGGACTGATAAAAAAAGCAACACAAATCTGGCTTTAGCCACATAAAAACTGGAGTTACTCTATTTGAAAAAAGTACGCCTACATAAAATTTTCCCATGGAAAGGCGTACTGAACGCGCTACACAGTGTTCCTGAATACATCTACACCGTAATTGCTAAACGCGGTGCTATTGTTGAACTCCCTACGGGTCGTAGACCTAACGGAGTTCTATTATTTTTTTTATCGCTTGTTACAAATATGAGACTTCTTCGGAGTCTTTCTCAATATACGAAGCATCCTTCGGATAGGGAAGGTTTCTTTGTTTTTACGGATCAACTTACTCTTTTCATAACGGCGGCAAAAAAACCATCAGTGTTATATCGGTGAGGTAATAATTGAAAGTATTTCTCGTTCGTCATACCTGTAAGGTTATACCTTTCCAATATTGACGATGGATTTACTAATTCAAAATTCTTTTTGTTACTTAAAAACTGTTCTATCACATTTTGGTTTTCGTCTTTTATTAGTGAACAGGTTGCATAGATCAAACGACCGCCTACTTTAACGTATTGAGAATTTAACGACAAGATTGAAAGTTGTTTTTCGCGCAATTCTCGAACCATGTGTTGTGTAACACTCCATTTCATACCCGGATTACGACGAATTGTTCCCGTTCCAGTGCACGGTGCATCTACCAATACATAATCCGCTTCACCAATAAAACTCTCTTCTACTTCATTTTCACGAATTGTCCTTGTGTGAATGGAATCAAGTCCGCTTCGGCGGATACGTTTTTTAAGTTCATCCAATCTGAACGAATGAATATCAAACGCAAATATTTCTCCGCAGTTATTCATGATTGAAGCCATCGCTAATGCTTTTCCGCCTGCACCCGCGCACGCATCAAGAACTTTTGATTTAGGTTCAGGATCGACAAGCATTGCCAACAATTGACTTCCTTCATCCTGCACTTCAAATAAACCAACCTTAAACGCCTGTAATTGAAATATATTTATTCTTTTTTTTAAATGAAGCGCGTACGGAGAGTATTGCGCTTTTTCAGTCTCAACTCCTTCAAGCATCATTTTATTTTTACATTCTTCAACAGTAGTTTTAATAGTGTTGACACGAATTGTCATCGGTGCTTGTGTATTCAACGTTGTACACAACGCATCTACTTCTGATCTGCCAAAATATTCATTCCATTCACTAATCATCCAATCTTGAAAAGAATATTGTATCGCAATTGATTCAATACTGGAATCAGAAACGGGATTAGAAGTGATCTTTTGTCCAATTGTTAAGAGCGTATCAATCGGAATATCAACTTCACTGCTTAGAGATTCTGCGGAATATTTTTTGTCGAGGAGTAAATATGCAATGCAACTAAAAAGGATTGTTCGCTTATCTTGAACGAATTGTATGCTCAATTCTATTTTTCGTTTGTTCCGGAGAATGCCGTACAAGGTTTCTGAAATAAATCGTCTATCTTTTGATCCGAGATATTTTCTTTCACGAAAAAAAACGTCTATCAATCTGTCTGCCGGTTTTGGGGAAGCAAGCACATCGTTATAGAGTTCCGTTACATGCCCGATAAGAGAGGAAAGTTTCATAAATAATAAACGGCTTTTTATAACGTTCTGAGGTTGTATAACTTTATAGAGGAAAGTTACTCAATTAAAGATTTCAGTCCAAGAAAGAATTCAAGTCAGAAGTTTTTCAGTTGTTTTTAAAAATAAAAAGGACGGGTTAGAATCCGTCCTTTCTGCATGAGAACTATTTAATGAGATCAAATTTGCGTAAGCATCGATGACCGTCGTTTTTCAGATTTTGTAACATCCTTTTCAATTATACGAAGTGCAATTAAAACAATGATTGTAACAACAAAAAACATTTCTTGCGGCAGTGCTACTAAAGCAATTGTAAAACTAGTAAGTATAATGGCAAGATTAAAGAATAAAATACCATTATTTTTTTGCATCCTGTTGCTCGCAGTATCAGGTGTCATTATTGTCCCCCCATTCTTTTGTTTGTTTTTGATGCATACATAATACGCTATATGTCTAAAATTGTTGTGATTGTAAACATTATTCTTTTATTCTTAACTTCAAACATGGGTTACTAAATATATTCAACTTTTTTTTGAAGATTTTCGTATCTTACTACATAAAATCATGAAGACAATTGCTTTTCAGTACCCTGTTAAAAAATTATTACTGCTATTTTTTCTGTGTAACTCTTTTTTCTATTCTCAGGAAAAGAAAATACTTGTTACACCCCTATTTTCTGAACGATTAACCGGAAGAACAACTTCAATTCCGTTTCAATCAATAAAGCGACCAACGGTGTGCCTAGTACTGAGCGGCGGCGGATCCAGAGGGATTGCTCATATTGGGGTCATTAAAGAACTTGAAAAGAACAACATTCCAATTGATTACATTGTTGGAACAAGTATGGGTGGAATAATTGGAGGATTGTATGCCTCAGGTTATTCAACGGATGAACTTGAACGATTAGTTGATACAACCGATTGGAATTATGTTCTTTCTCTTACACAAGATAATGAAAGAGCTGATCTCTATTTTGCTCATAAGGTGGCGGCGGATAGAAAACAATTAACTATTCGATTCGACGGCTTAACGCCCATTCTTCCATCCGCAATTTCGAGCGGACAGCGATTGACAAATTTCATCAATCAGTTGACCTTACAAAGTCTCTATCACCCGATTCAAAATTTTGATGATCTTAAAATTCCATTTCGTTGCGTCTCTACCGATCTTATTTCTGGAAAACAGATTGTTTTCAGTTCAGGAAATTTATCCGAGGCACTTCGTGCAAGTATTTCCATTCCGCTATTGTACAGCCCATTAAAAAAAGATACACTTGAACTCACTGATGGCGGAATACTTTCAAATATTCCCGTTGATATTGCAAAGCAACTGGGTGCGGATATCATTATCGCAGTAAATACTGTAAGCCCTCTGCGCACGGCGGCACAACTGAATAATGCATGGGAAGTCAACGATCAGATAGTCAACATCATGGCGCAGGAATCGAATAAGAGAGCATTGGACAACGCAACAATAGTTATCACCCCAGATTTAGGTTCTTATCCGTCATTAGATTTTTCAAAACTTTCATTTGTGAAACAACAGGGAAATAAAGCCGCTCAACTAAAGATTCGGGCAATACAAGATTCTATTGAATCGAAAAAAAGAATGATGCTATATGATGCTTCTCCGCTATCAAATTTTTCACTGGTCATCAATTCATTAAATGAAAATATTGAATACAACGATTCTTCATTTAAAAATATTTTACAAACCAACACCAAAACATCAGTTCCGATTATTCGTGAAATGATATCCGCTCTGTATAGCAAGGGTTGGTACAAAGAAGTTAAAGCAGAAATTACAATTTCGGATTCAACGGCAAGTGTTACAATTATAGCATCGGCAAATCCGCAGCTTCGTTCAATCTCCATCACAGGAAATTCGTTGATCCAATCGGACATTCTGCTTTCATCATTCAATTCGTTAATTGGAAAACCAATTAATCATCCAAAAACCGAAGATGCGTATGAAATACTTCTGGGAATGTACCGTTCAAACGGTTATTCTCTGGCACGAATACAAAAGACAAGTTTTGATTCATTAACCGGAAACTTATCTTTAGAAATCAGCGAAGGTATTGTCAGCAAAATTTATCTTCGGGGGAAAAAAATCTCGCGAGACTGGGTGGTTTGGCGGGAATTAGGATTTAGTGATGGAAATATTTTCACTGTTGACAAAGGAAAAAAAGCACTCACCAATCTCTATGGAACAAACCTTTTTGAACAAGTATCAATGGATGTTGGCTATGAGAACGATAAACCGGTGATTACAATCCAAATGGAAGAAAAGCCGACTGATGTTTCGCGTCTTGGGTTTAGACTTGATAACGAACGAAATCTCCAACCGTCGTTAGAATTTCGGAACGAAAATCTTCTCGGAACAGCAACTGAAGTCGGTGCCAGTTTTGCCGGAGGAATGCGAAACAGAAAATATCTTACCGATTTCCAGGTAAATAGAATCTTTAACACATATTTCACTTTTAATATGGATGCGTATTATGACTTGCGCGACATCAATACCTATGCAGATGATATAAACAAAACATCGAGTAAAAAATTCTTTCGATCAAAGATTGGAGAATATCGCCAGATTCTTTATGGAGTTTCATTTCAAATGGGACAGCAGGTAGAACGATTTGGTATTTTTAATCTGGAATATCGGATTGAATCCGATGAAGTAAAATCCCTATCCGGAACAGGATATACTCCGGGAGAATTTTCACTCCAAACATTCAGAATCGGTTCAACAATTGATTCACGAGACCGATATCCTTTTGCGCGCAGTGGCTCGCTCACAAATTTTTCGTGGGAAACTGCCCTATCAACATTAAAAGGGGTTGTTGGCGATGTCGGGTATTCAAAAATATATTTTGCGTATGAAACCAATACATCGTACAAAAATTTCACCCTCCATCCAAAAATTATTGTGGGATTTGGAGATCAAACACTCCCCTTAACACAACAATTTGCACTTGGCGGTGAAGATTCTTTCTTCGGATTACGGGAGTACGATTCCCGAGGACGACAAATCTTTTTGACCAGTGTGGAATTTAGAACCCGATTTCCATTTAAGATTATTTGGGATACCTATTTTCGATTCAGATATGATCTGGGAAGTATCTGGCCTCAGCAAGAAGATATTCGGTTAAGAGATTTTCATCACGGAGTAGGCATTATCTTATCACTCGATACACCAGCAGGACCAATCAACGCATCGGTCGGAAGAAGTTTCTATATCAGAAGGGACTTGCTTGATCAACCATTTACACTCGGACCGATCATTGCATATTTTTCAGTTGGATACCCGATCTTTTAGTCAATTTTTTCTTTGAACCTTATAACACTTGCAGTTAAGATCACAACGCCCATTCCAAAAAGCATCGTTGCTTCAAACCACAGATCGGCTATCCCAACACCTTTAAGAATGATAGAACGAATCACGGTCAAATAATACTTCATAGGAATGGCATGCGCCAGCCATTGTAACGGTTCAGGCATGTTCTCCACCGGAAAAACAAAACCTGATAGATACATCATCGGCTGCATGACAAAAAACATTCCAATCATCATTGCCTGTTGCTGCGTTTTTGATATTGTTGAAACGAATAATCCAAGTCCGAGCGATGTCATTAAAAAAAATCCGGTCAACACAAATAATAATACAACACTTCCGCGTATCGGAATTGAAAAACCAAACACCATCACCGTGATCGCCACCGAAACGACAATCAATCCAATAAGTGTGAACGGCACTAATTTGCCGATGATCATTTCAATTGGACGAAGTGGCGTTACCAATAATTGTTCCAGCGTTCCAATCTCTTTTTCTTTGACAATTGCCATTGATGTTAAATTCATTGTCGTTATCAGAAGGATAAGAACCAAAACCCCTGGAACCATAAATTTTCTGCTGATCAATGTTGGATTGTACCACGCACGAGTTTCGGTATTAATGCCGCCAAGCTTTTTCATATCTCCAACCATATCCACAAGAATATTTTGTGAAAATCGGTTTATGATTTGACCGGCGTAACTTGCTGCAATCGCAGTCGAGTTCCCTTCACTGCCATCGAACAATAATTGAATATTCGCTGTTTCACTTCGCAAAATTTTATTCCCAAACTTCGGCGGAATGACAATTGCCATTGCCACAGTACTGTTATCAAGATATTGTTGAACACTGTTATAGTTTTCGGTTGAGTATGTAAGTCTGAAATATCCCGAGTTGACAAATACTTCCGCTAATTTTCTGCTTTCACTCGTTTTATCAAGATCGCAAAGAACAAATGAAATATTCTTTACATCAAGCGAAGCAGCAAATCCCAAAAACACCAATTGTAAAATCGGTGCTACAAAAATGATCGGCAGCAGTCTTTTGTCTTTGAAGAATTGCGCAAATTCCTTTTGCACCAATGCTTTTAATCGTTGAATGTTCATTTATACCGAATGATTCTTAAATCGTTTGATGCTGATTGCAACAACCACTGTAATAAATATTCCCAAATAAATGATCTGATCCCAAAATGCTTCAAGACCAACTCCTTTCAACACGATTCCCCGCATAATTACCAGATAGAATTTTGCCGGAGTTATATTTGAAAGAATTTGAAGAAACAACGGCATACTGCTAATCGGAAACATGAACCCCGAAAGAATCATCGTTGGCAGCATTGCTATTACCGTTGCAAGTTGAAACGCCACTTGTTGACTATCAGCTATAGTTGAAACCAATAAACCCTGCCCCAATGCAGCGCAAATAAATAACAGTGTCGTGATAAACAATAAAACAAAACTTCCTTTTACGACAACGTCAAATAAAAAATATGCTGCAATGAGAACAATTGCCGCCGCAACAAGAGAAATGATCGCATACGGAATCATTTTGCCAAGAATAAGATTAACCGGCCGAATTGGTGAGACATCAATTTGCTCCAATGTATTTCTCTCTTTTTCTTTGACAATTGAAAGTGCGGTAGCGATCACACCAGTGATTGCTAAAATAAATGCAATCAATCCGGGGACTAAAAATTTTGCACTTTTCATTTCCGGATTATACCAGATTCGGGCATCATATCGTATTGGAATGAAACTCTTCCTACCGATTTTAGAAAGATTAGTGAAAATGATCTTCTGCGAGTATTGTACCGTAACGGCTTGAGCGTATCCAATGATTGTTGTTGCTGCGTTTGCATCCATTCCATCAACAAGAAATTGAACAGATGCAGGACGGCCGGAAATAATATCACTAGAGAAATCCGGAGGAATAACCAGAACAAGCTTCACTGTTCCTTCATCAATCATCAATTCGGCTTTTGAATAATCGGTTAGATATTCTGTATACTCAAAATATCCTGCGGTGATAAAACTATTGATGAACTCTCTGCTGTGCGGAGTCTTTTCAGCATCGTACACCGCCATTGTAATGTTGCGAACATCAAAATTCAGCGCGTATCCATTCAACAGCAATAGCATCGCCGGCACTAACGTAAGAATCGCCAGCACTTTTCTGTCGCGTCTGATCTGACGAAATTCTTTTTTTATGATTGGAAGTAATTGTCTGAACATATTAATTTTTCGTAACTACTTGTTCATGATTTTTTGCCACCAAAACACCTGCCTGCACAAAGCCAACGCTTTGTTTCGGTCTACGACTCGTAGAGCGAAGGCAGGCGTAGCGAGAAATCTCGTTTGCGAATTTAAGCAGAAAAACAAGATTCCTCGCCCCGCTAAATAACAGCGGGACTCAGAATGACGTTGATTATGGATTATTCAGATGTTTCATTTTAATACTGACGAGCAGTTATATTTTTCTTCGATTCCTGATCCAAGAGATAAATAAAAACATCCTCAAGTGATGGAGTGATCCGTTCAATATTTATGAGATCGATGGATTTAACAGAGAGTATTTCTTTAATCTTTTCTTTCGCAACAATCTCATCTTCAACATTCACATGTAAATATGTTCCAAATACCGACGTTTCAACTGCCCAAGGCTGCGCTTCGATTATTTCCATTGCATCAACCACATTCGAACATTGTACTTCTAATATTGGGTGTTTGACATAATTTTCTTTCAATTCCTTCGGACTTCCGCCAGCAATTATTTTCCCGGAATTGATAAGAATAATATCGTTGCAATATTCCGCTTCCTCCAAAAAATGGGTCGTTACCAAAACGGTAACACCTTCTGCTGAAAGATCATTGATCAACTCCCAAAATTTACGGCGCATAACAGGATCCACTCCGCTCGTCGGTTCATCAAGAAATACAATCCTCGGACGATGGAGAACGGCACACCCAAGTGCAAGGCGTTGTTTCCAGCCGCCGCTGAGTGTTTTAGTGATACTTTTTTCTCGACCGTGAAGATTTGCTATTTCAAGAACCCATTTTTTTCTCTGCGCAAGATCGCTGTCTGAGAGACCATATACTTTTCCAAAAAAATCGATATTCTCATTCACGGTAATATCTTCGTACAAAGAAAATTTCTGCGACATATAGCCGATATTTTCTTTAACAGAATTTGTCTGCCGATTAATATCAAAACCGCCGACTCGTGCAGTTCCGCTTGTTGAAGAAAGCAATCCGCACAACATTCTTATCGTGGTGGATTTTCCTGCACCGTTTGCTCCAAGAAATCCGAAAATCTCACCCTGCTTCACTTCAAAATTAATGTGATCGACTGCGGTAAAATCTCCGAACTGCTTGGTAAGATTTTCAACTTCAATGGTATTCATAAATAATTCGACGGAACGGCATTTCCCAAAGGGATGCAGACTGTGTCAAAAGTGTATTGCCGACCTCTCTACGAGCCATAGGCTGGTCGGCACTTTTAATTGTAAAAATAATAGAAAATAGTAACATCGCCGAACAGAGTTCGGCGATACAAATAGTTTTGACACAGACTCGATGGCTTCACGAAGTAATCCTTCGGATTGCCAAATGCGGACCTACTATTTTATTTGTTTTTCTGACAACAGCGATATAAAAACATTCTCTAACGATGGCTTAACTACCCGCCAATTGGTTATTTCAATAGAATTGCTATTCAAATATTGAATAATTAGTTGCATATCATTAACAGATGAATTAACTACAAGATTCAACCTATCACCAAACGCCTGCACTTCTTTTACGAGTGAGAATTTCTTTAACAACGAAAAAGATCCTCTGATATTCGAACAGACCAATTCAACAACCTCACCATTCATTATGGTTTTCAAATTTGCTGGTGTATCAGTCATTAAAATCTTTCCGGCATCCATCAATGCAACGCGGCTGCATCGTTCTGCCTCATCCAAATACGGAGTTGTCATGACAATGGTGATTCCTGTTTTCAGCAAAGCTGACAGCACTTTCCAAAAATCGCGTCTCGAAACCGGATCAACGCCTGTAGTCGGTTCATCAAGAAAAATAATGTCCGGCGTGTGGATCAACGTGCATGCAAGCGCAAGTTTTTGTTTCATTCCGCCGGAAAGTTTTTCTGCGAGCCGATCTCTGAATTGTGTCAATCGTGTAAATTCAAGCAGTTCATCACGCCTTGCGTGATAGTCATACACTCCGTGGATTTCAGCAAAGAATTCGATGTTCTCATCAATAGTAAGATCGCCATACAGTGAAAATTTTTGCGAAAGATATCCAATCCTTTTTTTAACATCATCTTTTTGTTTTTGAACATCGAATCCTAATACCGATAGATTACCGCTTGTCGGTTTAACGATTCCGCATAACATTCTGATAGTGGTCGTTTTCCCTGATCCATCCGGACCGACAAGAGCGAGCATTTCACCGCGATGCACCAACAATGAAATGTCGTCCACTGCGGTAATTTCCCCAAATGTTTTTGTTACTGATTTTATTTCGAGTGCATTCATATTCTATAAGTGCCACTCACTTTCAAAGTGAGTGGCACTTTACCAATGCCAACCTGCCATCGTCATTTTAGGTATGCGTCTGCAGGCATGCCAGATTTTAATTCACCATTTGTGTTTACGACTTCAAGTTTTACTCCAAACACTAATTTTGTACGTTCATCTTTAGTCTGCACATTGCGCGGCGTAAATTCTGCTACGGAAGAAACATAGATAACTGTGGCAGAATAATTCTTATCGGGATATGTATCAATTACAACATCAGCCCGAGAACCTAATTTTACTTTTCCCAATTCTGTTTCGTTCACATAGATCATTAATTCTATTTTTTCAAGTTTTGATATTCTTGCAATTGTCGTTCCGATTCCAATAAGTTCACCTTCTTCTACAGGTTTATAGGTAATCGTTCCTGCTACCGGTGCAACGATATACGAATCCACAATTTGTTTTTTAATAAGATTCGCTTGTGCTTTCGCTTGATCAATTCGAGCTTTAGCCGCGCCAATATCTTCAGGACGCGCAAACCGATGTAATTTTTGAAGATTTTGTTTTGCAGAATTATATTGTGCTTGAGTTATTATTACGCGGGACTCAGCATCTTCAAATTGTTTCTTTGATACTGCATTCGTCGAATACAATTCCTTTATTCGTTCAAAATCGGATTTTGCTGTTTGGAAACTTGATTCAGCTTGACGAACAGTTTCTTCCGCAGCATTAATATCTTCCGATCGAGCACCGCTCAACAGCAATCGGTATTGTGCTTCTGCTAAATCAACTCCGGCTTGCGCTTGTTGAAGTAATAATTGCTGCGTCTCATGATCTATCAATGCAATTGTATCTCCTTTTACAACTGCGTCACCTTCACGAACATTTATTTGTAAAATTTGTCCGGATACTTTGGAAGCGACATTCACTTCAACAGCTTCTAAAATACCGCTTGATTCGATTGCACCCTCATGCTTAGAGCTACACCCGAACGACCCTAAATAGCCGACCGCAATAACGATTGCGGGAATTAATTTGTGAACACACGTTTGTTGAGTAAATATTATCTTCATTGTTTTCCTCATAGAATTATTATTTCGTAGTTCAAAAATTCTTTCCGTGCGCCTTCTGTTAGTGCGCCTTCAAAAATGACATGAAAAATAGTATACATAGCATCTTTTGGTGAGAACGAGTGTCGCGATAATACATCCGGTGTTACAATGTTTTGAATACAAGTCGTCAACATCATAACGATGATCTCATCATTAACATCACTGCGAAAGACATTCTCTTTTTTTGCCTGATGAATCATTGCGACAACTTTACTCAAAATATGTTCTCTCCGGAACGCTTCTGCTTCTTTCCAAATTGTTGGTGCAAACCGAAGCAAATCCTGTTGAAACGATTTACTGAATCGGCTTACCATCTTTCCAATAAACATCATCACTTCTGCAAGACGATGAACAAATGGTTTATCCTGAACAGTGATTCGCTCAACTTCTTTCTGCGCGGAGCGCAAGGTCATTCGCACTATTGTTTTAACAAGTTCTTCTTTACTTGGAAAGAATTTGTACATCGTTTTTTTGCTGATACCAAGTTCTCCAGAAAGTTCATCAAGCGTTACTTTATTAAAGCCCATTTTAAAAAAACGATCCTGCGCTAGATCTAAAATTCTTTCCTTTGGTTCATTTTTAGTTAACACTTCCACGGATGCTCCTGATTTTTTTGTTTCATTGAACCTTGCGAAGATTTTTATGAAGGTTGTATTATAGTTATCCCTTAAAAAGTCTTCATTTGCACAACCTTGTCTCTACGAGCCGCAGGCAAGGTTATGTTTTTAGTTTTCTTAAAATTCAGCCATCTTTTCATTCTTGCACAAGAAACCTTGACAAGTCTCAAAGGGACACCATTAATGGTTTCTTACTTTTTAAGGTTCGACTATATAACCTTCGCAAGATTTTGTCCACATCTTAACACAAGAAAACTTTTATATTTTCTTTAGTTTCCATTCCAGCCAAAAAATAGCCGGATTTACACGGCTTTTTATTCAGAAACTTTAATCGTTTCTTCCGTTTCCAATATATCAAGAAAAAGAAATTATTGCAATAGTTATTTTTAGCGACATCTGAAAAATATATCCGCACGCTTTTGGCAAAGCCATCGAGACTGTGTCAAAACTATTTTTCAACGTTAACATCCCCGAAATCTTTCCGCCAAAGGCGGACAGGTGAGATTTCGGGGATGTGTTTCGCAAAATTTGACTTTTGACACAAGTTCCATCCCGGGAATGCGTGCGTTAAAAAAATCATAACCAACCAATCTTCGCAACAATACCTGCCCGCCGACTGAGAATTATGAAGGCATGTCAAAGACTCTTCGAGCGGGAAGGTTGCGGGTACTACGCTTCAGAAGTTTTCCAGATGTCGAAATTAATAACTTTCTTTCTTGGAAGGAAATTTCGATGCCTTTACATCTGCAATGTACGATTGAAATGCTGTCCTCATTGTTTCGGAAAGGTTTGAATATTGGCGAACAAAGCGCGGGCGAAATTGTTCATTCATTCCAAGCATGTCATTTGTAACGAGAACTTGTCCATCGCATGCCGCGCCGGCTCCAATGCCAATTGTTGAACACGCAACAGATTTTGTTACCTTCGCTGCAAGTGAATCCGGAATTTTTTCGAGAACAATTCCAAAAACGCCAGCCTTGTCTAACGCGATTGCATCGTTCGCAAGTTGTTTTGCTTCTGCAGATTCTTTCGCTCGTACTTCATACGTGCCGAATTTATAAATTGACTGCGGTGTAAGCCCGAGATGTCCCATAACTGGAATTCCGATATCGACCAATTGTTCGATAAGTGGAATCAATCTTTTCCCACCTTCCATCTTTACTGCTTCTGCACCGGATTCTTTCAACATTCGTCCGCAGCTTTTTACCGCTTCTTTCACATCAACTTGATATGACATGAACGGCATATCGGCAAGCAGCATTGCTCGTTTAACGGCGCGTCGTACAACTTTCGTGTGATAGATCATCTCATCCAACGTAACAGGGATTGTCGTTTCAAGTCCTTGAAAAACATTTGCGACCGAATCACCGACAAGAATAATATCAATTCCTGCTTCATCAAGAAGCCGGGCAGTTGTAAAATCATATGCTGTCAGCATCGCAAGTTTCTCGCCTTTTTGTTTCATGGCAAGAACAGTCTTTGTGGTAATTCTTTTATAGTCCGATGTTTGCGTACTCATAATACTGCCTCAATATTATTTTGGAAACGAATATTCATCGTTTCTTCAAATCCTGATCGAATAACTTCCGCTGTTTCATTAAAGGTAACGGTTCTTCCTAACGCTGTAGAAAGATCGATTGTTTTTTGTTCAATATCTTCTAAAATTTTATCTTTGACGTTTTTGTTTTCAAGATTCAGTACCTCTGCAAGCAGCTTGTGTTCTGTTCCAAGAAGAATTGAACCATGTTGAAGCACAACATCAGGAAGATTGTCCGTCGAATATCGACGCTGAGCGCTGCCGACCAATTTTCTACCATTTATTTGAATTTCATATCGCGCTGATGCTGAAAAGCAAGGAATAGATTCTTGTCTTTTATATAGCGATTGAAAATTTGGCTGAGAAGTCTCATACGAAACTTCAGGACAAATTTTTTGCAAAGCTTTTACAAGTGATCTGCTGATCTTGGAATATACTTCTGTTACACTTTTTCCATCGGCAAACATCACCACAGAATATGTAATTTCATTTGCATGAAGAATCGCCCTGCCACCAGTGGGGCGACGAACGATATCGAATCCGAATTCTGAACATTTATTTTCATTGATATCGTGTTCGGATTGGTTGTAACCAAGAGAAATTGCCCATGGTTTCCATCCGTACATTCGCAGTGTCGGCAAAATTTCTCGACGTTGTAATTTCTCAGCAAGTCCGATATCGAACTGCATGTTGAATGCACCGGAATTAAGACCGGAGTTGATGAACTGCCAAAAAATATTTTTCATTTTATAATCGTTGGTAGGTCGGCATTTCCCAAAGGGATGGCTTCACGAAGTGATTCTTCGGATTGCCAAATGCCAACCTACCGAAAATTTCTATTCGTTGAATGAACGACGCGCAGTAATAATGCCGCGTTTGGTGTTTGAAATAAAATCGATTACATGTTGAACTTCAGGAGTAATGTTCATTGTTGATTTTATTTTTTCAACACCCTGACTAACATTTAATTTAGAAAGATACAGGATTCGGTACGCATCATTCAATGAGTCAATTGCTTCTTGAGTGAACCCGCGGCGTTTAAGCCCGATAATGTTCAATCGTTCAAAACTTACAGGCCAGCCGCCTGCCATGATATATGGCGGAATATCTTTTGGAATTCGAAAATGTCCGCCAACCATTGTGTAGGCACCAATGTTCACAAATTGATGGATTGCAGTAAGTCCGCCAATGATCGCAAAATCATGAATGGTAACATGCCCAGCCATTTGCACTGAATTGGCAATAATCACATTATTACCGATAACGCAATCGTGAGCAACGTGTGTGTATGCCATTAACAAACAATTACTACCGACAACAGATTTTTTGTGCTGCTTCACCGTTCCGCGATTAAGTGTGCAAAATTCTCTGATGGTTGAATTATCACCAAGTTCAAACGTTGTCGGTTCATTGTTGTAGGAAAGATCCTGCGGTGCTGTCGATACAACTGCACCATTATGAATTTTACAATTCTTACCGATGCGCGCACCATTGGCAATCAATGTATGAGGTCCGATGAATGTTCCTTCTCCAATAGTGACATCATCTTCAATAATTGCATACGGTTCAACAATTACACCGTCCGCCAATTGTGCTTTAGAACTTACGATTGCAGTAGAGTGAATTTGCGTTGGCATAATATTTTAATAGAATAATATTTTTTTTTGATTATGAATTTTTTGGCTTATCAACAATAGTCGCCATCATTTCTGCTTCGCACACAAGTTGACCATCAACATACGCTTCACCGCGCATTGTGCAGACTTTGCTTCGGCGATTCACCATTGTTAATTCGTACACCAATTGATCGCCCGGAACAACCTGCCGCCTAAATTTGGCGTTATTGATTCCCATAAATAAAACCAACTTATCGCTATGGTCAGAACCATCCAATAGAAGAATTCCGCCGGTCTGCGCCATTCCTTCAATAATCAATACTCCGGGCATTACCGGCGCACCGGGAAAATGTCCTTGAAAGAATTGTTCGTTCATCGAAACGTTTTTCACACCAACACATCGTTCATTCAATTGGAACTCAATAATTTTATCAACCAACAGAAACGGATACCGATGCGGAAGAATTCGTTGGAGTGCATTTACATCAAACACCACTCCTTGTTTTTTCTCGTGCTGATATTTTTTGACGATCTTTTTTTGTTGATACAACTTACGGACAATTTTTGCAAACTCTATATTCGCCGCGTGTCCGGGACGAGCTGCAAGAATGTGTCCTTTAATAGGAACACCGATCAATGCAAGATCTCCGAGCATATCAAGAAGTTTATGGCGTGCCGGTTCATTTTTAAAACGAAGCATTTTATTATTAATTGGCTGCCCGTGTCCACCAAGAAATATTGATTCTTTAATCCCAAGTTTGTCGGCAATCCTGCGCAATTCATCATCAGGAAGATCTGTGTCGGCAATAACAATTGCATTATCCAGAGAACCGCCTTTAATCAATCCTGCTTCACGCAACTGTTCAACTTCATGAAGGAAACAAAATGTTCTACACATTGAAAATTCGGGAACAAATTCTTTTTCAAGATCAAATATTCCGGTATGCTGACTTCCAAGTGCGGGGTTATTGTAATCTACCATGACAGTAATCCGAAAATCATCAGTCGGTAAAGCAAGAATATGCACTCCGCGTTTTTCATCTTTATATTCAATTGCCTGATCGATTACAAGATAATCTTTCGGCGCATCTTGCATTTCAAAACCAGCTTCCTGCAACACATCGACATACGGTTTAGCACTACCATCACCGATTGGGGGTTCGATTCCGTCAACGTCAATAATAATGTTATCAATGAGAAGACCAACAATTGCGGCAAGAACATGTTCGGTGGTATGAACACGAACATCACCGATTCCGAGTGTTGTTCCACGGGCAACTTCAACAACGTGATCCACATCTGCAGGAATTTCCGGTGAACCGCCAATATCAACGCGACGAAAACGAATACCGTAATTTTCCGGAGCCGGTCGAAACGTCATCGTGCATTGTGTTCCGGTATGCAAACCGATTCCGGACATTGACACTGGTTTCTTGATAGTGCGTTGTTGAACGAGCATTAAACCTCCACTAAGAAGTCAAAAGTAAAAAGTAAAACAAAACATTTTTTGACTTTTAACTTTTAATTTTTAACTTTTGACTTCATCATAGTTAATTCATTTTCAATGTCGCTAATTTTTTTCTTCATTTCTCTCATTTCGGTCAACAATTCAGGGAGTGATCGCGATGCCGCTTCAATTTTTTTCCACTTGTTCAGCTCTTTAGCAGGATAACCGGAATACGTTCCACCTGCTTCACTAAGCGCACGCGAAACATTTGAACCACCAGCAATTTTAACATCATCCGCAGTAGAGACATGGCCTGTCACCGCCACCGCGCCGCCAATCATATTCCTATTTCCAATCGTTGTACTCCCTGCAATGCCGGATGAACCCGCAATAACCGTATCTTCACCAACAACAACATTATGAGCTATCTGAACAAGATTATCCAATTTGGTTCCCCGTTTGATTCTGGTTTCACCAAGTGTCGCACGGTCAATACAAGTATTCGCTTGAATTTCTACATCGTCTTCCAACACAACAATTCCCAATTGAGGAATTTTTTGATACGACCCATCTTTTTTTGGAGCAAAACCAAATCCATCTCCGCCAATCACTGCTCCCGGCTGTACAATAACTCTATTCCCAATAATACATTCTTCTCTGATTGTCACGTGCGGATAGAATAAACAATCGTTCCCGATCTTTACATCGCGACCGATGACCACGTGCGGATGAATTGTAACATTGTTTCCAATAACAACATTTGATCCCACAACGACATAAGCTCCAATCGAACAATTTTTTCCGATCGTTGCAGAATAGTGAATTGCAGCGGTAGAATTTATACCTTTAGGAATATCATTTTTTTTCGGCGCAAATTTTTCAATAGCAATAACGAAGGAAGAATACGGATCATCAAGTTTTATTAGTGCGGGCGGAAGGTTTGAGAATTTTGTATGATCAAATGTTCGGCTGACAAGAACGCACGACGCCGCCGTGATCTCAGCATATTTTTCATATTTGGGATTGGCAATGAACGCTAACATCCCTGCTTTTGCTTCTTCAACCTTAGCAACACCGGAAATTATCTGCGTTCCATCTCCTACAACTTCGCCATCCAATATTTTTGCGATGTCATTTACAGTTATCATTCAATATTGGCGGGTCGGCATTAATGCCGACCTGCTACATTTACAAACAAAACGAGTCCCGAAACATCGGGACTCGTTTATTTATTTCTGCAGAAGTTTTTGAATTATTTTTTGAGTAAGATCATGTTTACTGTTTGCGAACAGCAACAATGTTGAACTGCTTCTGTCAACCACATAATCATACCCTTCTTCATCGGCAACATCCTTTACTGCTTTAAATATCTTTTCCTGAATCGGTTTCATCAATTCATTCTGCTTCGTAAACAACTCGCCGCTGGTGCCGAATTTTTGATTGCGGAAATCGACAATCTTCTTATCAAGATCCTGCAGTTCTTTTTCCGCTTCCGCTCTGCGCTTGTCCGACATGATCAGTTTCCGTTTGTCATAGTCTTCCACCTTTTTCTGCATGTCGTTTGCCATTTGATTCAGATCGGACTGCCATTGCTGAGAAAGAGCGTCAATCTGCTTTTGCGCATCCTGTGCTTCCGAAAGCTGCTCCATTACGGTTGCTGTATTGATATAAGCAATCTTTGTTTGAGCGGAGAGCAGCGAAATTGCACCGAGTAGCAAAACGAACAACAATATTTTTTTCATGGAAATCCTCCTTAAAATCATGTTCAGAATGAACTACAGATTATTTTCCGCCGCCGCGTTTAAGATAGATCAGAACGTCCGGAGTATAATCGTAAGCCGGATCAGCATACAATACCGGAACTTCTGTTGCCCTATCAAACACGAATGAAAGTTTTTTTTCTTTCGCTACTTTCTCAATTGCCTTAAAAACTTTTTCTTGAATTGGCTTCATGATTTTTTCGCGTTGAACACCAAGTTCCTGTTGCTTTTCTTGGCGATATTGATTGAGCTTTTGTTCTTCTTCAACAAGTTCTTTTTGTTTTGCTTGTTTTGAAGACTCGTTCAACATGTTTGCCTGTTTTTGATATTCTTCATATTTCGATTGTAATGCTTGTCCGCGTTTTTCAATCTCTTCCTGCCAGCCTTTTAACATTGTCTCTAATTTTGACTGAGATTCTTTCGCTTCGGGCAATTCTTTTATGATCGTTTCAGAATTGACATATCCAATTTTCAACGTTCCTTGTTGAGCAAATACACTTGCAGTTAAGAACAACATTCCTACTAAAAACTTTTTCACGATGACCTCTATATATTAATTAAAATGAATTGATTAAAAAATTTCTATAATTAAAATCCTCTTCCAAATTGGAAGTGGAATTTCCATCCCATCGGACTTTTAATTCCGGCTGTAATATTATCATAGCCGTAACCATAATCAAACCCAAGAAGACCGATAGGATTAATGAGTAACCGTGCCCCTAATCCTGCCGAACGCTTGAGATCGAATATCTCTGATTTTGCAAGATTCTCCCAAGTATTTCCGGCTTCAGCGAACCCAAGAAAGTAAATCGGAATTGGATTAAGTGCAACATTAAATCTTAACTCCGCAGTATATTTTGCCATTGCATGCGCAGGAATGTATTGTCCGCTTACATTTACAGGACCAATACTTCTATCTTCATAACCTCGAAGCGGCGTTGTTGCAATTTGTCCAAGTCCCGTTCCACCCATGTAAAAAGTTTCGATGTAAGGAATATATGAACTTTTTTTGTATGGAAAGATTGCTCCATATTGAGTGCCGAAATACAATGCAACACGCGAACTATTCAGCACCGGCATATACCAATCTGCAGAAAATATATGTTTGTTGTATTGAGCAGTGCCGGGAAGAATCGGAGCACCTGCAAATTCAGTTAAAAGAGAAATATTGCTCCCTTGTGTCGGGAACAAAGGACTGTTTACACTGTTACGCGAAATCATTTGCGAGATACTCAACTGACTGGTCTTACCTTCCTGATAATAATATGATGAGCCTACGTTGCTAACATCAAGTTTCTGAAAACGGAATGTCCACGTTGCACTGAAATAATCATCAGGAAATTTGAAACGACGTCCGAGACTGATCGTTCCGCCTTGTTGGTGAATGGAATAATAGTAATCTTGTTTCGTATCGTACAGACTAAATCCGAACGATGTCGGCGTGTCGTACACCCACGGTTCGCGGAATGAGACTGAAAATGTTCTGTAGCGCGATCCTTCACCAAATTGCCAATCAAAATTCAATACCTGTCCGCCGCCGCCGGAAAAAGGTTCTGTGATGTTGAAATTATTGAACGTCAACCCAAGCGCGCCGGTCGCACCGAATGCGCCGCTATATCCAACCGATGCGTTGAATGTGTCGCTCGATTTTTCTTCAACATCCAAAACGATATCCACATGTTTATCATCGATAAATTTTGTGTCCGGTTTAATTTTTTCTGGATTGAAATAATTCAATACCGACAACTGACGAATGCTTCGGATAATATTTGAACGGCTGAAATAATCTCCCGGACGGACAAACAACTCACGGCGAATAACACGTTCTTCAGTTTTTGTATTTCCACGGATGTCAACAGCGGCGATTTTAAATTGATTTCGCTCGCGGAGACGAATAATAATATCGATGACATCTTCGCCAATCTTTTGTTCTTCCGGTTCAATCTGAACGGTTAAGTATCCATTATCAAGATACATTGAAGCAACATCGGTCTGGTCCTGATTTGCCCGTAAATTTTGTTCAAACTTCTCCATGTCGTACACTTCACCGGCTTTAAAACCAAGACGCTCTACTAACGTTTCGGTTTTGAATACAGTATTTCCTTCCCATGTGATATTTCCAATCTTATACTGCGGTCCTTCAAAAACGAACAGCTTTAGAATAATGTCCTGCTTGTTTTCACTAAACACGACAGAATCAGCAATCAATTCAGCATCGCGGAATCCGTTCTTCTTATAGAATTCCACTAACTTTTTTTTCGCATCTTCGTATTTTTTCTTTTCCAATTTTCCTGTGCGCCAAAATTTCCACCACGTGGTGGTATGAACATCGGGAAGTTCACTTTCAAGATCGCTGGTTTCAAAAAATTTATTACCAAAAAACTGAACCTTGCGAATTCGAGCATCACTTCCTTCGGAGATGGTTAGTTTCAAAATCATCCTTCCCTTTGCAGTCGAATCCGTAGATTCAATCAACTCCGATGTAACGCCCGTTTGAAGGTACCCTTCTTCTTCGTATGCTTTTTTGATGATCTTGATGAGCTTATTGATCTCTTGCGGCGAAATGATCTGACCTTTTGTGATATTCACTTTTTTATCAAGATCATCATTATCTAGTTCATCATTGCCGGCATATTCTATCTTCTCAATGCGCGGAAATTCTTGCACGGTAATCAACAGATACACACCGTCTCCGACCAAATTTTCTGCACTAATATCCACATTTGAAAAAATACGCAGGTTCCACAATCGTAAAATTGCGTTTCGGGTTTGCTCGCCCGGCACACTAATCTCGTCTCCAATCTTCAATCCGGAATTTCCGATGATTGCGGCAGGCTCGGAGAGTTTATTGCCTGCGACACTGATACCGAGAATTTTATATTGTTTAGGTTGAAAATTTTTCTGCGCCAACACGACACTACTAACGCAAAGAATCGCAATACATATTTTTTTTATGGTCATTATAATTCGATTAGATTCCGGAGACACTTTTTAACAAACGCCGCACGTAGTTTTTAGAAGATGGATTTGAAGAGGTAGTTAATTGTTCGCTTACTTTACCAAACCTGCGTTCGCGAGATTGAAATGATTCGATCGCGTGATACAATTCAGTACGCCGAAAATCTGGCCATAACACATCTGTAACATACATTTCGGAATACGCTATCTGCCACAGCAAAAAATTACTGATGCGGAGTTCACCGCTTGTTCTGATTAATAGATCGGGATCGGGAATGTTCTTGGTCGCCAAATTCTGGGATATAATTTCTTCGGTGATCGTTTCAGGATCGAGCGTTCCGCTTTTTACTTGTTCCGCAATACGTTTCATTCCGCTGGTAATATCCCATCGCCCGCTGTAACTGAGTGCAAGAACAAGAGTCAGCCCAGTATTATTTTTTGTCAGATCAATTGCATCAATAAATTCATCTTGTGCATCTTGCGGCAATGAAGAAAAATTACCAATGGTTTTAACGCGCACATTATTATTGTGCAGTTTGTCGCGCTCATCGCGCAGCGAACTAACAAGCAAACGCATTAAGATTGAAACTTCTTCCTGTGGACGATTCCAATTTTCGGTAGAAAAGGTGTACAGTGTAAGATATTTAACACCAATCTCACCGCACGCCTCAACGATATCACGAACGGAGTTCACCCCTTCATGATGACCGGCTACACGCGGCAACATACGTTTTTTTGCCCACCGTCCATTGCCATCCATAATTACAGCAATATGTTCCGGAATGTGACCGCTCTTGTGAAGTCGTTCCTGCAGTTTTTTATCCTGACCCGCCGGACGAACCATACTTTTAGCCAACGCAAATGCTCCGAAATTATTCAAAAAGAGAAATGTACCCGATTAGTACATTTGGAAAACAACGTTAAGATACTCTTTTATGGAGAGATAATCAACGATTTAGACGGCTTTGATGATGGGAAGTTCCTCGGTTTTTAGATTGCTTTTTTAATGCAGAGAGTGCAAATTGTAATAATCACATATCTTCAAATGAGAAATGAAATTTAGAATATTTTCAGATACGTCTGTTATTGGCGGCTGTCTTGATGATGAGTTCAAGGTTGACTCAATGCGTTTTATTGAATCAGTCCGTTCAGGAAAATTTACACTTCTCTTAAGTGATGCCGTTATTGGTGAACTCAACAAAGCCCCAATTATAGTCCAAAATATTATTACCGAATTGCCCAAAGAGCATATTGATTTTGTTCCCATTACTCAGGAAATATTATCGTTACGAAATGCTTATCTTGAAGCAAATATTTTATCGAAACAATGGATCGAAGATGCAACACATGTTGCCACTGCAACGATTGCTCGTGCTGATGCAATAGTATCTTGGAACTTTCGACACATTGTTCGCCTTGACAAAATGAAAGCATATAACCAAATTAATTTATTACTTGGTTACGGAATTTTAACAATAATTTCTCCAAAGGAAATTAATTATGACGAATTTACGAGCAACTAAAAAAGCATTTGACTCCGTAGAATTAAAAGACACTATTCAAACTCAAATATTCAATGAGATAAAAGATTTAAGCGAAGAAGACCAAATTCAATATTTTCGCAATGAGTCTGAACAAGGTAATTTGGGAAAATGGTGGCGGGAAATAAAAAGGAAATCAACATACACAGTAAATGAACCATAACCATTAAGCAAGACGAGAAGAATATCCTTATATTCTTCCGATGAACTTACCAAATTCCATTATTGTTATCGGCGGCGGCGCGGCAGGAATGATTGCTGCGTGGCGTGCTGCATCTCTCGGTACATCAGTTACTCTCCTCGAAAAAAATCAAAATCTTGGGATTAAAATTCTTATTTCCGGCGGCGGCAAATGTAACATTACCAACGGAAGTGAAATACAAACAATGTTGAAGCAGTTCCAAAAAAATGAATCACGTTTTCTAAAATTCGCCTTTCACACATTCACTAACAATCAACTGCTCTCACTGCTCAACAACGAAGGTGTCGAAACATATACACGCGATAACGGAAAAGTATTTCCAAAAAGTCACGACGCGCAAGATGTTGTAAATGCTCTGCAAAACGTAATGGAACGCAATGGAGTTGATATCCATTTTCAAACACCGGTAAAGGAAATTTATCGGAATGAAAATGGAACATTCAACGTAAAAACAAATCGTGAAATCTTTACCGCAGCAAAAGTAATCGTTGCAACCGGCGGATCTTCGTATCAAAAAACCGGAACGACCGGAGATGGATTTCGGTGGATACAAAAATTAGGACACTCTCTTGTCCCGATCAGACCTGCGCTTACACCAATACTCTTGCACCCAACTCCTCCATCGCTATGGCAAGGAACACCGATACGGGATTGCACACTGATGGCAATTGCGCAAAGTTCCAACCAAACACAATCATCACCAATTTCGAAATGGACCGGCGATGTACTTATTACTCATTTCGGTATCTCAGGTCCTGCAACGTTGGAAGTCAGTAGAAACACATATTTGGAATTTCAAAAGGGAATCCAAATTGATATGTGCATCGATTTCTATCCCGAATTATCCGTTGAACAATTAGAGGAAAAAATTGTCCAAGAAATTTCAATAAATCCTCTGCGAAGCATGTTAACACTGACGGAATATCTCGTTCCGCAAAAACTTGCAGAGTATATATTGATTCAGCTAACGATTGATTATTCAAAAAAATTAAATCAGCTTTCAAAAACTGAACGACGAAAATTTGTTGAAAAATTGAAGCGGTGTTCTCTTGGAGTTGTAAAAGATATTCCTTTGGACCGCGGTGAAGTTACTGCCGGCGGCGTTGCTTTGAATGAAGTTGATCCGACAACAATGGAATCAAAGATTGTTCCCGGTTTATTTTTGTGCGGAGAGATTTTGGATATTGCCGGACCGGTTGGCGGTTACAATTTGCAAGCGGCGTTTTCAACAGGGTTTGTTGCCGGAGAGAATGCTGGTAAATCTTTGAGTTACTGAGCATTATCCCAGCATTTTCATAGTTGCTAATAGAGCCAATTCACATTATCTTTCTCCCGAAAATAGTTTCGTACTGATCAAGTCCGACATTTCATTTTAGAACTACACTTTATTCCCACTATTATTATGGATAAAAAAATCTGCATCGGAATTCTTGGCGGCGGACAATTGGCAAAAATGTCTACAATTACCGCTTCCCGGTTGGGGTTTGATATTGCTATTATGGATAAAGAAATGCACTCTCCGGCGGGACAATTGACCCACAACGAGTGTATCGGCTGGGTTGATGATGAATTACATATACGATCCTTCGTTCATCAATGCAATGTGATAACACTCGAGAACGAATTTGTCGATCATCATAAACTTAAATTTATTGAGTCGCTTGGAAAGAAAGTTTATCCATCTTCTGCCACGATTGCCTTGATACAGGATAAATTGCTGCAAAAACAAATTCTTAAAAAAAATAAAATTCCTGTTTCAAAATTCATTGAGATAAAAAAAGTACATACGTTTAAACAGATTGCAAAGATTCTTGGACCAACATTTGTATTAAAATCCCGCAAGATGGGATACGATGGTTACGGAAATGTTCTCATCAACAATGAAAAAGAATACAAAAATGCTGTAAAGCATTTGTCCCATCGTCATAGCAATCTTCTGGCTGAGGCATTCGTGAATTTCACAATGGAACTTGCCGTGATGGTCGTTCGCACCAAAAAAGAAACCAAGGTGTACCCTGTTGTTCAGACCATTCAAAAAAATCATATTTGCCATACTGTAATTGCGCCGGCACCGATTTCAAAGAAAATTTCTGCGCTCGCAATAAAAATTGCAATCCGATCGGTGAACGCCGTAAAGGGATTCGGAGTGTTTGGTGTAGAAATGTTTTTAGCTCATGACAATTCAATCATTGTTAATGAAATGGCTCCGCGCCCGCATAATTCCGGTCATTACACAATTGAAGCATGTGTCACATCGCAATTCGAGAATCATATCCGTTCTGTTATGGAATTACCTCTTGGCTCTACGGAGATGGTAACGCCATACGCCGTGATGGTAAATCTTTTAGGAAAACCGCATCCACAAAAAAAGAGCGATGTATATCAGACTGCGTTGAACGATCCGAATATTCATTTACATATTTATGGTAAGCATAGTTCGCGTGTCGGGCGAAAGATGGGACATATCACGATTGTTGGTGATAATTTGAAGAGGATTCTTAAAGAAGCAACCGCAATTGAAGAAAAAATTAGTTTATAAATTTTAAGATGTCAGACACCTCTATGCTAATCAAATGAAAAAACCTATTGTCCGAAGGACACTTCGTGTTGGAATAATTATGGGGAGCGATTCAGACCTTTCCGTAATGCAGGAAGCAGCACTCATGCTTGAAGAATTTGGCGTAGCATATGAAATGAAAATCACTTCCGCGCATCGCACACCGAATTTTATGACGAAATACTCTTCAACAGCAGCGAAGCGGGGAATTAAAATTATTATTGCCGGTGCCGGAGGGGCAGCTCATTTACCCGGAATGACAGCATCGCACACTCATCTTCCGGTTATCGGAGTTCCAATTAAGACAACATCATTAGATGGATTAGACTCTCTGCTCGCGATAGCACAAATGCCGGGAGGAGTTCCGGTAGCAACGGTTGCAATTGATGGCGCAAAAAATGCCGGATTGCTTGCCGTTCAAATGCTTGCAATAAGCGACAAAAGATTGATGAAGAAAATGATTGAGTATAAGAAGTTGTTGGAGAAAGAGTCGTTGAAGAAGAATGCAGCGATTAGAAATCAATAAGGCGCAGTTAGAAATTCAGAAGGCATCTCTCTACGAGTCGTAGACTAAAAACATCCCTAAGGGTCGTAGACAAAATGTAATCTGTGCAAGCAACCACCAAAGGTGTCCCTTTGGGACTTGCGAAGGTTATGAAAGAATTTTGCAGAACCTTGCGTATGCATGCTTCGCATCGCAAGGTTTTATGCGAAGCATTCTTACGAATAATTTTTAAGGAACGACTAAATAGATTTTAGTCTACGACTCGTAGAGAGATACCCCAGAGTTTCTTGTCTTTCGTTTTTTACGCCGCCGATTTATTCTTCAACTGTTGTTTATTTTCATACGCTCTTGCAGCATCGCGAACCCATTTTCCATTATCGTGCGCAGTCCGGCGAGCTTCCATTCGTTCGTGATTGCAAGGACCATTTCCATTGATCACCGCGTTGAATTCTTCCCAATCAATTTCACCTGCTTCCCAGCTTCGCGTTGTTTCATTGAATTTCAATTTTGCATCTGGGATCGTTAAATCCCACGCATAAGCTTGCTCAACGGTCGTATCAATAAATCGTTGGCGAAGTTCATCGTTACTTTTTAGTTTAATTTTCCATTTCATCATATCGGCACTGTTAGGAGAATTTGAATCGTGCGGACCGAACATCATAAGTGACTGCCACCAAAATCTGTTGACCGATTCCTGCACCATTGCTTTTCCTTTTTCACCGGAAGCAATGAGTGCGGCAATTATTTCCATTCCCTGTTTTTTGTGAAAATTTTCTTCTTTACAAATACGAAACAGTGCGCGTGAGTATGGACCGTAAGAACATTTCGCCATTGTGGTTTGATTGATAATTGCCGCGCCGTCAACAAGCCATCCAATTATTCCCATATCTGCCCACGATAACGTAGGGTAATTAAATATAGAGGAGTATTTTGCTTTTCCTTCGTGAAGTTGATCGAACATTTCTTCGCGGGAAGTGCCGAGAGTTTCTGCAGAACTGTAGAGATAATGACCGTGTCCCGCTTCATCCTGTACTTTTGCAAGCAGAGCAAGTTTGCGGCGAAGCGATGGTGCGCGGGTTATCCAATTTCCTTCGGGGAGCATTCCAATAATTTCGGAATGTGCATGCTGCGAGATAAGACGAACCAACTGCTTGCGGTATTTATCCGGCATCCAATCATTCGGTTCGATCGTTTCGCCGTTCGCAATGCGCTGATTGAATTGTTCTTCCAACTGTGCGATGTGTTCGCTCTTTTCAATCATTACTTCCTCTTAAAAATTGTAATTCTGTTGAGTATATTTTATAGAATATACAAAAGGAGAAAGGTTTTACAAAATCAATTTTATCCGATTCCTTAAAACAGTTTGCGGTTCGTTGTTTTGTGTATCGTTGTTGTCTGCTGTTACAATGCAGTTTAATTAAATTCTTTCAGAACAATTTCAAAGTCCTGAATAGGTTTTAATGAAATTTCTGTTCCGCTTTCGCCTCTTGTAGAATAATCAAATGGATTATCAAGGTCTTTTATCAAAAAAAACATATATGAAATAAGAAACATAATAAGTATAGTGAAAAACAAAGATGCATAAAACGGTTCGATTTTAATTATAATTAGTCCAAAAGCGATTGCAAGCCACATTGCTTCAACAATTGCGTAAGCAGAACCTATGAATCCTGTATCTCTTATTGTGTCTATTCTTAATATTAACTTTCTGATATTGTTTTGCTCACTTTTTATTTTAATAATGTAATTAGGTTGAATCCCTTCTTTGTCAAGTGATACAAAAAAATCATTCATCAAACTTATTTTATTTAGGATTGAATTAGTTCTTTCTTTTTTATAAAACCAAGCGTTCAGCGAATTGATAAATGACTTTTGATATTCAATAAACTGTCGTGCGGTATCAGAGTTTTTTCCCTTGTAAATAGTGTAGGTATCGTCAAATAATGATTGAAGAGTAGTTGAAAGTTCACTCGGAATTTTTTCACTTTCCTTGTAATCAGAAAGCACGCCTGTGATAAGAAATCCTATGAGGAAAATTGTACCTGCCACCAAAGTGGTAAACAGAGCATTTAACTCCATAAACTCGAATTCATAAGTGTGAGAAAGATATTTTAGAATTGCAATAAGTGTTACAATTGGCATTATCCTAAATGCGATTGACCATTTATGCCAATAGTATTTAGTAGATTTTATTAAAAAAATTTTGGTCTTCATAAATTTTGATTATATCGTTGTAACTATACAGTGCAATTTATTGTTTCCTTACAGGTCGTAGACAAAGACTTTCTATAAAAACATTGAGGAAAATCATTGCCACACCTGCCCGCTCTACGAGTCGTAGAGCGGGCAGGTGTGGCATAAAAAAACACGCTGTGTAGTTACATATCTTTAAGGGTTATTAATTTTAGAACTACCGTGTCCATCTGTCGTTTTACAATAACAGCTAACATACTGCTTGCTCATATTATTTTTCCACCATTTCATGTGTTTCAGTATTATGTTCTATGCTAAATAAGAATTTTGCTTTTGGATTATTATCAATCGCGCGCTGTAATGCGTATTTGGATTCGGAAATGAATACTAAATTACCATGCTTGTCATAGAACATTGAGTGAGGATGGATCGTTTTGAGCCATTCAATATCCGCTTCTTTTTCGTATTGCACCCATGTTGCTTTATTCAATGCAAGCGGACGAAATAGACACGGCGCGCCATATTCATTTTCTAAACGATACTGAATAACATCAAATTGCAGATCGCCCACAGTACCAACTACTTTCCTGTTTCCTTGATTCTGCAGAAATACTTGTGCCAGTCCCTCATCAGTCAATTGTAGAATTCCTTTTTCCAATTGTTTGGATTTGAACGGATCAGTAAGTTGTAATTCTTTGAAAATTTCCGGAGAGAATGTTGGAATTCCCTTATACATCATCTGTTCGCCTTCGGTAAGCGTGTCGCCAATCTTAAAATTTCCGGAATCGTACAAACCAATCACATCTCCCGGATAAGCGAAGTCCACCACACTTTTATCCTGCGCCATAAATGACGTAGGATTAGCGAATTTCAACTCGCGTTTCAAACGAACATGATAATAAAATTTATTTCGTTCAAATATTCCCGAAACGATCCGAAGAAATGCAATTCTATCACGATGGCGCGGATCTAAATTCGCATGAAGCTTGAAAACAAAACCGGAAAATTTTTCATCAGTCGGTTCAATAAAACCTTTTGTCGTTTCACGTCCTTGAGGTTTTGGCGCGATCTTCACAAATGTTTCAAGCAATTCCTTTACGCCAAAATTGTTCAACGCGCTTCCAAAAAATACTGCCGCTGCATTTCCGGAAAGATATTGTTGAACATCAAATTCAGGATATACTCCCCTAATAAGATCGATGTCATGCTTCAATTGCACAGCTTGTTTTCCGAATTGATCGTGCAGTTTCAGATCATCAACACCGCTGAATGAAACGATATCTTCTTCGATCCGTTGTTTATTTGGCGTGAAAAAATTGAATGTGTTCTCATGAATATTGAACACACCGCGAAAATTCCCGCCGATTCCCATAGGCCACGAAAGCGGACGAACATGAATATTCAATTTCGCTTCAATTTCATCCAACAGTTCTATCGGTTCTCGTCCTTCACGATCTAATTTGTTGATGAAGACGATGACAGGCGTATTTCGCATTCTACACACATTCATCAATTTTTCGGTTTGTTCTTCTACACCTTTAACGCAATCGATAACAAGAATAACGCTATCAACAGCGGTCAATGTTCTATACGTATCTTCTGCGAAGTCTTTGTGGCCGGGTGTGTCAAGAAGATTTATTGTATAATTGTTATAGGAAAAAGTCATTACGGAAGTTGAAACTGAAATTCCGCGCTGTTTTTCAATTTCCATAAAATCGGATGTCGCCGTTTTTTTGATCTTATTTGATTTCACCGCTCCGGCAATTTGAATTGCGCCGCCATACAACAATAGTTTTTCTGTCAGCGTTGTTTTTCCTGCATCAGGGTGACTGATAATTGCAAATGTTTTTCGATTTTGAATTTGCTTCAAAATGTTCATAATAGTTTTGTTAAAATTAAATTCGAGAAAGTTAAACCTTGCGAAGGTTTTATGAAGATTGCAGGCAACCTTCGCAAGGTTTTTTCAGTTATTAAAGATTGCGGATTGCATTAATGATCTAACGCGATAAAACGGTTGAGGTAGTTACGTGTGGATTTGAACTTGCATAGGTAAATATACGGAAAAGAGAGACAACAATGAAAAATTATTTTACCTCTTTTTATTTGATGTCTGACGACGACTTGCCCGCTTTTTTTTTGAAAAGAGTCGTCTGACATCTTATCTTTGAATTGAAATTTCCCCTCGCTAAACGTCAGACACACAAAACGTGTCGTACGTTTCCATTTATAATTTTTTTGCAATCTCGTCAATCTGATCTTCGCCGGAAATATCAAACCATTGTATCCGTTCTTCTTTTCTGAACCACGTCATTTGGCGTTTTGCAAATCGGCGTGTGTTTTGTTTCATCAATTCGATCATTCGTTCTTTTGAAATTTCGTTCCGAAGGAATGCGAACGCTTCTGTATATCCAACAGTTTGAAGAGATTGAAATCGATCGTCAAATCCATTTTCTTTCAATTGTTTTACTTCATCTAAAAAGCCTTCGGCAAACATTTTGTCAACGCGGTTATTAATCCGCTCGTACAATTTGCTTCGTTCCCAGTTTAATCCAAAAAAATGAGCGTTGTACATCTTGTTTACGTTGTGTTGTTTATGGAACTGAGAGATTGGCGTTCCGGTTTCATGAAATATTTCTAACGCGCGGATGACTCGGCGATATTTGCTTGCATCCATTGTTTGCGCAGATTCAGAATCAATCGATTGCAGTTCTTTGAAGAGAGCTTCTTTTCCCTCTCGCACAAGACGAAGTTCCAATTGTTCTCGAACTTCACCGGAAATTTTCGGTTGTTCAAAAAATCCATCAACAATCGCTTGAACGTACAAACCGGTTCCTCCAACAATGATCGGCAGTTTTTTCTTATCAAGAATTTGTGAAATAATTTTTCTTCCCTGTTCCTGAAAATCTCCTGCATTAAATTTTTGATCTGGTTCGAGCAGATCAATGAAATGATGAGGAATTTGATGCAGTTCTTTTTCAGAGGGTTTAGCTGTTCCTATCGTGAGATGTTTATAAATTTGGCGTGAATCAGCAGAAATAATTTCAACCGGAATTCTTTTTGCTATGGAGAATGCCAACGCTGTTTTACCGGATGCGGTTGGACCAACAAGAACAAGTATGGTAGGAAGTTTTGACACGCAGGTTCACCGATTTAATAGAGACATCTGAAAAATTGGTTGTCTATTGTCATTCTGATCCGCCGTAGGCGGAGAAGAATCTCGTTTTTATTTTTGCCTACGGCTCGTAGAGAGTGAAAAAGCAAGATTCCCCGCCTGACCGATGGCGGGCAGGTTCGTCGCTGCGCTCCTCAGAATGACATTGATGTGAGATTTTTCAGATGTCTCTAATAGGAAGTTCAATTCCACCCGTTCTTTCCAATGAGTGGAACAAATTTAAATCCATCAACAATCTCTCTCTGTAATTTTCCTTCAATTTTTGTTCCAACAATTAATTGCTGCGCATCACGATTTCCGACAGGAATTACTAATCGTCCTCCATCGCTTAATTGATTGACCAACGCTTCAGGAATTGATGGCGCGCCCGCGGTGACAATAATCGCATCGTATGGTTCATGTTCAGACCAACCGACAGTGCCATCCCCCCCTTTTGCCGCAATACGCAGATGTTGTGCATCAAAAAGTTTTCGCGCACTATTCAATAAACTGAGAT
>JANONI010000366.1:0-1549 GCA_031420755.1 Bacteroidota bacterium | reverse complement strand
AAAATTAATGGTTAACTCGTTTGCTGAAATCTAAGATGACCGATATCGGAAAAATATCGGTGATTGTTCCTTGTTATAACTCAGCGAGATTTCTCAGTCAAGCACTCGAAAGTCTGCTCTGGCAAACATATCCTCATTGGGAGTGTATTCTTATTGATGATGGTTCAACGGATTATTCAGCAGATATTTTTGCAAAATATCAAACTCACGATAAAAGATTTCGATATCACAAAAAGGCAAATGGTGGTCTTGCTTCAGCAAGAAATTGTGGGATCGATCTTGCAGAGGGGACGTTTATTCAGTTTTTGGATGCGGATGATATACTCTTAGAACATCGGCTGGAACAATGCTTGAAACATTTTAACAACAATCCTCAATACCAGGTTGTGTATTCTGACTATACATTACATACCAAAAGTCAAGGTTTTATAAAAATCTTGCCAGGGAAAATACCTTGCGAAGATCAAGTAAAAGCATTCCTCTTTGAATTCAATAGGACATTTGTTATACCTATTCATTCTTACTTATTTCGGTCAGAAATAGTGAGAAGGAATAAATTTGATGAATCTCTTTTGTCATTTGCTGAAGATAATGAGTATAGAATACGATTGGTACTACAAGGGATTCGATTTCACTATATTGATGAGTTACTTGTTATCTATAGAATGAATGAGAAACAAGTGACTTCACAAGAAGAGACAAAAATATTTCAAAATATGCTTCAAGAGTTAAAAAAGTACAGGGTGAATCCATTATGTGCCAAATATAATGATCTATTTGAAGAACAATTCATATATCTTCATCAGAGAATTGCGATTTCATATTTCATGAAAAGAGAATTCCTGAAGGGCTTCTCCGAACTAAAATTGGTTTTGATTAAATCCTCTTTCTTTCAATTAACAAAAGTTTTATTGTGGGCGATATTAATGGTTTTCTTGTCTAAAGACAATATAGTAAATGTGCGTTCGTGGTTATCAACAACTTTTAACTTGAAAATTGGGGGATGGAAGGTGTATTCAAGATGGTCTGCGCCGAAATCAGTAATTGACCTTATGAAATCATGATAAAGAGTAATAGTAGAGCTATTTCCATTGTTATCGTTAACTACAACGGAAAACATTTTCTAAAGAATTGTCTTACGTCAGTTCTCCGGCAAGACTATCCCACATTTGAAATAATTGTTGTTGAAAATGCCTCGACAGACGGCAGTATTGAATTCCTCAATGAAAACTTTCCTCAAATTCGTGTTATTAAAAGCGCTAAGAATTTAGGTTTTGCCGGTGGAAACAACCTTGGAGTTAAAAATGCAAAAGGTGAGTTGATCGTTCTGTTAAACAATGATACAGTAGTTCATAACGGATGGCTGCAAGGTTTAGCAAATGCTATTACTGATGAGAATGTTGCTACAGTATCATCATTGATCAAGACAGAAGGGATTCCGGATAAGTATTATGAAAAGAACGGCTCAATTAATTTTCTTGGGCATAATATTATGAGAATATTTGATGAACCAATGGATATATTTTTTGCCGGCGGAGCGTCTATGATT
>JANONI010000365.1:0-2727 GCA_031420755.1 Bacteroidota bacterium | reverse complement strand
TTGGAATATTCTGATATCAATATTTTCCCAAATAGGATAACGATATGCAATATTCAACGATGCAATTTCATTTCCGCTGATGGAATAGAACGGATATCCTTTCATTCCAACAAGTCCGCCGGCATAGAAATCAAAAAAATCCGGCACCTGCCGACCAAAGATCGTTCCGCCACGTAATGTAAATGATAGTGTATGTTTCCACAGCGGAAGAGGTAAATGTTCGGTGTAACGGAACTCCGCACGGTGGAACGTGTACGGAACAAGTTTCAATGTAATTCCCGTTTCAGATGCTTCAAATTCCGATGCACCTGTTGAATCTTCTTTTGTGAAATGATTGAATTCATTATCAATTCGTAATGCAAAAGAACGACCGATAGGATTGATCTCGCGAGTCCGCGAAGGTAAAATCCCTTTTAGAGAATATTGGAGAGAAAAATTGTTCCCTTTAAAATATACATCAGACGATGCCGGCACGAGAAGATTACTGCCCTTTACCAAGAAAGAACTGATTGCATTGCTATACTGACTATATGTATAACCTAATCGCAGGATACTGGCGTCGGTAAAAATTGGCTGTGTTAGAAAGAAATCAAACTCAAACAGACTGTATGTGATATCCGCTGAAGTTTCTTCAAATTGTTCTACGATTGTAATTCTTTCGTTCGTGCGTTTCCGGGTAACATTATACAACTCTAATGACACTGTCGGTTCCCAGCCAATGTTATACAATCCAAGAATTCTATCGGTATAGTTGTATTGCAAAAACAAATCCCGTTCGAGAATTTGATTGATTGCAACACCGCCAAACAATTGCATTTTCTCAACAACATCACTCGAAATAAAATAAAAGCCGGGTTTCAAGAAATCTAAACCCGATGATTTGGTATTGTAATTATCAATGCGAAGGAATGGAATAATCGAAAGACTGCTGTAGATATTTTTATATTCTTCCTTTTTAATGTTCGGCACTTTTGTATCATCATAATTTCTTAATGCAACAAAATCAAATTGATTTCGCTTCAAAGAATCGTTCTCAATTTTGATTTCCGGACGGCGAATTCTTTCCGACTCGATGTAATGAGAAGTTTCAAAATTGTGCGAGACACTATCAACAATATAATTGATCTTAAATCCTTTTGAGGTATATAACGAATATGCAATTTTCCCGGAGTCACTTACGCTGGGAGTAAACGCACCGCCAAGCACATTGGATATCTGCTCAATTTGTTTCGATGCAATTTCCATTTTATAGATATTAAAAATTCCTGTCCGGTCAGAAACGAAATACAAATATTTTCCATCAGCACTATACGAAGGATTGCGGTCATCCGGAATTCCCGTAACAAGCATTTCTACTTCTCCGTTTTCAATATTCACCGAAGCAATATCCTGTTCTTCACGGAATGAATATCCAAAGACAATATTATTTCCATCAGGCGACCATTTGGGAAGATAGACTTGCTCTCCATTTTTGTACTTTGTTATTTGTCGGGGATTCTTCCCTGTTGTATCAACAACACCTACATTCATTGTTCCATCATTTCCTACAGCAAAACTTAATAATTTTCCATCAGGTGAAAGTGAAGGGTTTGCTGCGCGTAATCCTTTTGTTAACTGCAACTCTTCTTCATTTTCAAGATCGTAAACGAACAGATCAGAAATTTTGAATCCAACGGTTTGATTATCAGTCAGTTTAGAATAATAAATTTTTTTCCCATCAAGAGACCACGTTACTGTCGAACGAATACCTCCAACAATCATTTTTTCTTCTTTTGTAGCAACATCGTATAAATACAATGATGATAACCCAAAATAGTCTGCTTCTTTATTGGAAACGTACGCAATTTTTTTTCCATCAAGAGAAAACGCGGGATTCATATTCCCAAATCCAACATCAGCAATTCTTGTTCCTTCAACCTTGTTCGGTAGTATCGATTCCACTCTGCGTTGATAATCCGAAGAGAGATGATTTTTCCATTCATCATACACTTGCTCTCCAGTTTTCCCAATGGTTCTTTCGATCGCTTGATCTATTGTAACCATATTCGTGCGCGAAATATTTTTTGCGATCTTCGGTATAACATCCTGACCATAAGTTTCGGAAAGATATTTTGTTAACGCAAAACCGGCATTGTACGATGATTCATTTCCAAGAGAAGTTTTACCAAAAACGCTCATTTCATTCCACGAAAGCATGGCGCTGTCCAACACATACGAACGAAGAATCATATCCCGATGTGAATCCCAATAGTCGTAGCTCAGTTCCGGACGATTATATTGTGCAACTCCCTCAGCAAACCAACTTGGAATAATAAATCCGGAAATTGGATACGAAACAACTGTGTTGGGATAACCGTACAACACATCCTGTCTGCGTTCTTCTTCGTAATTGAGCCATTGCAAATATATTCCGGGAAACTTACGCCCGAACTTCATGGAAGTTTGTATTTGAACGATGTGCGTAAATTCATGAGCAATGACATTGCGAAGCCAGTTATGAGTTCCGCGAAGATCGAAATCCAACGCGGGCGACCAGATGAGGATTTTATTGTCGTAAAAATATGCCGCCCCGTTGGAATTGTCTTCGTAGTCAATAACAGCAATACTTACTTTTTGATCCGGCTCGTGCTCGTACAATGTTGTTACCGGACCATAAATATCTTCTGCAACTTTTGCAATAACACGCGCAGTTCGTTCTGCGCCGTCATGATAATGAACAAGAAAATG
>JANONI010000364.1:0-3329 GCA_031420755.1 Bacteroidota bacterium | reverse complement strand
GTTCTCACTATTCATATCGTAACATTGGAACGAAGAAATCTCGTTCTTTCAGAAAGGACAACAGTATGTCGGATCAAAAAATAAATATTCTTCTTGTTGAGGATAATCCTTACCATGCAGAGCTTACCTTAAAAGCGTTGAACATGCACCGCCTTGCCGAAAATTTCGTTTGGGTAAAAACCGGCGAAGAAGCAACAGATTTTATTTTTTGCCGAGGAGAGTTCTCATCCCGAACGATGGAGAACGCACCAAAGGTCGTCTTTCTTGATCTAAAGCTCCCGAAAAAAAGTGGCTTGGATGTGTTGAAAGAGATCAAATCGGATGAGCGGACGAAAAATATTCCGGTAGTGATACTTTCAACTTCGCGCGAAGAGAAAGATATCGTTGAAGGCAAGAACCTTGGAATGAACGGTTATGTGGTAAAGCCGGACGATTTTGAAAAGTTCGCCGAAGCGATCAGGAACATCGGATATTACTGGCTTGTCCTGAATCAGTTGCCGAAAAATCAGTAATGGTTTTTCATTTTGAATTTCGTTCTCTATTCCGAAGAGATTTTACAGCTCCAGGAGGGAGAACGTTTTTTTTTGTGAAACAACACAGCTACGAAAACGCTAAGACACAAAATTTTTATCAGTATCAATACCTTTGAGCTTTAGTGTTTTTTGCCAAAGGCATTCCTTCGTCGGAAGTGGGAAAAAAAATTCATTTATCACCAATGAATACCTAACAACTATCATCAACCAAAAAAATATAATGTTACCAACCAAAGGATATGCTGTTCATAACTCAAACGATCAACTCGCTCCATGGAGTTTTGAACGAAGAGATGTCGGTCCAAACGATATTCAAATAGAGATTCACTATTGCGGCGTCTGTCATTCCGATATTCATCAGGTGCGAAGCGAATGGGGACCGGCGAAGTATCCAATGGTTCCGGGACACGAAATTGTTGGGCGCATAACCAATATCGGAAGCGATGTTAAACAATTTTCCGTTGGCGATTTAGCTGGCGTGGGTTGCATGGTCAATTCCTGTCAGGATTGCGGCAATTGCAAACAGGGACAGCAGCAATATTGCGAGAAAGGAAAAACTGTCTGGACATACAATTCTGTGGAGTCAGATGGAACAACGCCAACCTACGGCGGATATTCAAATCAGATCATCGTTGATGAAAATTTCGTTGTCCGTATTTCAAAGGATCTTCCGCTGGATGGGGTTGCTCCGCTATTGTGCGCCGGAATAACAACCTATTCCCCTCTTCGCAAATGGAAGATCGGCAAAGGACATCGTGTCGGTGTTTTAGGTTTGGGCGGACTTGGACATATGGCGGTAAAATTTGCGGCTGCTTTCGGTGCAGAAGTGACGATGTTAAGCACTTCCCCACAAAAAGAAGCCGATGCAAAAAAACTTGGCGCGCATCATTTTTGTCTGACAACGGATCCGCAGCAAGTGCGGCAGTTCAAAAATCATTTTGATTTTATTATTGATACCGTTTCTGCAAAACATAATTACGATATGTATTTGAAAATGCTCCGTACCAACGGCGTACATATCTGCGTTGGAATCCCGCCGGAACCTATTCAACTCACCGGTCCCCTCTTGCTGGGAAACAGCAGAACGATTACCGGATCAAATATCGGCGGAATTCCGGAGACACAGGAGATGTTAGATTTTTGTGCAGAGCACAAAATTGTTTCCGATATCGAACTCATTAATATCGGCTACATTAATGAAGCGTACGAAAGGATTCTTAAAAGCGATGTGAAATATCGTTTTGTGATTGACATGAAGACATTGAAATAATTTACTACGTCACCCTGAACTTGTTTCAGGGTCTGTAATATGGATGCCAAAGCAAGTCCCGAAGGGATCACTTTGTGATTCGGCATGACGATTTTCAATAAACTATCCCGACGCTACAAAGTAGTCCTTCGGACAAGGAGACTGTGTAAAAACTCTTGTCATAATTGAAAAGTGGGTAAGAGCATTTGTTTTTCGACACGAAAAGGTTCCTGTCCGAGAGTTTAACTCTCGGACAACTTGAATTGTGGGAGATAATCCCATTCATTTTTACATAGACTCACTTATTACACAGTCTGAGTCCTTCGGACCTGAGTAAGTCCGAGTAAAACGAGGACGCATCGAAGGATGTTTTTTAAGCGCGGCACTTGCTCAGGATGAACAAAGTTCATTACGCTTATGTCAAAATTATTTTCTCCACTCACAATCAAAAATGTTACGCTAAAAAATCGCATCGTCGTTTCGCCGATGTGCCAGTATTCATCGCAGGATGGATTTGCAAATGACTGGCATCTTGTCCACCTCGGAAGCAGAGCGGTCGGCGGTGCAGGATTGGTCTTTACCGAAGCGACTGCCGTTTCTCCCGAAGGAAGAATCTCTCCCGACGATCTCGGCATCTGGAAAGACGAACATATTCCCGGATTGAAACGGATCACCGATTTCATCCATCAGAATGGAAGTATCGCTGGAATACAGCTTGCACACGCGGGAAGAAAAGCATCGCACGCTTCTCCCTGGAAAGGAGGAAAACAGGTTGATAACGCAAACGGCGGTTGGAAAACCGTTGCACCAAGCGCGATTGGTTTTAAATCGGACGACATTCCTCCCGTAGAACTTGACAGCTCAGGAATTCAAAAAGTAATAAAAGATTTTACTGCGGCGGCACAACGTGCCTTAACTGCCGGATTTAAGATAATTGAAATCCACGCGGCGCATGGATATTTGATCCACGAATTTCTCTCTCCGCTGAGCAATCACCGCACAGATAATTACGGCGGATCGTTTGAAAATAGAACGCGTCTGCTTCGCGAAGTGATCGCATCGATTCAATCAGTTTGGACCAAAGAGAATCCTCTTTTTGTCCGCATCTCCGCTTCGGATTGGACTGACGAGGGATGGACAATAAATGATTCTGTTGCGCTTGCTTCGGTCTTAAAATCTCTCGGCGTTGATCTGATCGACTGCTCATCGGGTGGAAATTCGGCAACAGTCCGCATTCCTCTTGCTCCCGGATATCAAGTTCCCTTTGCAGAAGCGGTGCGCAAGAGCGGTATATTGACCGGCGCAGTTGGATTGATCACCACGGCAGAGCAAGCAGAAGCTGTTCTTGCTGAAGGAAAAGCAGATGTGATCTTTTTTGCGCGGGAGATTTTGCGCAATCCTTATTTTCCATTGCAGGCAGCGCAACAGTTGGGTGATGAGATTGAGTGGGCTGTGCAGTATGTGAGGGCAAAGCCCATTTAGATTTTAACATCTAATACTATAACTAAAAGGGATTAGATGAGCCCATTATTAATGATATAATTATG
>JANONI010000363.1:0-5491 GCA_031420755.1 Bacteroidota bacterium | reverse complement strand
GGGTTGACCGGAACCTGAAAATTTAAAGGGACTGCTGCCCAGATACTCACGGCAAACACATCGCCGGGACCAACGATGTATTCCGTTGGGTCAACCGGTCCATCCATAACAACAGATAATGTTGAACCGGAAACTTGCTGTTGCTGCATTTTTTGTGATGAAGTTTTCGATTCCTCGTCACGGTCTCGTAATTGAGAGAAAGATACCATCGTAGAGCAAATAAATAACGCAACGAGATAATATTTTTTGTTGACCTTCATTGTCTATTATTTCCGTTCAGAATATTGTGATTCGTAATATTTTTTATATTGACCGCTGATTATCCTCTCCCACCATTGTTTGTTCTGCAAATACCATTGTACAGTCTTTTTGATCCCATTCTCAAACTGATACGATGGAACCCAGCCAAGTTCGTTCTTTATTTTTGCAGCATCAATTGCATATCGTTTGTCATGACCGGGACGATCTTTTACATACGTAATGAGCGATTCCGGTTTACCAATTTCTTTCAACACCAATTTTACGATATCAATATTTTTCCATTCGTTATGCCCGCCAATATTGTAAACATCACCGATCGTTCCATTATGAAGAACAGCATCAAGAGCCGAACAATGATCTTCTACATACAACCAATCGCGCACATTCAATCCATCACCATACACCGGAATTGATTTATCATTCAACGCATTCGCTATCAGCAACGGAATTAATTTTTCGGGAAATTGATACGGTCCATAATTATTTGAACACCGCGTAACTATTCCCGGAAATCCGAATGTGTGATGATATGCCAACACCAGCATATCGGACGATGCTTTGCTCGCCGAGTACGGACTGTTTGGATGGAGCGAAGTTTCTTCGGTGAAATATCCTGTGGCACCAAGCGAGCCGTACACTTCATCCGTAGAGACATGAAGAAATCGTTCTATTCCAATTTCGCGGGAAACATCGAGCAGCACCTGAGTTCCAACTACATTTGTTTGCACAAACACCGCCGGACCGGCAATACTTCTATCAACATGCGATTCCGCTGCAAAGTGAACTACGGTATCTATTGAATGTTCGTGAAATGCTTTTGCAACTTGTTCTTTATTGCAAATATCCCCTTTTACAAAAACATAGTTTGAATTATGTTCTATGGTTAAGAGATTTTCAAGGTTTCCGGCATACGTAAGCGCATCAAAATTTACAATGGTATAATTGGAATGTTTGTTCAGCATAACGTGAACGAAATTACTGCCAATAAAACCGGCGCCGCCGGTTACAAGAATATTTTTCATTATACAATGTAATGGGTATTAATTTGTAGAGACGTCTGAAAAATGTATCCGCACGCTTTATGCGTGCGTAAAAAAACGTAAAATCAATCGCTTTTCGCAACCGTAAAGGTTGCGGATACTATGGTTCAGATATTTTTCAGAAGTCTCTTGTATTTACTCAGCCTTTTTTAAAACTTAGATTTGGTTAAAATACTGATCAAAATTATAGCCACAGATTAAACTTTCCAAATCTTTAAGATTTGGAAAGTTTTTCTGTTAAGTTAAATTTTAAAAAACTTATCTGTGAAAACCTGTGCCATTGTTTTTCTTCGCTGAATAGTACCATGAATTTAATAATGTAATAAAATCCGTCAGTATTTCCCAACAAATATTGAGACAAACAGCGTTAATGAGTGAAGTAAAAACAATTCCTGTAGAACAAATTGTTTTTAAAATTGCAGTATCAAGGGGGCAGGTTTAATTCCTAATTATTGTGAAATAATTTACATTTTTTCTGGACAAGAAACACTTAAAATTTTACATCCGTTAACAATAACAATTTTTGTCATCAAACAAATGGTTAATCGAGCTTGCATTAACGCTTTATCGTCGTTAATCACCCGATGTTCATGATAGAACCGATGAAATGTCTCTGCAACTTCTCGTAAGTACGTTGTAAGTCTGTGAGGTTCAAATGAGACAGCGCAGCTTTGCACAAGTTCAGGAAACTCCAGCAATTTTTTGAGAAGATCGATCTCTTCTTTTTTTTGTATCAATGAATAATCTGTCTTTTCATTCATCGCTACTGGACGATCGACAGGAAATTTTTCTTCCGCGGCATGCCGCAAAATACTTGCGATGCGAGCATGGGCGTATTGCAAATAATAAACAGGATTCTTATCTGATTGTTCTTTCGCCAATGCAACATCAAATTCTAAATGCGTACCAACGCTTCGCATCACGAAGAAGTATGCAACCGCATCAACACCAACCTCGTCGATAAGATCATCAAGCGTGTATGTTTTTGCGTTACGCTTAGACATCTTTACAACTTCTTCACCATTTACAAATGAGACCATTTGGTGAATGATGACTTTAACAGCGTCAGTATCATATCCGAGCGCTTTTACTCCATTGAGAACATCAGGAATTGTTGCAATATGATCTGCGCCGAAGATATCAACGATCAATTCAAAGCCGCGTCTAAATTTCTCTCGATGATACGCAATATCCGGCAAGCGATACGTTGGTTCGCCCGTACTTTTTACTATCACGCGATCCTTATCCGCACCAAATTTAGTTGCTCGAAACCACACTGCGCCTTCGCTTTCGTACGCAATATCTTTTTTCTTGAATTCTTCAACAACTTCGTTGATCTTGCCTGTTGAATAGAGTGAATCTTCATTATAGAATACATCGTGCTTTACATTCAGCCGCGCCAATGTCTCTTTAATTTTTTTGAAGCACCATTCTTCACCATATTTTTGGAAATATGATTTATCTGCTCCTGCATTCTTCAGAGAATCACCCTTCACTGCAATAATCGCTTTTGCTATTTCAACAATATACTCGCCTTTATATCCTTCTTCAGGAAACGGAATCTCATCACCAAATTCTTGGAGGTAACGAATGAAAATACTATCCGCCAGCATTCGCATTTGGTTTCCGGCGTTGTTGAAATAGTATTCTCGCGTTACCGAATGTCCCGTCCACTCCAATAAATTTCCAATCACTTGTCCGAGAATCACTTGCCGTCCATGTCCTGCGTGAAGTAATCCGGTCGGATTTGCGCTGACCCATTCAAGATTCGTTTTTTTGTTGTTTGCAAAATTCGATTTTCCAAAAGAATCATTTTTTAGAAGAATCTGTTTTGCATTCTCAACAACATACGTTGTTGCAAACCTGAAATTGATGAATCCCGGTCCGGCAATTTCTACCGATGAAAGGAACGAATTATTGACTGGTAATTTTTCAACGATTGATTGAGCAACGTGGCGTGGATTCTTGCCGACGGATTTTGCAAGTATCATTGCAACGTTCGTTGTAAGATCGCCGTGCGCTTCTACTTTCGGTTTATCAAAAATCACTTCAACGGAAGGATATTGCAGCTCTGCAATGATGGATGTGAGTTGTTGATATAATAAATCTTTCATTATTTCGCGATTTTTTTTCGAGTTGTTTTCTTTTTCGTTCTTTTGGATGAATCAGTTTTTGCGCGAATGCGCCCACTCTTTTCTTTTGGTTTTTCTTTTGCAGCCGGCTCATCGTTCACATATTCCATTTTTGCATCGCCCCACAATTTCTCCAGATTATAGAATTCACGCATTTCTTTATGGAACACATGAACGACAACATCCATGTAATCCAATAATATCCATCGCCCTTCACTGTATCCTTCTTTACGGACGGATGTTTCCCCTTTTTCCAACGATTCATGTTTAATCTCATCTGCCACGGCGCGCGCCTGAGTGTCCGAATCAACAGAACAGACAACGAAATAATCTGTCATTGTTGTTAATTTTCGCAGATCTAAAATTGTTATATCGTATGCTTTTTTGCTGAGGGCGGCATTCGCCAATACTTTAGCAAGATTTTTTGAGGTCACAATACTCCTTTACTTCCATGGTTTTAATGATTTAAAATCTTTTCCAATAACGATTGAAGCAGATACTAACTGATCGTTGCTGAACTGCTGTAGAACATTCTTCTTATCAATCCCAAGCAACGATGCCAGTTCTTGCGCTTCGTTCATCTTTCCGCTTCTGTCGATGATAATTGATTGTTCAACATCGAACGATTTATAATTTCCCATCTCAACAACATCGTATCCCAATTTGCGGGAATATTTTGTCATTGTTGTTCCAACTCCGTTAACACCGCAGCCATTTAACACATTAATCTGCAAAGGAACATGAGTTGTATCGTTCAGATTTTTTGCAGAAGAAACAATGGACGTACCATCGCGGAAAATAATTCCGTACAGTTGCATTCCATTAAAGAATACGAGCAGAACAATTGCGATGTTCAATAGGAGTCGTTTTTTTGATTGTTGTTTCATCATTCACAAAAAAATAACCGAGAAAGTCTCTTCGACTGCTCGGTTATTAATATCGATAAGAAATAAAATTAATCTTTTTCAGATAATTCTTTTTGTTGAATTTTTTTTCCAATGACAAACACCGTTACTAATCCGATAATTGTTGTTGCGCCAAATATTCCAGCAATAGTTTCATGACCCTGTATTGTCAACCATGTTGCAAGTCCAAGACCAACTATACCCAAAATAAAACCAAATATTTGCCCTCGACTACTTTGTCGCAATTCCTCTTTTATCGTATGCTGTTCTAAACTCATTCTGTGGCTGGATTGTTTTTCAACCATTTGCATAATTCTTTCTGCACCATCTTTAAGAACAAGATTATATTCTTTTAGGATCGCGGGATGAGGAAGGGGACCGCTAAATGAAGAAGAACGTTCTGCCACTAAAGCATGACTAACTTCGTTATTACTTAGTGCCGCATCTGAATCACCAACAACGAGTCTACTGTTTTTAGAAATTTTTACATCGTCTTGCTTTTTTGTTGCTACGGATTTCTTCTTTTTGTCAGCCATTGAATGTTTAATTTTTGTTTCCGTTAATTTCATGTTCAGTCTTTTGCAATCCAAATTTAATATCTTCGCCGACCATTCCCCAATCACTTTCTATTGCTCGCGTATCAGTTTCTGAATCACTTTTCGAGTAATTAAAAGTATAATAATTACCTGAAACATTTAAGACACTACCAACTCCTAATAGAAAAGAAGGCATTGCAAACAAAAAATTAGATGTATATTTTTTTTCATTTTTTTAATCCTCGTAACCATCAAGTCCCGTAAACATCCCACCAAAAGAACGATTGTACCCATATCCGTAATACGAATACGGCAATTCACGATATTGTAAACGAATCACCATGTTTTCCCACGGACGATAGTTGATTTCTGCGCGGCTTAAATATGCTTTGCTGAATTGATTTTGCAAACGATAATCGAATGTGCTGTACGGCGAATTCTGCAAACTCAGATCAACACGCGCATCAAGATTTGGAGCGAATTGATAGACCATTGTATTGGTGTACCGCTGTAACGCAAGACCATTACCGCTGAATGATGAGTAACTTGCAGAATATGTATGATGCATCTGAAAATTATTTGGATTGAACAGATTAAACCAATCGCTCGCAGACTGC
>JANONI010000362.1:0-10363 GCA_031420755.1 Bacteroidota bacterium | reverse complement strand
CTATACTCCAACGCCGCCTTCACAAAATCTCTGAATAATGGATGCGGAGTAAGCGCGCGGGATTTCAATTCGGGATGGAACTGTCCGCCCACGAACCATGGATGATCTTTTAATTCTGCAATCTCTACCAGATTATTATCCGGCGATGTTCCGCTGAAGACCATTCCGTGTTCGGCAAGTGTCTTACGGAATTTATTATTCACTTCGTAACGGTGACGATGGCGTTCGTAAACCAATTCTTTTTTATACGCGGCGTACGCTTTTGTTCCTTTTTGCACTGCGCACGGATACGCGCCGAGCCGCATTGTTCCACCCATATTTTTAATTGAACGCTGGTCTGCCATCATATCAATCACATTGTATTTTGATTTTTTGAATTCAGTACTGTGTGCGCCTTTCAATCCGCAGACATTGCGCGCAAATTCGATAATGGCGCATTGCATTCCAAGACAGATTCCCAAGAAGGGAATGTTATGTTCGCGCACAAATTGGATCGCTTTAATCTTTCCTTCAATTCCGCGAATCCCGAATCCTGGCGCAACAAGCAATCCGCTGATCCCTTGTAATAATTCTTGAACATTGTTTCCATCAAGTTCTTCTGCTCGAATCCATTTAAGATCGACGGCAACATTATTCTCCGCGCCGGCGTGAATGAACGATTCGGTGATACTTTTATATGCATCTTTCAGTTCCGTATATTTGCCCACAAAACCGATCGTAACGCGGTCTTTCGGTTCTTTTATGCGGTGAACGAACCGCGACCATTTTCTCAGATCGGGTTTGGTTGCTTTGATGTTCAATTTTTCCAGAACAATCTTGTCGAGTCCTTCTTTTTCAAAATGCAAAGGAAGTTCGTAAATGGTTTCCACATCAAGTCCTTCAATCACAGCTTCGGTCTCTACGTTACAGAAAAGGCCGATCTTTTCTCTCACCTCGCGCGATAATCGTTTTTCCGTTCGGCAGATAAGAATATCGGGCTGCACTCCAATTTCAAGAAGCGTCTTTACGCTGTGCTGCGTTGGTTTTGTTTTTATCTCTCCTGCTGATTTGATATAAGGAATGAGCGTTACATGAATGCTCAGTGCATTTCGTTTTCCAATCGTTAACGTGAACTGACGAATTGCTTCAAGAAATGGGAGCGATTCAATATCGCCGACCGTTCCGCCAACTTCGGTGATGACGACATCATATTTTCCCGATGCACCAAGCTGTCCCATTCGCCGTTTAATTTCATCGGTGATGTGGGGAATAACCTGAACCGTTGCGCCAAGATAATCGCCGCGCCGTTCTTTGGTAATCACTTCGTAATAAATTTGTCCGGTTGTGGCATTGTTCATCTTCGATGTGTTCACATCAAGGAATCGTTCATAATGTCCAAGATCGAGATCGGTTTCAGCGCCGTCATCCGTTACATACACTTCGCCATGTTGATACGGAGACATTGTTCCGGGATCGACATTGAGATACGGATCCATTTTCTGGATCGTAACTCGCAGTCCGCGTGATTTGAGAAGTAAGCCGAGCGAAGCGGCGGCGATTCCTTTTCCGAGCGAAGAAACAACTCCGCCGGTAACAAAAATATATTTTACGTGTGGTTGTGCCATAAGAGCAATGGATAATTGAAAATGAATAATGGGAAAATCTAAAAATATAGGGCAGTTCCAAAAATTAAGTTTTTTTCGCCACGAAGACACCCGCCTGCCATAGCACGTTGTATGTGCGGCGGGCAGGCAAAGGCACGAAGAAAACAAATAATAATGCGAAGCATCCTTCGGATAAACATTTTGCGGCTTCGCCTGCCTTCGCCGAAACGAAGCATTGGCTTCGTGCAGGCAGGCGTCTTTGCGGTAAAGTTTTTTTGAATTTATCCGAAGGATGCATACGCAAGGATGCCTACGCTCTATGAGTCGTAGACAAAAACAAGGAAACGCTTCTCCAAAAGGATCAGCCTGTGTGAAAAGTATTTTGTAATGCCGAGCTCTGCTCGGCAACATTGCAATTTCTTACACATTTTCAATTGTAAACGCCGAACAGAGTTCGGCGATACAGTTTTCACACAGTCTGTCAAGCAGCGGGATTTCGCAAAAAACGCAAATTTAAAATTTTAATCCTTTGCGTCCGCTAATCCGCCTAAAAACGGTTTACGACTCGTAGAGCGGACGTAAATAACACGAAAGCCGGGCGGATGTTCCAGAAGGGGAAAAAGTGCGAACCCTGTATTCATTACTGAAATGAGTAGGTTAATGTGAAATCAATTTTCAAACGCATTCTCGTTTTTGTAAGACAAGTTCTTGTTGTTGTCGTTGCAGCTATCTTCATCTGGACGATTATTATTATGAGCTTCGAAGAGAAATTCATTTTCTTTCCGTCAAAATTTCCTGATGGTATTTATGAGAATGCGCGGTCCATTCCGAACATTCAAGAGTGCTGGATAAGAACTGAAGATGGAATAAAACTTCATGCATGGTTTGCTGCTGTTGACACTCCCCTTGCCACACTGGTAATCTCTCACGGCAACGGCGGCAACATTTCTCACAGAAGTGAACTGATGAGACGATTGCTGCGAACGGGATTCAATGTTCTGATGTACGACTATCGCGGCTACGGCAAGAGCGAAGGATCGCCGGATGAACAAGGAGTGTACAACGATGGACGCGCTGCCTTTGATTATGCGCTCACGCTCCACGGTGTTGATCCGAAACGAATCGTTCTATGGGGAACAAGTCTTGGCGGAGCAGTTGCCATTGATATCGCCACGCAACGTCCTGCTGCTGCATTGATTTTGGAGTCAACTTTTTCATCTGGCAAGGATTTGGCTCGCGTCTTTTACCCGTTTCTTCCAATACAGTTTTTTCTTCGGTCTCAATTTAATTCCATCGACAAGATTCAGAACATCACGATTCCAGTTTTGAGCATGCACGGCAATCGGGATAAGATTATTCCGTTTGAACTTGGAAGAAAACTGTTCAATGCTGCTAACGACCCGAAGGAGTTTTACGAAATACAAGGGGCAGATCATAACGATACTTACATTATTGGGGGTAATGAGTATCTCAAACAAGCCCGCACATTCGTTCTTCGCCACGTGAGTTCTAAGTGAAATCGCGGCAGAGAACCATCGGACTATGTTAAAAATCAAGCGAAGAAATAATAAAATGTCAAAATACAACATGCAGCTTCTGGTTTATGGCATAAATGAAGGGTTGCAATCTGGGCAGTAGTCGGTATCGAAACACGCTTCAAAAAGTTATTCTTGCTACAGAACATTCCTAAGGTTATCTTCAAGAAATAATATTGTTCGGATGTTTTCACGTACCAATAAGAAAACCTTCTGTCTATGATTCGTAGAGAAGGTTTTCGATTTTTGTAGTTACAAATTTTTATAAATAAAAAACTATCCGATCCGAAGGATGCTTCGCAAGGATACTTCGTATGGCTGATAAAAAATACAGTTCGCCAATGCTTAACGATGGTTCGCTCGACGGCAAGGTGATTTTAATTACCGGCGGCGGAACGGGACTCGGGAAATCGATGGCTAAATATTTTGCAGAATTAGGAGCCGACGTAATTATTGCAAGCCGCAAATTTGAGATACTCGAAAGAACTGCAAATGAATTATCGCAATTGACATTACGAACTATTTTACCGGTTCAGTGCGATGTTACAAATTACGAGCAGGTGGAAAATCTTCTTAAGACAGCAGTTGAGAAATTCGGGAAAGTAGACGGTTTGGTAAATAATGCTGCGGGTAATTTTATCAGTCCCACCGAACGGCTTTCCAATCGTGCTTTCGATATCATTGTCAATATCGTTCTCAAAGGAACGTACAACTGCACGTTGGCGTTCGGAAAACATTGGATAGAAAAAAAACAAAATGCAACCGTGCTTAATATTGTTACAACGTACGCTTCTACCGGTTCGGCGTATGTTGTTCCTTCTGCCGCGGCGAAAGCGGGAGTGTTGGCGATAACCCGTTCCCTTGCCGTTGAATGGGCAAAGTATGGAATTCGTTTTAATGCCATTGCGCCGGGTCTTTTCCCTACAAAGGGTGCTTGGGAAAGATTATTGCCCGAAAATATTCAACACAAGTTTGATCTCAAGAAAAAAGTTCCTCTTGGCAGAGTTGGCGAACATCAAGAGCTGATGAATTTAGCGGCGTATTTAATTTCAGACTACTCTTCATTCATCAACGGCGAAGTTGTTACGATTGACGGCGGCGAGTGGTTGAACGGCGCAGGTCAATTTAATATGCTCAACAATGTACAGGAAGATGAATGGGACGAGATTGAAAAAATAGTTCGAACTGTCAAAGGAAGTTAAGTTTTTTAGAGGGGATGAAAAAATCCTTTGTTGAGAAAAGTATCTAGAAAAGATGCTTTTTTTTTGGAAAATAATACCGCTGATGAATTAAAAATTGTTCACGGCAAATTATTTTACATTATTTACCGCATAAACTTTTAAACACCACGATTTGTCATGGTGCCAACGATAATGAATAATTTTTAATTACAGGACACTGTATGATCGGTAAAGCTATTTCACACTACACAATCCTTGAAAAACTCGGCGAAGTTCGAAATTCTCCCACGAGTGTTTTTCAACGAGTGGTTGAGAATTTCAGAATCCCGCTGAAGCGAAGCGAAAGCGGGAGGCAGGCAACATGATTGGACAAATAATAGCACACTATAAAATTCTCGAAAAACTCGGCGAAGGCGGGATGGGCATCGTCTATAAAGCCCAAGACACCAAGTTGAACAGAATTGTCGCGCTTAAATTCCTGCCGCACCATCTTGCTAATGGAACCACGGAACAATCACGGTTCTTACAAGAAGCGCAGGCAGCAGCTATTCTCAATCATCCGAACATCTGCGTAATTCATGATGTGCGCGAAGAAGAGGGAAAACAATTCATCGTGATGGAATTTGTTGAAGGTGCAACAATCCGCGAGACGTTCCAAAAAGGATTGATAAAGATAGATACTGCCATCGACTATGCGATTCAAATTGCAGAAGCGCTGGAAGAAGCGCACAGCAAAGGAATTGTCCATCGCGATATTAAAGCCGATAATATCATGATCAATTCTAAAAATCAGATCAAGGTGATGGATTTTGGTTTGGCAAAATTAAAAGGTTCATTGAAGTTAACTCGGACATCAAGCACAGTCGGTACGCTGGCATATATGGCACCGGAACAAATGCAAGGGGGCGATGTTGATCCGCGTTCTGATATTTTTTCGTTTGGAGTATTGTTCTTTGAAATGCTATCGGGACGGCTTCCGTTCCGCGGAGAACACGAAGCGGCAATGATGTATTCCATCATCAATGAAGATCCGGAGAATATTCAAAAATATCTTCCCGATGCTCCTGCTGAGCTTTCATTTCTGCTGAAGACTGCGCTTGAAAAAAATCCCGATGATCGTTTTCAGCACATGTCAGACATTGTACGCGATCTGCGCAGATTAAAAAAGCAGAGTTCACGAATCAATCGCCCCGCGTATTCCGGTGAATATCAAAAACTTGAAGCGAATAAAATTCAAAGTTCAGATGAACAACAAAAAATTGTTGAACCCAAAAGCCGGAAAAAAATATTTATCTATGGTGGAGTTGGAATTGGTCTTCTCTCTCTAATAATAATCGGATTTATCATATTTTCATCGAGCGAAAATATCCCATTCTCATCCATCCAGTTCAGTCGAATTACGTCAACCGGAAAGATTCAAAGTGCGGCGATCTCACCGGACAGCAGATATATTTCCTATTCGCAATTCGATAAAGGAAAATATTCATTGTGGGTGAAACAATTGGCAACGTCAAGCAATATTCAGATCAAACCACAGCAAGATAATTATATTGGCGACCCGATCTTTTCCGATGATGGAAATTTTATCTTTTATCGTATGAGTGATGAAAAAACATCGGAAAATTCGTTATACAAAATCCCCGTGCTTGGCGGTAATCCGATAAAAATTTTATCAAATGTGCAGGGACCGATAACATTCTCGCCCGACGGTAAAAAATTTGCCTTTAATAGGGTCTATCCTTCAACCGGAAATTTTGCATTAGTTGTTGCTTCAATAGACGGATCACAGCAAAAAGATATTGCGGCACACAAAGGTGAGCTATGGATCACTGGTGCTCCTTCATGGTCTCCGAATGGAGATATTATTGCGGTTGCACTTGGTTCATGGAAAGGGGGCTTTCATCATGAACTGATCGGCGTTGATGTTGAAACAGGAAAGGAAACTCAATTAACGAAACAAACGTGGGATGGCATCAGAACTGTTCGATGGCTATCGAATGGGAAAGGGATTGTCATTGAAGCAACCGATTTAAAGACCATTTCAACACAACTCCATTTTGTAGAATATCCTTCCGGTGAGGTGAGCAGAATAACAAATGATCTGAACGATTATGGGGGCACAACGGTAACGAACGATTTTAGAAAACTTTGCACGGTTCAAAATGAACGGGAGATGTATTTATATTTTGTGCCGAATGGTGATGCAAAGAAATCGAAAAAAATTACCACGCAAAGGGACGATGGTTTACACGGTGCAGTAATAAGTATCGACAATACAATTTATTATTCATCGCGGCAGAGCGGGACATTTGATATTTGGTCAATTGGAATGAATGGTGAAAACCAGAAGCAGATTACGTTCGATGAATTTCTGGAACAACAATTGTCGCTGTCACCAAATGGAAATAAACTTTTGTTCAACTCCAATCGTTCCGGTATACCGAATATTTGGTCAATCAATACCGATGGCAGCGGATTGCAACAACTAACAAAAGGAGCAGAAGATTACAATCCGCAAATGGATCCATCCGAGCAATGGATCGTTTTTGATTCATGGTATCGCGGACCGAATACGGTCATGAAGATTCCGTCTGAAGGGGGGGAGAGAACGGATGTCTCCACTATCAATGGATCTTCGCCGATTATTTCAAATGATAGAAAAACTGTTGTATTTATATCGTCGGAAGAAACAAAAAACTCACTTTATAAAGTACTGCTTACTGGCGGGAAACCGGAATATCTCTTCGACCTTCCAAAACGTTCGGGCAATTTTATTACATTTCGTCCGAAATCGAATGAAATAAGCTACATTGTTACGAATGACGGAGTTTCCAACATCTATACACGATCTCTTGACGGCATACCCCAAAAACAATTCACAAAATTTGAAGAATATTTTATTGCAACATTTGCATGGACACCTGACGGAAAATCGCTGATTGTCTCGCGCGGAGATCAACGGTCCGATGTTGTAATACTAACTGATGAACAAAACAAAACAACAAAATGAAATACGCCATAATCTCTGATATCCATTCTAATCTTGAAGCATTGCAAAAAGCATTATCCATTATCGATGGAAAAAAAGTTGATGAAATTATTTGTCTTGGCGATGTTGTTGGGTACGGAGCAAATCCGAATGAATGTGTTGACATCGTCCGTGATCGTTGCTCAACTATTGTCTTAGGAAATCACGATGCAGCAGCATTGAATCCTTTATTAGCACACGACTTTAATGCAATTGCGCGAAAAGCAGTTGTGTGGACTGCGGAACAACTTACCGAAGAGAGCAGAGCATTTTTATTATCACTGCCGATGGTTGAACGTAAAGAAAATATTCTTTTTGTTCACGCCTCTCCACATTCACCGGAAGCGTGGGATTATATCATTGATTCCGATGATGCTTCCTTGGCAATTAGTTACTTTGAAGAACAAATTTGTTTTATCGGACACACTCATGTTCCCGGTATCTATTCACGACGCGGTCGGACAAAATCAATCACTCGCGACGAACAATATATCGTCAACGTGGGCAGTGTCGGGCAGCCGCGCGATGGAAATCCGATGCTTGCATTTGGTATTTTCGATTCGACAACGTGGGAATATGAATTGATCCGCTCTCAATATGATATTCAAGCTGCAGCGGAGAAGATTTACGCCGCAAAATTACCGGAAGAACTTGGTAATCGTTTGATGTATGGGATGTAATGGATTGTTCCGTTTTCTTCTGCACTCAACATAGTATTTGTTTTCGATCCTCCCCTAATTCTATTTGGGGCTTACTTTTTTTTAAGGGACATCTATTTAAACCTCACTTTGCCTACACCGTTACCAGTTTAACGGTTATTAATAAGACCAGTTAATAGTTCGCAGCCCATCTATCAAAAATTGATATAACCTTGCGAAGATTGTCTGCAATTTTCATAAAACCTTCTCTACGAGCCGTAGGCGCAAGGTTTTATATTTTACGCGTAAAAATACGAACTATAATCCGAACTCATTAATAATTTCTACTCGAGTGAACTCTGAAAAATTACAATTTCAATTACCGACTTAAATTTGAACAGTACTTCTCCGTTGTGCCTTTTCATTCCAGGTCAATCAGGTATTTTGTTGCAGAGTTAAAAGGAATGTTTTTAAGAATGCTTTAAAAAAATACTTGACAAAATCAGTAAAAGTCTGTACTATATCGAAACGGTTCGATGTAAAATGTTTCAAAATGTTATGAATTGCGGCAAATATCAATAAAATATCTATAATTACTAATAACGCTTTAATATCTATGAAGCGAAAACCTACAATCCGTGATGTAGCCAAGAAAGCGGGTTTGTCTCTTTCTACAATCTCGCTTGTTCTCAATAACAAGGGGTATGTTAGTGATGCAAACAAGCAGAAGATATTAAGCATCATCAAAGGTCTAGATTATCATCCACAGCGAAGTGCGCGTGGTCTTGCATCTCAAACAAGTGGAAACATCGGTTTTATTCTCACAGAGGATCACTTTTCTCAATCGGAACCTTTCTACACTAGAATTTTTCTCGGCACCGAATTTGAAGCACGCAAGCACAACTATTACATTCTTTTAACTACGGTGGGAAAGAACATAAAAGAAACTTCGGAGATTCCGCGTTTTTTGCTTGAACACAATGTTGACGGAGTGATTATTGCCGGAAAGATCGGATCTTCGTGGATCGAATATATTAAAAATAAACACATCCCTATCTTGTTGGTGGATTATGTTTCTCCGCGTGTTTCAAATATTACCATTGACAACAAAACTGGAGCCGAACTTGTCGTTCAACATTTTTTGAATGGTGGACACAAGAAGATCGGATTCATTGGGGGAGACATAAGGCATCCGAGTATCCACGAACGATTTACCGAATATCAAGATGTGCTGCTTACCGCAGGGATCACTCCTTCTGAACAATGGTATCATATCGGTCAGTCGAACACAACGCAGTCCAACGGTTACGAAGCGGCAAAAAAAATATTTTCAGGGAACGATAATAAACCGACCGCAATTTTTGCTGCAAACGACGCAATGGCAATAGGTTGTATTCAGTATCTGAAAGAGAACGGATTCATGATTCCAAAGGACATAGCGATTGCGGGATTTGATAACATTGAAGCAGGCCTTCACGTAGAGCCTAGACTTACAACAGTGAATGTTCATTGCGAAGAAATGGGAAGTCTTGCTGTGCGGCGTATTGCGGAAATGGTAAAAGAAAAAAGCGGTGTCGTAACAAAAACGATCACACCGGTTGAACTTGTTGTAAGAGATTCTTGTGGAATCAGATTGGATTAACTAACGATTTTTTTGTTGTAAGACATAGGAGGTGAAATGACATCAATGCGTAAATTAATAAAGATTGTTTTTTGCTACACATCAACTCACTAACAGATAGGAGATATAGTTATGAATTTGCGTACAGCGTTTCTTTGGTGCATTTCATTTATAGTAATCGTTGCTATGAGTGTTATGGCACAAAACACCAATCTATTAAAGAATGGTGGATTTGAAAGTGGCAAGCCGTCGTTATTTACGGCAGTAGCTGGGACTAGTGGAGCAACATTAACATGGGCAGAAGACCAAAAACGGAGCGGGACGAGATCGTTAAAGATCGTGAAAGCGGCGACAACGGGAAGCGCACGCTGGGAATCCGGGAACAATATCCGATATTGGGTCGATAAGGTCAGCAAGGGAGTCGATATCAAGATTGGTGCATGGGTAAAGACCAGTGGAGTAAACATAGCACCGGCAAATGCCGATGCACGATGGACGGTGAAGTTTGCATTCTATGACACCAATATGGTGATCATCGGCGCACCAGTAGCATTGGATGTAGATCAAAGCGTAGCAACAAAAGATTGGTTTGCCGATACGAACGCAGTCGGTTCGGTGATCTTGCCGAAAGATGCGTACAAAGTAATTATCTCCGCAGAAGCGGGAGCCAATGCAACGGGAACAGTTTGGTTCGATGATTTTCTTTTTGTTGGAAGAGGCGGCGCGTGGGCAGGACAGAACTGGAACGGATTTGTTGATGCTGATTCGGCGTGGCAG
>JANONI010000361.1:0-10625 GCA_031420755.1 Bacteroidota bacterium | reverse complement strand
ATTAAGTGTGTACGATACGACTACCAATGCCGCAGCAAAACAAAGTCTTGGGAATCAAATCAGTTCTTATTTGGATATTCGAAAATTTCATGAACGCCAGCGTAATGAGTTTGGATGGTATCTTGCAATAACGTACGTGATGAACATACTCGATGCGTATGTTGATGCAGCATTATATAATTTTGAAGTAAGTCCGAACCTGCAGGGAACAAGTGACTGGCGAATGCAGGCGCGAATACCAATACGATAGCAGAGATTTTAATCAGACAACCGTGACATTAACAATTATGAAAAAGACGACATTAATTTTCGCATTTATCTTATCACCAACATTGACTTTTGGACAGAATATTCCACAAGAATATTTTGACCTTGTAAAAAAAGCCGACTCACTTTACAACGCAAATAACTTTAAAAATTCGGCAAACAAATATTCTGATGCATTTAAGGCAAATAGTTGGAAAGGATTACCCAACGACCGATATAATGCCGCTTGCTCTTGGGCATTGGCAGAAGTTCCTGATAGTGCTTTTTTTCAACTCAATAAAATTGCAACAAAAGAAAATTATACAAACTATGGGCATATAACAACAGATCCTGATTTAAACTCATTGCATAATGACAAACGCTGGAAACCTTTGCTTGAAATAATAAAGCAAAATAAGGACAATGCAGAAGTGAACTTGAACAAACCTTTGGTTGCCACGCTTGATAGTATTTATGTTGAAGACCAAAAATATAGACAACAAATTGATGGTCTTGAAAAAAAGTATGGTTGGGAATCAAAAGAAATGAAAGACCATTGGAAAGTTATAAACGAAAAAGATTCTATAAATTTAATAAAAGTAAAATCTATACTTGATAAATATGGCTGGTTAGGTGCAGATGTAGTTGGTGGACAAGGCAACTCAACATTGTTCTTTGTAATCCAACATTCTGACCAAGCAACACAAGAAAAATATTTACCAATGATGAGAGAAGCTGTTAACAGTGGTAAAGCACAAGGTAACAGTTTAGCAATTCTTGAAGATAGGGTTGCATTAGGACAAGGGAAACGACAAATTTATGGAAGTCAAATAGGACGAGACCCCGAAACGCAAATTTATTATGTTTCGCCATTAGCAGACCCAGATAATGTAGATAAAAGGCGAGCAGAAGTTGGACTTGGACCATTGGCAAATTATGTAAGTCGCTGGCAAATAAAGTGGGACGTTGAACAGTACAAAAAAGACTTGCCGAAACTTGAAGAAAAAGTAAAATGGAAATAAAAAACGATAGAATAGTAATAATGAAATGATTAACAGAGTTGAACTGTTACACAGTTCAAATACCACCAAAAAATAAAAAGTAAAAAATACAAAACCGAAGAGGTTCTTATGAAAATTCGACCAGAAGATGCGTTGGAATATCACAGTTCCGGACGCAAAGGTAAACTTGAAGTTACGCCGACAAAACCATTTGCCACCCAACGTGACCTTTCACTCGCGTACACTCCGGGCGTAGCTGTTCCCTGCTTGGAAATCTACAAAAATCCAGATGATGTTTATAAATATACCGCAAAGGGAAATCTTGTTGCAGTAATCAGCAATGGCACTGCCGTTCTTGGCTTGGGAAATATCGGCGCGGAAGCCGGAAAGCCGGTAATGGAAGGGAAAGCAATTCTATTCAAAAAATTTGCGGACATTGATGTATTCGACATAGAAATTCGTCCTACAAAAGTTGAAGATGTCATAAAAGTTGTTCAAGCACTTGAACCAACCTTTGGGGGAATAAATCTTGAAGATATTAAAGCCCCGGAATGTTTTGAGATTGAACAAGAACTTCGTAAGACGATGAACATTCCGGTATTCCACGACGATCAGCATGGAACAGCAATTATTTCTGCTGCGGGATTGATGAATGCACTGGAGATTATCGGAAAAAGTATTGCAAAAGTAAAAGTTATTTACAACGGTGCAGGTGCTTCTGCAATGGCTTGTGCAAAATTACACATGCTGTTAGGAGTGAAAAAAGAGAATATTATTATGTGCGACAGTAAAGGTGTTCTGTACATAGGGCGCACAAATGATATGAACAAGTATAAAGAGGATTTTGTCGTTGATACTGCTGCACGAACACTTGCCGATGCAATGAAAGGTGCCGATGTGGTTATTGGTCTTTCGGTGAAAGGGAGCATCACAAAGGAAATGATACAATCCATGGCACCGAATGCGATTATTTTTGCGATGGCAAATCCTGATCCGGAAATTACGCCGGAAGATGTATTCAGTGTTCGGAATGATGTTATCATGGCTACGGGACGGTCTGACTATCCCAATCAAGTGAATAATGTTCTCGGATTTCCATTTATCTTCCGCGGAGCATTGGATGTAAGGGCAACAACGATCAACGAAGAAATGAAGATTGCCGCAGCGCGAGCGTTAGCTCAGTTAGCGAAAGAAGATGTTCCTGATTCAGTGATTAAAGCATACGGCGGTGCGCCAATACGATTTGGTAAAGAGTATATCATTCCAAAGCCATTCGATCCGCGGGTGTTACGGTGGGTTGCTCCGGCTGTTGCAAAAGCGGCAGTTGAAACGGGCGTTGCAAAAATGCCGATCACCAATTGGGAAAAATATGCCGATGAATTGGAAGAACGTCTTGGGCGTTCAAAACAATTCATGAACTTCATCTTCCACAAAGCGCGGCAGAAACCGCAGCGTATCGTATTTCCGGAAGGTGATGAAGTGAAGATTCTGCGTGCAGTTCAGATCCTTGTCGATCAGGATCTGGTGAAACCAATTCTTATTGGACAGAAAGAGAAGATCGAAAATCTTATTAAAGAGAATCATCTTGAATTTGAAAACAAAGTTGAGATCATCGATCCGAAAACATTCGGCGATCACAAAAAATTTGTCGAAGAATATTATTCACTTCGCCAACGGAAAGGTGTTACACAATTCTACGCAGAAAAAACAATGCGTCTTCGTTTTCATTTTGCAATGATGATGGCTCGGCTCGGTTATGCCGATGGTGTGATCGGCGGATTGACCACAACATACGCCGATACGATTCGTCCGGCATTACAGATTATTGGTATGAAACCCGGAGTGAAGAGTGTTGCCGGTATGTACGCTGTTATCGCAAAGAAGGGAACATATTTTTTCTCGGATACGACAGTCAATATTAACCCGGATGCTGAGACGCTCGCTGAAATTGCACTTCAGTCCGCTGAAACCGTTCGTCAGTTTGATATTGAACCGCGTGTTGGCATGTTATCATTCAGCAGCTTTGGAAGCAATAAACATCCGCAGGCAGATAAAGTTCGTGTTGCAACTGAAATTGTAAAGAAGAAAGATCCGAAACTGATGATTGACGGAGAAATGCAGGCAGATGTTGCTGTTACTCTTGAAATTCTAGAAAAAGAGTATCCATTCAGTTCTTTAAAACATCATGCCAATATTTTGATCTTTCCTGAACTTAACTCCGCCAATGTTGCCTATAAATTGATGGGACGGATTGGTGAAGCTGAAATTATCGGTCCCATTTTAATGGGAATGGCAAAACCTGTGCATGTGTTGCAACACGGCGCAGAAGTTACGGATATTGTTAATATGACTGCACTCTGTGCTGTTGAAGCAATTGAACGCAAATCGTAAATTCCATTTCGGGGTCAGGCATTGTCTGGCTCCGAATGTTTTCCTTCGGAACGAATTCCAAAATAGTTGTTGTTCTAAGAATGGTTGACTAAACTACTTTGCCAACAGGTGTGTCAAACGAGGAACGAATAATTACATAGGTGTTATGAAAAAGAAAATATTAATATCAATCACTTCCATTGTCATCCTTTTTGGTTCTACCGGATATTATTTTTATTCAAGAACAAACGGAGAAGAAGTTCAATTTCGCATAGAAAAAGTTTTGAAAGGCGATGTGCAAGTTGTTGTTACTGCAACCGGTACGTTGAGTGCAGTACGAACCGTTCAGGTTGGCTCTCAAGTTTCCGGTACGCTTCAAAAAATCAATGTCGATTTTAACGACAAAGTAAAAAAGGATCAGATCGTTGCGCAGATCGATCCAACGTTCTTAGAGGCGAACGTTCGCGATGCAGAAGCGAGTCTTCAGCGCACAACCGCACAATACAATGAAGCCAAAAGAAGTTTTGAACGAATGAAAATTCTTCTTGAAAAAAATCTTGCATCACAAGCGGACTATGATGCGGTGCTTGCGCAATATGAATCGAATGATGCTGCGAAAAAACAATCCGTTGCACAAGTTGAACGAGCAAAGATTAATCTTCGTTACGCAACAATTAAATCGCCGATCGATGGAGTTGTCATCTCGCGTGCTGTCGATGTCGGACAGACCGTTGCGGCAAGTTTATCGGCACCGACATTGTTCACGATCGCAAACGATTTAACGAAAATGCAGGTGCAGGCAAATGTTGATGAAGCTGATATTGGAAAAGTAGTGGAAGAACTGGATGTTACGTTCACGGTCGATTCTTATCCGGAACAAACATTTCGCGGAAAGGTGCGGCAAGTTCGTCTTTCACCCGTTGTTCAACAAAACGTCGTAAATTATGTCGTGATTATCGATGTCCCAAATCCGGATCTTAAATTAATGCCGGGGATGACTGCAACGGTTACAATTCAAATCACCAAAAAAGAAGCGGTACTCAAAATTCCAACCGTTGCACTTCGATTCAATCCGCCGGAAGAATATATTGAACAGCAAAAAGATACATTGCAAGCACACAATGGTGAAGACTCTGTCCGCGTTGAGCGAAGAAAACAATGGGGTGAACGAATGCAGCGTGAAGGTGGAAGCGGTGGTGGAAGCGGAATGGATCAGCAATCAAATCAGCGCAGAATGGCTTCACGTGGAGTCAATCGTGTTTGGATAATGAATGATCGTAAGAAATTAGTTCCGTTGATGGTGAGAACGGGAATTTCGGACGGAACGTTCACTGAAATTGTGAGAGGAAAACTTGAAGAAGGACAGGAAATTATTGTTGGAACAATTGCGTTGAAATCACAAACTCAACAATCATCATCTCCGTTAAATCAACGGCAAGGTACAGGCGGAATGCCTCGTAGGTTCTAATGAGAGTTCACTGAAAAATCCAGAATCCGTAACCTCTACGAGGTCGTAGACCTTCGCAAGGTTTCATAGTTTTTATTCGAGAAATAATTATGGGAATACTCGATATATTTGATATTGCGGTTAATTCTCTTACGCGCAATAAGGTTCGTTCGTTTTTAACGATGCTCGGTATTATTATTGGCGTTGGTGCAGTGATTGCTATGATGGCGGTTGGAACCGGCGCACAGGAAAATATAAAATCGCAGATCGCTTCACTTGGTACAAATGTTATTCTTGTTTTTCCCGGTTCATTCAACCAAGGTGGGGTTCGTTCGGGAACCGGAACTTCCGCTTCGCTCACGCCGGAAGATCTGGTCGCAATTCAAACTCAATGCCCTTCTGTTGCATTAGCGTCTCCTACGGTGCGCGATGGAGCCCAAATTGTGTATCAGGAACAGAACTGGCGTGCAAGTATTATTGGAGCAACGCCGGAATATTTTACCATTAGAAACTGGCCAGTATCGAGCGGTCAATATTTTACGGAAGCGGATATTCGCGGTGCGACAAAAGTTTGTGTGATCGGTCAGACTATTGCCGATAATCTTTTTAAAGGAAATGATCCGGTCGGGCAAATTATCAGAATTAAAAAAATGCCATTTAAGATTACCGGTGTGCTTTCGATGAAGGGACAATCTGCACAAGGCACCGATCAGGATGATATTATTATTGCGCCGTACACCACCGTGCAGAAAAAAATGACCGGGCAGACGTTCCTCAGTAATATTATGATCTCCGCTGTGAGCGAGGATGCGATGCTGGATGCGCAATCCCAGATCACCGAACTGTTGCGTGTTCGCCATAAACTTCAACCATGGGAAGAGAATGATTTCACCGTTCGCAGTCAAACGGAAATTGCAACTGCGGCGCAAGCAACATCGCAAGTGCTTACAATTCTACTTGCATCCATCGCTTCAATTTCACTTATTGTTGGCGGAATCGGCATCATGAATATCATGCTTGTTTCGGTCACAGAACGAACCAAGGAGATTGGAATCAGAATGGCAATTGGCGCAACAGCAAAGAATATTATGATGCAATTTTTAATTGAAGCGGTGGTTCTTAGTCTGCTTGGAGGATTGATCGGTGTAATTCTCGGTGTTCTATCTTCCAATCTCATTTCAACATTTGCGGGATGGACAACAATGGTGTCATCAACCTCAATATTTCTCGCATTTACTTTTTCCGCTGCAATCGGAATTTTCTTCGGATTATATCCCGCCCGTAAAGCGGCGCAGCTCAATCCCATTGATGCGCTCCGTTACGAATGATGACAGCAAAACATATCACTTTTATTTTTAACCCGATTGCTGGACGAGGAAAGGCACAGCACGTTCGTGCTTCATTGGAACGTGAACTTCAACAATCTAATCTTGATTATTCATTTCTCGTTACTACTGCTCCAGGAGATGCAACTGCTTTGGCTCGAACAGCCAGTGCAAGTTCATCAATTGTTGTGGCAATTGGCGGAGACGGAACAGTGAATGAAGTTGCTTCAGGACTTCTTGGCACGAATACTGCAATGGCAGTGTTGCGTGAAGGTTCTGGAAATGATTTTGCACGAATCGTCAACGCACCAAAAAATCCATCGCAATTACTTTATCTTCTTGGCAATTATAAAATTGTTCAATACGATTCTGGATTTGTTCGTCTCACACATTTTGATGGAACAATAACCGAGCGGAGATTCTTTAATTCCATCGGACTTGGATTTGATGCAGCCGTTGCAAAAAAAGTAAGCTCAATTCGCTGGATGCGCGGCATTCCACTTTACCTTACTGCGTTACTTCATACCATTGCTGGATACAAACCGCATTTTTTTTCCGTGAGTCACAATAATGAAATATGGAAGAACAATTATTTTTTATTATGTGTCGGAAATGGACGATGGGAAGGAGGCGGATTTATGCTCACCCCAAACGCATTACCTGATGACGGAATTTTTGAAGTCTGTGGAGTAACAGGGGATTCCATTATAAAAGTGCTGCCAATTCTTCCTCTGGTGATGGCTGGAAAGCATATAGGAAAAAAGGGAATTGAAACTTTTAATACATCATCACTTGTTGTTGAATGTAATGAACCATTTCCGGTTCATGGCGATGGAGAAATATTCGGAATGAATGTGAAGATTACCGAAATTTCACTTCTTCCAAAATCTCTGAATGTTGTTGTACCGCACAAATAATATTACAAATTGATGTTACACAAAATGTTATTTTGTAATAAAATGCTTCGATCTACGCGTCTCGTAGAGACGCGGCGCAGAACCAACGGTCATCCTGAGCCTGCCTGCACGCCTGCGTGTTGAAGCACTACGGTGTGTAAACACGAAGCCGGTGCTTGGTTTCGGCGAAGGCAGGCAAATCCTTGCGTATGCATGCTTCGCATCGTTTTTTGTTCCGAAGGAATCGAGACTGTGTCAAAACTATTTTTTCAGCGTTAACATCCCCGAAATCTCAAAGATTTCGGGGATGTGTTTCACAAAATTTGACTTTTGACACAGTCTCGATTCCTTCCGGGAAAGGATGCGTCTGCTCCAAAGGCGCATGAGCCTCTGGCTCAGAAGGATGGCTTAACTATCTAATCTGCGCCTTGCTCACCTCCGAAGGAGTCCTTCGGACATGACCGATTTTCTTGTTTTGTGCAACGTCAGTTACAAGTTTATTATTATTGTGTTGTTTGTCTATTGCCTTCCCAGTGAAAAAGTCTATATTGAGATAAAAATTTTAAACAACTATGCCGCCACCAAATAGAAATACTCCCGCTCATAACGAAGATATACGCAAGTATGTTCTGAAGCGAGATAAAATGTCGTGCCAATGGCCCGGATGCGGCAGTTCGATGAACATTGATGTCCTTTTTTTAGTTGAAACAGAAAATGGGCACAGTGAGGATAAACCATACTATAATAACGGTGTAACATTGTGTCCTAAGCATATCGAGATTGTGAATCTTCACGACAAAGCGTTTGGTCCGCTCATCTTTGATCTGATCCAGCTTGTAGAATTTGAAACTGACCTTCAAGCCACAGAGAAGATGTATAAAGAGATTCTAAAAATGTAAAGAATATAATTCCCCTCCAAAAATAGAAATCTGCTTAGTGCGGATTATTAATTTGTGGCTTACACCACACAATTTTGCAAACTGAAAAATCTCATTGAATTTCATATCAAAAATGACGTTTTTCCAGCTACACATTCTCTTAAACGTATGTCCCCATCAATAAAAAAACTGCTCTTTGCTAAACCATTTCGTTTTGCCATTTCCGCATTGATAGGATTGCTAACTGCCTATCTCGTTTCATTGTCATCGCTCGGGAAATCGGTGGAGTTGAACGCAGTAGATATTCAATTCCGGCTTGCTCAAAATACGCGCTTGCCAGATTCAAATATTGTCATTCTCACGATTGACCAAAACAGTCTTCAATTTTTTAAAAAAAATAGTCAAATAAGCTGGCCTTGGCCGCGTGATTTTTATGCGCTAACCACCGGCTATCTTGCAAAGTCTGGTGCAAAGGCAATTGTGTACGATTTTCAATTTTCAGAACCGGATCAAGATAGAGTAAATTCATCCGGTGCAGAGAATGACAGAAGTTTTTCAGATTCAATTCTGTCCGCCGGTAATGTGTATCTCGCAACAATTCTTGCCAAGCAGGAAGAAGAGGATCAACCGGGTGATTCACTTATAAAATTTTCTTCAATCATATCGAAAGTGAAGCAGACTCAACAATTTGTGTTTGATAAATCGTATTCGCCGTTGATTCAATTTCAAGAAGCGGCGAAGAGTGTTGGAGTGGTAAATTTTGCGCAAGATGAGGATGGAGTCTGCCGTCGTATTGCATTGCAATATTCTTATCAAGGAAAAAATCTTTTTGCGCTTTCGTATAATATTTACAAAGATCTTTTTGGTCGAAGACTCCCGACGGGATCGTTGATCGACTCGTTGAGCGATCAACAGTCCATTGATGAAAAAATCAAATCACCGTATTTGATCTATTGGTATGGGAAAGGAGGTCCTGATGGTGTTTTTAAATATTATTCAATTCACGCCGTCATAGTTTCAGCATTAAAAGAGCAAAACGGTGTTGAACCAGATATCCCGCCACAAACGTTTAAGGATAAGATTGTTTTTATCGGATCGAATGCGCCGAGTTTATTTGATTTGAAGAACACACCATTCACCTATCTTGAGCCGTACCCCGGAGTTGAGATTCATGCGACAGCGTTGAGCAATTTCTTGAATCAAGATTTTATCAGGGAAACATCGGCATGGTGGATATTTCTCATTTCTGTATTGCTAGCACTATTCATTTCGTATATCTCTAACTACAACGAGAATATTGTCGTCAGCACATTCGGATTACTTGCGGCAATTTTTGTTTTTCTTCTTATCTCATCGCAATTATTTGTTCGTGAATTGGTAAGAGTTCATGTTGTCTTCCCGTTGTTTTCGATGGTGTTAACGTACATCATTTCTATTGGATGGAATTTTGCAACCGAAGGACGGAACAAACGACAGATTCAAAAGATATTTGGTCAATTTGTCAATCCGTATGTTGTGAAACAATTAAGCGCTGACCCTGAAAAAGTTGAACTTGCCGGAGAAGAAGTTGAAGCGTCTATTATGTTCTCGGATATTGTGGGATTTACAACGATTTCAGAATCTAAAAAGCCGAAAGAGTTGGTTGAATTTTTAAATAATTATTTTTCTACGGCGAACGATATTTTCTTTAAACACGATGGAACAATTGATAAATTTATCGGCGATGCGGTGATGGTGCAGTTTGGGATTCCATTAAAAAATCCCAATCACCGGCTGCTTGCAACCCGCGCAGCGTATGAATTTTCACAAGTGGTGAAGGCGATGACCCGTGATGCGAGGGCAAAAGGGGAACCGGTATTTTCCACGCGCATCGGAATCAACTCAGGAACAATGGTTGTCGGTTACATCGGCGGACGGTCGAAAAAAGAATATACCGTTATTGGCGACACGGTGAATCTTGCTTCACGACTTGAAGGTGTGAATAAATATTATGGAACCTCTCTGATGATCAGTGAAACAACTGCGAACGATCAAGTAAGAGATGAATTCCTTCTGCGTGAAATGGATATTATGCGTGTGAAAGGGAAAAAGCTGCCAATTAAAATCTACGAGGTTATTTGCAAAAAAGAGGAAATATCGGAACAATTATTGAAGATGGTACAAACATTTGAATCGGGACTGACATTATATAGAGAACAACAATGGAACGATGCGGTCTCGATGTTTAAAACGGTGCTAAATTTAAAACCGAATGATGATGCGTCAAAAATGTACATTGAACGGTGCGAAGAATGCCGAAAAAATCCTCCGCCCAAAAATTGGGGCGGCGTGTATGTCATGACAACAAAATAATTAACTAAAGAGAAATTAGATATTCAAAAAATATAGAATCAATGTCATTTCGAGGAGCCTGCCTGCACGCCTGCGTGTTGTAACACTACGCCTGCCCGCACGAAGTTTTA
>JANONI010000360.1:0-2009 GCA_031420755.1 Bacteroidota bacterium | reverse complement strand
TAGAATCTGAAATTATTCCGACGGCATTTTTACTCAATCAAAATTATCCGAATCCATTTAATCCGAGCACGAAAATTTCTTTTTCGATTCCGAAACAGAGTTTTGTAACGCTGAAAGTCTATTCAGTGCTTGGGGAGGAAGCAGCAACATTGGTAAACGAGGAAGTTGCGTCGGGAGAATATTCGGCTACGTTCAATGCCGGCGGGCTAGCCAGCGGAATCTATTTCGCACGACTCTCTTCTGACGGAAAATCTCAGATAAGAAAATTAATGTTGATCAAATAAAATTGACAAGAGTAATAGGTAAATTAGTTTTTTTTTGAGATGTGCAGCTGCAACGCAGGGATTGAATTCAGTTGAAAAATGATGCTGCTTCTTACTTATTCTTAAAAAAAATCAATGATAGAAATTGCAATTTATGACTGATTCCTTATTCACTAAAAACCGAAGTGCGCTAAGCCTTCTTATAATTTTCCTTGTTGCAGCTTCGTTGTATTCGTTAAATCAATTCTTCCTTTATACTCCCGATAGCGCTCGGTATGTTGCGTGGGCTAATTCGCTTTCACACTTCAATGGATTTACAGACGACACAACACCGGATGCAAAACGATATATGCTGCATTCCCCATTGTATTCGCTGCTGCTTACACCGATAGCGTATATATTTCCCGGCGATATCATCATGCTTAAAGTGTTGAATATTTTGCTTTCAGCATTAACCGGAATACTTCTTTTTGTCATTGTGCAAAAGAAAAATGATGAGACCACACCATTGTTAATTGTTACAATGTTTGCTCTTCATCCAATGGTGTATATTCTATCAACACAAATTTTGACCGAGGTGCTCTTTGGCTGCGGGTTGATAGCCCTTTTATATTTTCTGCAAAACGAAGTGAAGGAAAATCCCTCCCGATTGAATTTTATTTTTATGATGCTTTCATTGTTGGTATGTGTGTTCTCTCGAGAGATTGGGGTGTTATGCGTACCGGTAGTTCTTTTGTTCTACATTCTCAGAAAAAGATATACAAAAACAATTCTTGTCTTTTTTATTCCATTGATATTGTACGGAGTATGGTTTATCCGAAACGAGATATACTATGCTAATGTTGAACAAGCTCAATTTAAGAACTCATTGATATTCTTCAGCAATGTAATGACATCATCCGATACAAGTTTTGGAACTGAGATGATGTCAAGAATCATCAAGAATGTGCAATACTATCTTAAGGAAGCAACAATCCTTGTGTATTCTCCGGTGTATGAAGTATTTGATAGATCATTGTACATTCCATGGATGGGTTTGATCAACTCTCAATTGCTAACAATGAAAATTTTAACATCACTAGTGAAAAATATTTATTGGATATTAAGCATAATAAGTATTTGTTTGATTGTTGCAGGAATGATTATAGAGTATCTCTTTGAAAAAACGTATTACATTAAAATAATTTTTTTCGTCTTATATGTTGGTATTGTTCTATCCTATCCGGTACTGGATTCAAGATTTCTTTATCCGGTGCTTCTTCTCTTTTTATTATGGATTGGCTCAACCCTCTCTTATTTACGACAAGTAAACAATCGTATTATCAATGGTGTGTTAGCAGGATTGGTTGTTGTGTTAATCATTCCAAATGTGGCGTGGACAATAAATTTCATTGATACGCAGCATCGTCTTGCCAGCGATCCGCTGGGAAAATTCAGAGAGTCGAAAGATTCGACCGATCAGAGCAAACCTTTTCAGATAGTATTACCAATAGCAGGTAATTGGCTGAACAAACAAAACGATTCGTCTCAGGTTGTACTCTCGCCGTACAAAGAACTTACTTTCTATCTAAAAAATAAAAAAGTTTTTGTTCTTCCTAGAATTGTGCCGATCAGTACTTTCAATCAAGTAGTGCAAGATTATGATATTCGTTATGTCGTATTAAATAAAGATGTTTATGGATGGCGGGACTATGAGATTCAAATAGAATTTAATAATCGATATGCATTTCAATTAGTATTCGATTC
>JANONI010000359.1:0-3441 GCA_031420755.1 Bacteroidota bacterium | reverse complement strand
CAACAATGAAATACTCATATCTCGGAAGATCGGGATTGCAGGTAAGCAGATTGTGCTTAGGCACTATGAATTTTGGTTCATTCACTTCGGATGCCGATAGTTTCTCAATCATGGATGAGGCTTTAAATGTGGGAATTAATTTTATTGATACTGCAGATGCGTATGGAAATGAAAAAGGGGCCGGTTATACCGAATCATTAATTGGAAAATGGTTAACACAAGGTGGAGGAAGAAGAGAAAAGATTGTGCTTGCTACAAAAGTTAATAACAAAATGGGGCCGGGTGTTAACGATCAGAAATTATCTGCCTATCATATTAAAAAAGCGTGCGAAGAAAGTTTAAGACGATTACAAACCGATCACATTGATCTTTATCAAATGCACCATATTGACAGGAACACGCCATGGGAAGAGATTTGGCAGGCGATGGATCAATTAAGGACTGAAGGGAAAATTATTTATGTAGGCAGCAGTAATTTTGCCGCATGGAATATTGTTGAAGCAAACTATAAAGCAAAAGAAAAAAATATTTTTGGTTTGATTTCTGAACAAAGCATTTATAGTTTAATAAACCGTCATATAGAATTGGAAGTTATCCCTGCTTGTAAAGCACAAGGTGTTGGAATTATTCCTTGGAGTCCGCTTGGCAGCGGATTGCTTGGCGGAATGTTGAAAAACAAATTTGTTGGAAGAATGCGAAGGGGAGAACTGGAAACAAAAATGAATGCGCTGATGAGCCAGTTGAAAGCATACGAAACTCTTTGCGACGACATCGGAGAGTCGCCGGCAAACGTGGCTTTAGCATGGATGCTTTCAAATGAAGTTATTACCGCACCAGTCATTGGACCTCGCACCATTGAACAATTAAGAGAAATGTGCCGAGCTGTTGAAATAACATTAAGCAATGAGGTTATAAAAAAACTCGACGAGATTTGGCCAGGTCCCGGAAATCAAGCTCCTGAAGCGTATGCGTGGTAATAAATAAATATTGAGACATCTGAAAAATTGATTGTCTTTTGTCATTCTGAACGACCTGCCCGCTCGAAGAGTCTTCGACCAGCGTTCAGGCGGGAGTGAAGAATCTCGTTTTTATTTTTGCCTACGGCTCGTAGAGAGTGAAAAAGCGAGATTCCTCGCCCGCCTGCCAAAGCACGTTGTTTGTGCGGCGGGCAGGCGTAGTGTTTCAACACGCAGGCGTGCAGGCAGGCTCCTCGGAATAAATGACATTGATTGTAGATTTTTCAGATGTCTCTATGTGTATAAACTTAGGATGAAACATTACATAATGCACACAACTATCTCTAAACGTACGAGTTACATATTTATTGTGTGCGTGTTATTTTTTGAAATAATGTTTGCCGGATCAACAGGAAAAATTGCCGGCAAAGCGGTCGATGCGAAAACAAAAGAACCGCTTGTTGGTGTGAATATCATCATCGATGGAACCAAGTCCGGTGCTTCAACGGATATAGACGGTAATTATAATATTTTAAATATTGCGCCAGGTGTGTACACTCTTCGTGCTTCTGCGATTGGTTTTCAATCGGTAACGGTAACGCAAATAAAAGTATCGGTCGATCTAACAACACGGATCGATTTTACACTATCCGATGTGACCATTCAACTTAATCAGGAAGTTCTTATCGTCGCGCAGCGTCCCATTGTCCAAAAAGATTTGACATCGACATCATCCAAAGTAAGTGCAGATCAGATTAAAGCATTTCCGGTTGAAGATGTTGCAGGGTTGGTAAACTTACAAGCCGGTGTTGTGGAAGGACATTTTCGCGGCGGCAGATCGGGTGAAGTTCTCTATTTAATAGACGGGATTCCGGTAAGCGATTCATATTCCGGCGGTGCAGGAGTGAGTGCAGAGAATCAATCAATTCAAGAACTCGAGGTGATCAGCGGAACCTTCAACGCTGAATACGGACAGGCAATGTCCGGAGTTGTAAATCAGGTAACCAAAGATGGGACGGAAAAATTTCACGCCAGCGTTTCCGCTTATTCTGGTGATTACGTGAGCGGTAGAAAGAATATGTTTTTAAATCCCGATTCAGCGCGGCGGGGAAATTTGACCACGCCGATACAACCGACTGATGAATTCAATCGGATCAGTCCGGTTGACATCTATGATTTTCAGGGAACACTGAGCGGACCGATAGACGGTTCTGATATGACATTCTTTTTATCGGGACGGAAATATTCGAACGAAGGATATTTATACGGCAGAAGGATATTTAATCCGAACGACTCTGCGAATTTCAGTTCGAATAATCCTTCACTGTGGTACCGCGGTGCAACAGGGGACAATGAATATGTTTCAATGAATTTCGAGCATCGGTACACGATGCAGGGAAAAATCACGATTCGCGCATTCGGTTCCGACAAACTCCGGTTTTCCTATTTAGGACAGCAGCGTGACTGGAAAAATTATAACCATCAATACAAGTATAATCCGGATGGTGCGTACAAGAATTTCTCATCGGGAACTCTTGCAAGCATCAACTATGTAAATGTATTGAGTTCTGCAACATTCTCAGATGTGAATGTTGCTTGGTATCGAACAAAAGAAGAATCGTACGTTTTTGAAGATCCTTCCAATTCGAGGTTTCCGGTTTATACGAGGAAGATACAATCGAGTGGATCCGCATTTCTTAGTGGCGGGGCTGAGGACATTCACTATCATCGCGAACTGCGGTATTGGCTCGGCAAGGCAGATTTTGTCAGCCAGATCGACAATCAGAATCAGATTAAAGCGGGATTCGAAGGAAAGATATATCGTTTATGGATCAACAACTTCGGTATCCAGAACGATCAGACGACAAATTTTATGGCTCGTCCTGTTTACTTCGGGCGCTCAGAATTTGCAAGCGTGATGTTTCATCCTATTCAGGCATCGTTCTATGTTCAAGACAAACTGGAATCGGAAAGTCTTATTATAAACATCGGGCTTCGGTTCGATTATTTCGATTCGAAAGCGAATGTGCTTGCAGAACAGCTTACATTAAGCAGAGTTGCAAAACAAAAACCTGCCGATCCCGAATTTCAAATGAGTCCGCGGTTCGGTTTGGCGTTTCCGATCACCGATCAAGGCGTGCTTCATTTATCGTACGGGCATTTTTTTCAGATACCGCAGTTCGATCTGATGTATCTGAATCCTTCATACAACATCAACGCAACGGAATCGTTTCAGGTCGGAAATCCGGGATTGCGTTCGGAGCGGACAGTAGCATACGAACTTGGACTGCAGCAGCAGGTTGCAGAATTTATCGGGATCGATCTGACAGTGTATTATAAAGATGTTCGCAATCTTATCGGGACTCAAATATTCGACATCGGGAATGGGAATAAATATTCGCAATATGTCAATCAGGATTACGGAAACACTCGCGGATTTATTGTTTCTATAGAAAAAAGATTAAATGACGGATTCGGTGCGACG
>JANONI010000358.1:0-1778 GCA_031420755.1 Bacteroidota bacterium | reverse complement strand
ATGGAAACACCGCATGGAAGAAAAACTTGCCGCAATGACTCCGGAAGAACGTGAACAGTTTAAAGCAGAATGGAAACGCCGCTGCGGACATTATCCGGGCGATGCGAAGCATCCTTCGGAAGAAAAGAAAGAACAATAGTTTCGACACATTCATTTCCACAGATTATGCTTTGAAGATAAGTCGCTAATCTGTTGCATGTTTTTATTATTGACGATTCATTTTTGGATGGTGGATTTTTACCGTGGTACAACAATCATCAACAAAACATATAAAAAGTATGTCTCAAACAACAATGTACATTATGTGGATGGGAATTATTCTGTTCGTGTACGGAATCGGTTATTCCTATGTAGGGTGGAGGCTCATCATTCCATTTCAATTGCAAGCACCGTATAAACAGTTTGCGTGGATCGGGCTTGCATTGATGTTCCTTATTCCGTTCAGTACTTTTATTTTTATGCGCTTCGCGGAAAAATACAGCGATGCGCTTTCATGGATCGGATATATTTCGCTCGGATTTTTATCGTTCGTTTTTGTTGCGCTTCTCTTTCGAGATATTGCGTGGCTGATTGGATTCGGCGGAGAGAAATTATTTTCGCTTCTCTCTACTTCTCCGCAGACATTCGATGCAGCAAAAAGAGAGTTTCTTTTACAGACGACAAATCTTGGCGTGCTTGGTGTTGCCGGAACTTTGACCGCGTACGGTGTGTACGAAGCGCGGAAGAAACCGGGAATTGTGAATATCGATATTCCGATTGCAAAACTTCCGCAAGAATTAGACGGATTCAGGATCGTACAGATCAGCGATATTCACGCCGGATTGACGATTAAACGTGATTTTATTGAAACGATTGCAGAAGAAATAAAATTATTATCACCAGATCTGATCGCATTCACCGGTGATATGGCGGACGGTTCCGTTCCGCATTTAAAGAACGACTTAGAACCGCTTGAGAAAATATATGCGCCGTACGGAAAATTCTTCGTTACCGGAAATCACGAATATTATTCCGGTGCGGATGCGTGGGTAACTCACGCGCGTACGATGGGATACGATGTGTTGATGAACGAACATCGAACGATCACAAAGAATGGTGCTTCATTCGTTCTTGCAGGTGTAACAGATTATGGCGGCGGAAGTTTTTCACCAATCCATAAATCTGATCCGACAAAAGCATTGAACGGTGCGCCGAATGATTCAGCAAAAATTTTATTGGCTCACCAGCCGCGCACATTGTTCCAGATCAACGATCTCGATATTGATCTTGTGCTATTAGGACATACGCACGGCGGACAATTTTTTCCGTGGAATTTAATTGCAACAATTGGTCAGCCGTTCATTAAAGGATTGAATCTGTATAACAATCGAACGTGGGCGTATGTAAGTAAAGGGACAGGATATTGGGGACCACCGGTTAGAGTTGGTGCACGATCTGAGATTACAGTGTTAACGTTAAGATCGGCAAAAGCTTAAACGTAACAGAAAAAAAATACGAAACCGCGAACCTTTGTTCGCGTTTTTTATGTACTCTCATCGCAATGTTCAACACACAGGCAGATTTCGTTTAGGATTATAACGGAATGAGACACATTTTTTTATTCTTGGTGTCTTTGTGTGAGATTCATTCATCGGTTCGCAACGCCGGTAAGAAAATACATTATTGCAATTGCGGCAAGTTTTGCGGTGCGTCCGTCAACGTCATATTTAGGATTAAGTTCAACGATGTCGATCAGTTTTGTTTTGCGGCGTTTTCCGGCAAACAATGCGACTGTCAAA
>JANONI010000357.1:0-2508 GCA_031420755.1 Bacteroidota bacterium | reverse complement strand
AGCTCGGATCGAATAAAGGGGCGAATGTTTCCGCTTATACAGCGGCAGCAATGGTTGGTTATGCAATGCAAGGTTCTATGTTATCATCCATCAGCGCACATGCCGATATTATTTCGGGAACATCTTCGACAGGAAAAGATTACAATACGTTCACTGCAAATTATGCAACGGGACATAGATATTACGGCTACATGGATTATTTTATCAATTTCCCAGTTCAAACATTTAACCGTGGATTAATGGATTTATATGTACGCGCAGGTATAACGTGGAATGACAATGCAAAAATTCAAGTAACAGTGCATAACTTTACCACAATGGAAAATCTTTCAGCAGCTGCGCCGCTCAATAAAAAAGATATTGGTCAGGAAGTTGATATTATTGCAAATTACAAATATAATAAGGCGTTAGGATTCGAACTCGGGCTTTCCGCCTTTGTACCCAACACCATCATGCGCAACAAAGCTGCCTTTAACGGTTCTGATGTTGCAATGTGGGGATATTTAACTACACAAATAAATTTTTAGAATACTTATGAAATCTATTTTCAACGCTATTCATAAATTACGATCTACCGTTCGACCTCCTCAACAGTGGAGAATTCCTGTTTTTATTCTTACAGGAATATTGATCGGACTCGGATTCCTTACACTCTATGTCGGCAATGCAACATCGTATCTTTCCGATAATCCGAGAGCATGTATGAATTGCCATGTAATGGCGCCGCAGTATGCAACATGGGAACGCGGAAGTCATGCGCGCGTTGCCGTCTGCAACGATTGTCACGTTCCGCACGATAATATCATCAGCAAATTTGTGTTCAAAGCGATGGACGGAGCGCGGCATTCGTTCATGTTCACCTTCCGGTTAGAGCCGCAGGTCATTCACATCAAACAAGCAGGACTGAATGTGGTACAGGAAAATTGCAAACGTTGTCACGAACAACTCATCGATAAGATCGATGCAAAGTTTGTCACGGGAGAAAATTACACACACGGCGCAGGTCGTTTATGCTGGGAATGTCACCGTGAAACTCCGCACGGAAGAGTGAGCAGTCTTGCCTCTGTGCCGGATGCTCGTGTGCCGATTCCTTCTTCCATTACACCGGATTGGATGAAAAAATATTTAAAGGAATAAAGGATAGACCGGCATTAACGTCGATCTATCAAAGCGTTTTTTAATTCAACAAGGAGCAATTATGAAAATAACCGAACTCGTAGAAAAAAAACCGTGGGTTGCGTGGATATTATTTGTCGCAACTATTGTTGTTGTATTTCTCGTCGGCTGGCTTGGCGCATCCATTATGGAACGCCGCAGCGAAGCGATGATGCAATATCAAACTTTAAAACCAATCGCTGAATGGGAGCCGCGCAACGAGGTGTGGGGAGAAAATTTCCCTCGGCAATTTGAAACATACCGAAGCACACGCGATACATCCTTCCATAGCAAATATGGCGGATCAAAAACACGCGACTTACTGGAAGAAGATGCACTTAATATTGTGCTCTTTGCCGGAAATGCGTTCTCGCGCAGTTATAACCAAGCTCGCGGGCATTACTATGCTATTACCGATGTGCGCAATTCTCTCCGCAGCGGAGTTCCACAGCCGGCAACCTGCTGGTCGTGTAAAAGTTCCGATGTTCCACGGTTGATCAATACAATGGGGGCCGGGAATTTTTATAAAGCAACAATGGATTCCCTCGGTCCGGAAATATCCAACCACATTGGCTGTCAGGATTGTCACGATCCGAAGACGATGAACTTACGCATCACGCGTCCTGCGCTAGCGGAAGCGTGGCAGCGACAAGGAAAAGATATCAACAATGCAACGCGGCAGGAAATGCGTTCACTCGTCTGCGCGCAATGTCATGTGGAATATTATTTCAAAGGAAAAATCGAAAAATATCTCACCTTCCCGTGGGATAAAGGTTTTTCCGCTGACGCAATGGAAGCGTATTATGATTCTGTCGGACATATTGATTTTGTACACAAACTCAGCAAAGCACCGATCATCAAATCTCAACATCCCGATTATGAATTATACCGCACAGGTATCCATGCTGAACGAGGGGTTTCGTGCGCTGATTGTCATATGCCGTACAAAAACGAAGGTGGTGTAAAATTCACCAATCATAAAATCACTTCTCCATTGGAAAATATCTCCGGCTCTTGCCAGGTGTGTCATCGTGAAAGCGAACAAACGCTTACAAAAAATGTATATGACAGACAAGACAAAGTAATGGAAGTAAAAACAATAGCAGCAAAATCTCTTGTAGCTGCGCATGTTGAAGCTGCTGCTGCATACAAAGCTGGTGCAGATTCAACAGAACTTGTTCCTGCATTAAAACTTATTCGTCACGCACAATGGCGTTGGGATTGGGTAAGTTCTGCTAACGGAGTTGGATTCCATTCACCGCTTGAAGCGTTGCGCGTACTAGGAACGTCAATCCAAAAAGCAGAAGAGGCGCGAAGATTCATTACACAAGTATTGATCAAACACAAAGCATC
>JANONI010000356.1:0-3592 GCA_031420755.1 Bacteroidota bacterium | reverse complement strand
AGCTCGGATCGAATAAAGGGGCGAATGTTTCCGCTTATACAGCGGCAGCAATGGTTGGTTATGCAATGCAAGGTTCTATGTTATCATCCATCAGCGCACATGCCGATATTATTTCGGGAACATCTTCGACAGGAAAAGATTTCAATACATTCACTGCAAATTATGCAACGGGACATAGATATTACGGCTACATGGATTATTTTATCAATTTCCCGGTTCAAACATTTAATCGTGGATTGATGGATTTATATCTGCGCGCAGGTATAACGTGGAATGATAATGCAAAAACTCAAATAACAGCGCATAGCTTTACCACAATGGAAAATCATTCTACAGCGGCGCCGCACAATAAAAAAGATCTTGGTCAAGAAGTTGATATTGTAACAAATTACAAATATAATAAAGTGTTAGGTTTCGAGTGCGGTGTTGGCGCATTTATTCCCGATACACATATCCGAAAGGCGTTTGGCGGAAGTGATGTTGGACTGTGGTCGTATTTCACAACCCAAGTAACTTTTTAATTAAAAACTATTGCCACAGAGCGCACAGAGAAGTTCTTGTGGCAAATAATTTTGCAAAGTCTTTACTTGTCCGCCTTTGGCGGAAGATTTGGCAAGATTTTCCATTAGGGTAAATTATGATTAACACAATTCAAAAAATTCGAAACTTTTTCCGCCCACCGAAAGAATGGCGCATTCCGGTGTTTGTTGCAAGCGGAATGCTCGTTGGTTTTGGCGCTCTTGCCATTCACGTTGGCAATGCAACTTCGTATCTTTCAGACGATCCGAAAGCATGTATGAACTGCCACGTAATGGCACCGCAGTTCGCAACGTGGGAACGAAGCAGTCACGCACGAGTTACTGTATGCAACGATTGTCACGTTCCGCATGATAATCTGGTCAGCAAATTTCTCTTTAAAGCAATGGATGGTGCGCGCCATTCGTTCATGTTCACATTCAGAATGGAACCGCAGGTTATCCGCATTCACGATGCGGGAGCTTCTGTTGTGCAGGAAAATTGCATTCGCTGCCATACACACCAAACGCAGAATGTAAAAGAAAAATTTGTTACGTTGGATGAAGTAAAACATGGCGGAGGAAAATTATGCTGGGATTGCCACCGCGAAACACCGCACGGACGAGTAAACAGTTTGTCCTCGGTTCCAGATGCCAGAGTTCCTATTCCTTCTTCGATTATACCGGAATGGTTAATCAAAGATGTGTCTAAAAAGTAAACAAACATTATACAACACAATACTACATTACATTGTAAGAGGAGCACACTATGAAACTTTCTGAGATCATTGAAAAAAAACCGTGGCTTGCATGGGTATTATTCAGCGGAACAATTGTTATTGTATTTCTTATTGGCTGGCTTGGCGCATCAATTATGGAACGCCGCAGCGAAGCGATGATGCAGTATCAAACAGTGAAACCGATTGCCGATTGGGAACCGCGCAACGAAGTGTGGGGAGAAAATTTTCCTCGACAGTTTGAAACATACCGAAGCACCCGGGATACATCCTTCCATAGCAAATATGGCGGATCGCAAACGCGCGACTTGCTGGAAGAAGATGCGCTTAATATTGTGCTCTTTGCCGGAAATGCATTCTCGCGCAGTTATAACCAAGGTCGCGGACATTACTATGCTATTACCGATGTGCACAATTCTCTCCGCAGCGGCGTTCCGCAGCCCGCAACCTGTTGGACGTGTAAAAGTTCCGATGTTCCACGGTTGATCAATACTATGGGAGCCGGAAATTTTTATAAAGCAAAAATGGATTCACTCGGTCCGGAAATATCCAACCATATCGGCTGCCAGGATTGTCACGATCCGAAAACGATGAACTTACGCATCACACGTCCGGCTCTTGCCGAGGCATTTCAGCGGCAGGGAAAAGATATTAATAATGCAACGCGGCAGGAAATGCGTTCGCTCGTCTGCGCACAATGTCATGTGGAATATTATTTCAAAGGAAAAGTAGAGAAATATCTCACGTTCCCGTGGGATAAAGGATTTTCGGCAGACAAGATGGAAGAATATTATGATGAGATAAACCATTTTGATTTTGTTCACAAACTTAGCAAAACGCCGATTATCAAATCTCAGCATCCGGATTATGAATTATACCGCACCGGTATTCATGCTGAACGCGGTGTGTCGTGCGCTGATTGCCACATGCCGTACAAAAATGAAGGAGGAGTAAAGTTCACCAATCACAAAATGGGCTCGCCGCTGGAAAACATTGCCGGTTCATGTCAGGTCTGCCATCGTGAAAGCGAGGCAACCCTCACCAAGAATGTAACCGACAGACAGGATAAGATCACCGAATTAAAACTGATTGCTGAAAAAGCGTTGGTTGCCGCACACGTTGAAGCTGCCGCCGCTTACAAAGCAGGCGCAGATTCTGCCGAACTTGTTCCTGCACTCAAATTTATCCGACACGCACAATGGAGATGGGATTGGGTTTCTTCGGCAAACGGCGTTGGATTCCATTCACCGCTCGAAGCAGCGCGAGTGCTTGGAACGTCAATTCAAAAAGCGGAAGAAGCACGAAGATTTATTACCCAAGTGCTGATTAAACATAACGCATCGCCAATAGTTCCGTTTCCCGATCTTTCCACAAAAGCGAAAGCTCAGGCATACATCGGACTTGACATGAAAAAACTTGAAGCAGAAAAAGCGGAATGGAAGAAAAAAATTCTTCCCGTATGGGATGCAAAAGCAAAAGAACGGCAAGGTGATGTGAAGTATTAAGAAAGATATTTAGATAGCAGATTGTTAGAAGTTAGAACAAAGCGCGGAAAAAAATCCGCGCTTTTTTGTTTTACATAATTTGATTAGGTTGAATAAAACAATTTAAATTTCTCGCAACATTTCTTACACCAAAGGAGATTTATTATGGCACAGCAAAACAATGATCACCATTCATTTCGCGTTCGCCTTGCTCGATGGCGCGAGATTTTCTTCGCACAAAAATACCGATTCGATCTCGGGCAATCGTTCCTTGTCATTCTCAATTTTACCTTGTTAATCATCGCCGCCAGTGATAAACTCCAGATATTTTTCGGTATTCCTCGACTGCGTTCTCTGCTGATTGTGATCGTTCCGCTCGGATTCATCGGTGTGTGGCTTTTTGGTTTCTTTATGGATAGAGTTGTCCGCGCGGCACAAATGGCTGAACGCCAATCGATTAAACGGAGTGAGGTGTGGACAAATCATAACGAACAGATGGATAGGATTGAGGATGAAATGAAAGCGATTCGTGTGCTGTTAGAACAACAAAAAAAATCGTAAGCGTTGATATTCTCTCAAACTCGGATTACATTATCACAATTATTCTTTGTCAACTCTTGCCGATCCAAAGGATTACTTTGTGAAGGCATCGAGGACTGTGTCAAAACTATTTTTTCAGCGTTAATATCCCCGAAATCTCAAAGATTTCGGGGATGTGTTTCACAAAATTTGACTTTTGACACAGTCTCCATCCCTTTGGGAGTGGCAATTTCTTACCAACTACTACCATTATGCCAATAAAAATATTCGTTACCGGCGGAACGTTCGATAAAGAATACAACGAACTGAACGGACA
>JANONI010000355.1:0-1860 GCA_031420755.1 Bacteroidota bacterium | reverse complement strand
AAATGACACCGGATTGAATACACAAAATGCTATTGCGGCAAATTTCTGGATGACGGTCGGTGCATTTTATAATCGGGAACAATATCCGATCTCGCACGGTAATTATTTGAACCGATGGAAAGTTTCCATCTCCAACAAACGGCTTCGTTGGACGATCAATACATCCGCATTAAACGAGTTGAAAATAAAGGATCTTGATTCGGAATCGGAGTTGATGCTCGATTCGCTCTACAATGTTTCCGTGATCTACAATGGTTCAGATATGGAAATATTTTTGAATGGTGAACTTGATGCCTTTGTTCCGTGGAGCGGGGCAATCCGGCAAACTACATTTGATCTCACAATCGGTCAGGTGTTGCCGAATGACAATACTTCCAACTTTAACGGCGTGCTGGATGATATTCGTTTCTTTGATTACGGTTTATCTGTTGACGAAATCACGGCATTTTCTTCGCGGTTGACTTCGGTAAATAATAATACCCCGATTACAGTTCCAACGACAATGGCTTTAGATGTGTATCCGAATCCGTTCAATCCCTCAACCGTCATACGGATGTCTCTTTCCTCAAGCGGCCACGTTACTGTAAAAATCTTTGACGTGTTGGGAAGAGAAGTCTCAAAACTTGTTGATGGATTTTTACCAAGCGGTACTGTTGAACGGCGATGGAATGCAGAAAAAAGCGCAAGCGGCATCTATTTTTGCGTTATGACCGCTAATTCTCAAACGTTTATAAAAAAACTTGTGTTAATGAGGTAAGTTGAATGAAGCGAGTGGAATTAAATGGTTCCTGGAATGTTAAAGCAAATGATGCGTATAAATTATTGCCCGCGGATCATCAACGTGTATTGGAATGGATACCGGCGCAAGTTCCCGGAACGATCCACACCGATCTGCTTGCTCAAAAAATAATTCCCGATCCATACTATCGAATGAATGAAAATGATGTTCAGTGGATTGAAAATCTTCAATGGCAGTATCGTCGTGAGTTTAATGTTGATGCAGCGGTGTTGAAAGAACAACACATCATTCTAGTTGCGGAAGGATTGGATACGTATGCGGAAATTATTATCAATGGCAAATCTGTCGCAACAACAGAGGATATGTATGTTGAACATCGTGTTGATGTGAAGCGGTATTTGAAAGCGGGAAACAACACGATTGAAATTCATTTTGATTCGCCTGTCGATCGATCGAAACAATTAGAAAAAAAACACGGAACACTTCAAGTTGCGCTGGAATCTCACCGTGTATATGTGCGGAAAGCGCAATATTCATTCGGTTGGGATTGGGGACCAAAACTTACTACGTCTGGAATATGGAGATCAATTTATCTGGAATTATCATCCGGTCCCGTACTGAGAAATCCGTTCGTAAAAACTCTTGAGTTGAAGAAAAATTCAGCAACGATCGAAGTTTCCGTTGATATTGAACATTTCAAATCTCCAGTAAAAATAATTACCAAAATTGAAGGAATAAATTATTCAGAAGAAATTATCAACCGTGCAACTTCCTCCTCATTGCGGTTCAAATTAAAGATAGCCAATCCGAACATCTGGTGGGCTAATGGATACGGCGAGCAGCCGCTCTACAAAGCGACATTTATCCTTCAGAATAATGATGGAGCAACATCTGAAGTTGCTACGACGTTCGGAATCCGCACCATAAAACTTTTACAGGAAAAAGACAGTGAGGGAAAATCATTCATCATTAAATTGAACGGAGAAAAAATATTCTGCAAAGGTGCCGATTGGATTCCGAGCGATAATTTTATTCCCAGAATTCCCGATTCAACCTATGAACGATTATTGACGATGTCGCGCGATGCAAATATGAATATGTTGCGTGTGTGGGGAGGTGGA
>JANONI010000354.1:0-3452 GCA_031420755.1 Bacteroidota bacterium | reverse complement strand
TCGGCAGAGCAGTTGCAGGCTGCCCTGTCGGCCGGTGCGGCCATCGTCAAAGACTTGCCGGGTAATGTCATGGCGCTGGGCGAAATGGGCATTGGCAACACCTCCTCAGCGGCGCTGCTGCTCAATCGGCTGGCGGGAACGACATTGGAAAATAGAGTAAAGATTCTTATCAAAGAGATACAAATAGGTCTTTTGAACGGTCTTACCAATGGAATTTTAACAGGTGTTATCATTGGAATTACAACCGGTAAAGCAATGCTCGGTGTTGTTATTTGTCTTGCCATGATAACAAACATGTTCGTTGCGGGAACCATGGGAACACTAATTCCCCTCACGTTAAAATGGTTGAAGATCGATCCGGCGCTTGCGTCGGCAGTTATTGTTACAACATTCACCGATGTCTTCGGATTTTTTTCGTTCCTCGGTTTAGCAACTCTGTTTATTTCACTGCTTACGTAATGTTTTTTAATGAAAAGAATCTCCTTCTTTAGATCTTCGGATTTTATCACACTTACATTCATTGCTGCATTAAGCATTCTTGAAGTAATATTTTCTTCGCGAATTCAGCAATGGTTCTTCCTTGTTGCATTGAATGCATCATTGATCGTGTCGATCGTATTCAGTTCATGGTACGTTCATAGTAAACCGAACACCGGCAATTCAATCGTCACTCTCTTCCGGGATTGGTATCTCGTTCCCTGCATTCTGCTGATCTATACACAGACATCATCTATCAATCATTCTATTCATCAACGAGATTATGATGATATCCTTATTGCGATTGATCGTTTTATTTTTCAAGGAGATCCTACTCAATGGATATATCAATTCTCTCATCCAGTAATCACCGAAATACTGCAGATCGCATATTCGTCATATTATCTTTTCTTTGTTGCATTATTTTTTGAATTATATCGAAGGAATGACCGTAACGATTTTGATTCCGGTGCGATGCTGATCGTATATGGATTCTATCTTTCCTACATCGGTTATTTGCTGCTTCCAGCAGTCGGACCGCGATTCACGCTGCACAATTTTTTTTCAATCGAGACAGAACTTCCGGGAATTTTTCTTACAGAATATCTTCGAGGGATTGTGGATTCCGGGGGCGGGATTCCTGCCGGTGTTCCCAATCCGATCGACTTTGTTCATCGCGATGCTTTCCCGAGTGGACACACTCAATTAACATTGGCGGCAATGTATGTTGCCTTTACGACGAAGACAAAAATTCGATGGTGGTTATTCGTCGCCGGCTCATTACTCATTATTTCCACAATCTATATGCGGTATCACTATGTTACGGATGTAATTATTGGAGCGGCGTTTTTCTTTTTTACTGTATGGAGCGGAAAAAGAATAAACAATTGGTGGAATGAAGGAATTAAGAAGGTTTAATGAAAACATCTTGCCTCGCTGGCTAATTTTTTTTATATTTGTATGCTTTAAAAAGCCATCTTGACTATTTCAGATGGCTTTTTATTCTATGGTGTCCATAGTTCAGTCGGTTAGAACGCCAGGATGTGGCCCTGGAGGTCGTGGGTTCAAATCCCACTGGTCACCCAAAGTTCAATGACCGATCAATAATTAACAGTCATCAGTTAACAGTTTTTCTTCATTTGGTCATTGATTATTGTTAATTGAGAAGCTCCCATCGTCTAGGGGTTAGGACACGAGCTTTTCAAGCTTGTAACACGGGTTCGATTCCCGTTGGGAGTACAAAACAAAGCCCTGCTGCTTCAATAGCTTGCAGGGTTTTTGTTTTTAAAGACTTCATGCAAAACTGCAACTGGTGACTAAATTAGTGATTACTTGCCTCAGAAAGTGAGGCTTCAAATGTTTTTTTCAAAAATCCCCGCCTGGCATTTACTACCTTGATTACACAAAGACAAAAACAGCAAAAGAGATTACATTGCATTTTCATTCACTAAGGCATACATTTGCCTTGTGGTTAGTACAGGACGGGGTTTCAATCTATGCCGTGAAAGAATTACTTGAACACTCAGACGTAAAAACTACTCAGGTATATTCACACCTACAGCCGGAACACTTACACAGCACAGTGAACAGATTGCAGGTTTTGCTGAATTGAAGAGAGACAATGCCTTTGTTAATGGTATTGCTTCATATCAGTTTAAATAATATACTATAACCGATATATCGAAATAAATAACTTTTTCTAATATATGGTTTCTCTTATGTCATTTTCGCCAACATATCCTTTCCAACTGCCGGAGCTGCCTCCAAACGTTGCTTTTAACGACGAACAAACAATCACATTATTGTTAAAGGCACGTACCGAGTTAGGAGAATTAAAAGGTTATACCCATTCAATTCCTAATCCGATGTTATTATTATCTCCGGCAATATTAAAGGAAGCTATTGCAAGTTCACAAATCGAAAACATTAATACGACAATTGAAAATGTTTTGCAGTTATCTCTCTTTCCTGAAAATGAACGGCAACAACCGGACAAAGAAGTTCAGTACTACCACGATGCAATTCTTTGGGGATACAAAAATCTTAAATCGTTTCAACTTTCTTCACGAATGACAACGGGCATACATAATATGTTATTGCCGGAAGGTGATAAAAAGTTTCGCAGAACGCCGAACAAAATTGAAAATACAATTACAAAAGAAACTCTTTACACACCGCCTAACGCAAATGAAATACCACGCTTAATGAGCAATTGGGAAAACTTTGTTCACGCAGAAGATGAAAAAATTGATGTATTAGTACGATGCGCTCTTGCACACTACCAGTTTGAAGCAATTCATCCCTTTGGGGATGGAAACGGAAGAACGGGACGCATTATAGCAGTGCTGTACCTTGTTCGCAAAGAATTGCTTTCGCTGCCAATTCTTTTTATTAGCGGGTACATAAATAAAAACAGAAGCGAGTATTACAGATTGTTGCTGAATGTTTCGGCAAAAGATGAATGGAATGAATTTGTTCTTTTTATGCTCAGAGCAATATATTTTCAGGCAAAAGAAACAAAAGAAATGTTATTGAACATTAAAGACCTGCACGAAAAGTATAAAGAGCTTGTGAGAACAAAACATAAAAAAATTTACTCAGCCGATTTGGTAGATATTCTTTTTGCTTTTCCAATGATAACACCGGTCGCGTTTGGCAAAAAATTGGATATTCATTACACAACAGCAAGTAAATATCTTGCTGAACTTGTGAAAGGGAAAATATTAAAGGATGAATATGTGGGGAAGTATCATTTGTTCATTAATCACAAATTGATGAATATTCTTAATGAATAGCACCGTTGCACGGCACGGTGAACAGATTACAAATAGCATTGAATTGATAAAACCTTACTCACCTTATTGGAGAACAAAATGAAATCACATCGGAAATATATAGTGTTTATATTTTTAGTTGGAATATTTGTTCAATTTTCTAAAGCAGATGACATTTATCTCAAGAATAGAACAGTTATT
>JANONI010000353.1:0-7264 GCA_031420755.1 Bacteroidota bacterium | reverse complement strand
TGTGCAGATGAAATGCCGACGGAAAAATGCTGCACTACAGAAGTGGCTGCTGCGAAACTTGATGATGCACAAAAGGCAACCGTTACAACACTTGCTCAAAAATTAGTTGTTCTCGATTTGTTATCCAATGAAACAGATTTTCCCGAGCGGTTTCAGGGTTCAGGGTTCAGGTTTGAACCGTTAATTCCATTCTCTCCTCCTCCAAATAAAGATTTACAGATCGTCAACTCGGTTTTCCTTATTTAAGATCTCTGCAAACTTCACATTCGTTTCGGTGAAATATTTTTAAACCACTGATTCATTCTACATGCAGCAGGCAGATTATTTTAAATTTAAATAAGGAAAAAAACCATGAAAACGTACATAGTCAAAACCATCACCGCACTCTCTCTCCTCTCAGCATTCACTTTTGCAGGCAACACCGTTAAAGAAACCGAATTCAAAGTCTCCGGTATCTGCAGTATGTGCAAATCTCGCATCGAAAAAACGATGAAAATCTCAGGAGTGAAATTTGCAAAATGGGACAAAACTTCAAAGGTGCTCAAAGTTGCATATCTCTCGGATAAGATCTCCTCTGATTCTCTCCAGCAACGCGTAGCTTCTGTCGGTCACGATACAGAAAAATTCAAAGCCGCCGACAGTACGTACGCAAATCTTCCCGACTGCTGCTTATATCGCGACGGACAAAAGACGCACTAACGAAACATTCAAATACTACCATTCACATCGGAAACAACTTCATTGAGTTTTTTTTGCACTCATTGAAATAAAGAATTGTCTTTCTGATTTACCATTGGGGTTTTGAATTTTCTTTGGAGAGAATATGATTGAACGAATTATTGATTGGAGCGCGAAAAACCGCTTCACTGTTTTATTAATGTATCTTGTCATCAGCGGATTTGGCATTTACTTCGTTGCCCATCTACCGGTTGATGCAATTCCCGATCTTTCGGAAAACCAAGTGATCGTGTTTACCGAATGGATGGGACGCTCGCCGGAAATTATCGAACAACAAATCACATTCCCTATTTCTTCTGCACTGCAAGGATTGCCGAACGTAAAAGCCGTGCGCGCAACATCTATGTTCGGTATGTCGTTTGTCTTTGTCATCTTTGAAGATAATGCCGATCTCTATTTTGCGCGCAACCGTGTATTAGAAAAACTTGCGCAAGTGCGGTCACAACTTCCACAAAATGTAACACCGGTTCTTGGTCCTGATGGAACGGGGGTTGGTCACGTTTTTTGGTACACTCTTGAAGGGAAAAATTACGATCTCGGTACGCTGCGTTCTATTCAAGATTGGTATCTGCGATACAAACTCGTTTCTGTTGAAGGTGTTGCAGAAATTGCGAGCATCGGCGGATTTGTAAAGCAATATCAGGTTGATATGAATCCGTTGAATATGCGCGCGTATGGAATTACGGTTGCAGATATTGCGCGTGCCGTGCAACAAAATAACAACGAAGTCGGCGGCAAGCTCATTGAAATTAGCGATGCCGAATATTTTGTTCGCGGACAGGGATATATTTCTTCGATCAGTGATATTGAAAATATTGTTCTCAAACAAACCGAGAATGGAATTCCGGTTCTTTTAAAACAAGTCGCCACTGTTCAGCTTGGCGGAGATATTCGCCGCGGATTTTTAGAAAAGAACGGTGAAGGCGAAGCCGTCGGCGGAATTGTTGTTATGCGCAGCGGTGCAAACGCTCGCGATGTGATTGATAAAATTAAACAGCGTATTGCAGAAATTAAACCGGGACTTCCCCCCGGCGTAGAAGTTGTTGCATCGTATGACCGGTCAATATTGATCGAAGCGGCTGTCGGAACGCTTGAACGCACGCTGATTGAAGCGAGCATTGTCGTTGCAATTGTCGTTACAATTTTTCTGATGCACTTCCGTTCCATTGTTCGCATCCTGATCGAAATTCCTATCTCTGTGCTCATGAGTTTTATTCTGATGTATGCCTTCAACATCACATCAAATATTATGTCGCTCGGCGGAATTATTCTCGCAATCGGTGTCATCGTGGATGCCTCCATTGTGCTGGTGGAAAATTCTTATCGCAACATTGCTCAAGCAATGTCAATCAAAGGTCATCTCACCACAGAAGAATACAAATCCATTTCCATCATGTCCGCAAAACAAGTTGGCAGAGCGATCTTCTTTTCGGAGTTGATCATTCTCGTCGGATTTCTTCCCGTGTTTCTTCTTACAGGACAAGAAGGAAAACTTTTTCATCCGCTTGCGTACACAAAAACATTTGTGATGATCTCTTCGGCAATCATTGTCATTACGCTTATTCCTGTATTGATGACAATGTTAATGCGCGGAAATTTCAAATCGGAAAATGCAAATCTGGTTACGAGATTTTTTAACAGACTCTACGAGCCGATCATTCACCTAGTGTTGAAATGGAGAAAAACAACCATTGCACTGAATGTAATCGCATTGCTCATTACTGTGCCGATGATTTTATCAATCGGTTCGGAATTTATGCCGCCGCTGGATGAAGGTTCGCTGCTCTACATGCCGGTAACATTGCCAAACGCATCAACAGCAGAAGTTGCAAGAATATTGTCGTTGCAAAACCGCATTATTCGTACAGTGCCCGAAGTACATCACGTGCTTGGAAAAGCCGGACGCGCTGAAACGGCGACCGATAATGCGCCGATCAGCATGATCGAAACAATTATTATGTTGAAACCAAAAAATGAATGGCGACCCGGAATTACGAAGAACGACATCATTCAGGAACTCGATTCGAAATTAAAAATTCCCGGTGTTCGCAACGGATGGACACAGCCGATCATCAATCGTATCAATATGCTTTCCACCGGCGTGCGTACGGATATTGGCTTTAAAGTTTTCGGTGAACGATTGGATTCGCTTGAACATTATTCGATTAAAGCCGAGCAGATTCTGAAAAAAGTAAATGGAGCAGCCGATGTTGTTGCGGAACGAATCGGCAGTGGTTACTACATTGATATGATTCCGAAACGCGAAATGCTTGCGCGATTTGGAATGAGTATTGGCGAAGTGCAGGAAATTATCAACACGGCTATCGGCGGACAAAATCTTGGAACCGTAATTGAAGGACGAAAACGTTTCCCGATTCGTATACGGTTTGAAAGAGAATACAGAGACAATATAGAAGAACTGAAAAATCTTTTCGTTCCTGTTCGTTCCGGCGGAATGGCTGCGGCAACAGCAACGGAAAGTATGAGTGACGGCGGAATACAATCATCCTCTGCACAAACAATGCAATCGGGAATGGGCGGCGCACAAGTTCAACGACGCACTCCGCAGACAAAGCCGTCGCAATCTTCTCTTTTCGAACAAAGCAATGATGATGTTACGTTTGTACCGCTGTCGCAACTTGTTGATATCACCATTACAACTGGTCCGCCGATGATTAGCAGCGAGAACGGACAGCTTCGCGCAATTGTGTATATGAATGTGCGCGGACGCGATATGGGAAGCACAATGGAAGATGCAAAGAAAGCAATCGCCGATGAGTTGAATCTTCCTGCCGGCTATTCGTACACGTGGAGCGGACAATACGAACACAAAGTTCGCGCACAGCAAACGATCACGTTTATTTTGCCGATTGTTTTTTTACTCATTTATCTTCTGCTCTATCTTACATTCAAAGATTTTACCGAAGCATTTGTTGTAATGCTGTCTGTTCCCTTTGCGCTCATCGGCGGTGTGTATATGATCTACGCGCTTGAATATAATTTTTCCGTCGCTGTGTGGGTCGGATTTATTGCGCTCTACGGAATTGCCGTTGAGACGGGCGTTGTGATGGTCGTGTATCTGCATGAAACGCTCGACAAACGATTGAAGGAACACAAAGCAGGAAAACGCGGACCGATTACAGTGAAAGATATTTATGATGCAACGATTGAAGGTGCCGTGCTTCGGTTGCGTCCAAAATTAATGACGGTAATAACCAGTATGGCGGGACTTTTGCCGGTGATGTGGGCAACCGGCGTTGGCTCAGACATGATGAAGCCGCTCATCGCACCGATAATTGGCGGACTCTTCACTTCGGCAATACATGTACTTATTGTAACGCCTGTGCTTTTTGTAATACTGAAAGAACGCGCGTTGAAAAAAGGAACACTTGAAGTTTCCAAGATGGCTGATTATATGAAGGAGGGTGAATAAATGAAACGATATTTTCTCATACTCACTTTTATCGTTCTTCAATTTTCACAACTTCACGCGCAATCTCTGGATTCGCTTGTGCGTGAAGCATTGCAGAACAATCCGCAACTGCGCTCGCTGGAATTTCAAATTATTGCGGCAGAACGAAAAGCAGAATCAGTCGGAACGCTTCCTCCGCCAAGTGTTGGTGTTGAGTTTTCACAAATACCAACATCGAGCGCAAATGCAGTGAACGGAGCGATCTCGAATAATATTTCCGTTTCACAAATGTTTATGCTCGGCGGAAAACTTGGAGCAATGTCCGAAGCAGAACAAAAACGCGCGGATGTTATTCGCAACAGAATGAAAACCACACAGACGCAGCTTCGCAACAGAGTGAAACAAACATATTTTCAATTCTGGCTTGTGGATCGCAGGTTGGAAACGCAGCGAAGTATTGTCAACATTCTTCAAAAATTGAATACGATTGTAGAAGGACTTGTTTCGGTGAATCGTTACAAACAGTCCGATGCGTTTGCGCTTCAAGCAGAGAAAGCAGCATTGGAGGCAAAATTGCTTCAAATGGAAAGTGAAAAGAAAGCGTATCTGTATTCACTCAATGTTCTTCTTGGTCGAAATAATACTGCGCAAGAGATCGTCGTTGATTCTGCACTTGCACAAGTTCAACAATTGCCAAACGTAGAAGACTTGAGCACGGCGGTGTTGAACAACAATCCTTCGCTGGCTGAAATGAATTCGATGATCACAATGAATCAAGCGGAAATCTTTGCAACACAAAAAGAAAAATATCCCGACTTGATGGTGCAAGGAATGATCATGCGAATGCCGCAAGGAATGTTGCTCACCGCCGGTTCACAAACAACAGCCGATGTCATTCAACGCAACATTGCAATGACTCCTGCAACGATGAGTGGAACGGATTGGATGTACAGCGTAATGTTTTCTGTTACACTTCCCTTTGCGCCGTGGTCATCCGCTCGTTACACTGCAAAGGAAGATGAACTGCAAGCGTCTATTCAAAGCATTGATTACGAACGATTGAATATGAGCAGAATGATGACCGCACAAGTTCGAGAAATGTTTGTGAAATATGAATCAGCAAAACAACGCGGTGAAAAATATCGGAACGAAATTCTTCCGCTTTCCCGCAAAACAGTTGAAGTGCTGTCCGGATCATTTCAATCAGGACAAGTTCCCATCACAACAATTCTTGATGCAATGAGAATGTTGGCGATGCGTGAAGAAGAGTTTGCAATGGTCACTGTCGATGCGCACATGGCAGCATCTGATATCGAATTTATGATTGGTAAAGAATTAAAGGAGAATTAAAAATATGAAACAATTATTAATAACATTATCACTGTTATTTTCGTTGAGTATTATTGGATGCACAAAATCCGATCCGAAGGATGCTTCGCATAATCAATCGCACAGTGAATATCAGAACACAGCGGCAGCAGAAAAAAAACAAATGTACACTTGCCCGATGCATCCTCAGGTAATGTCCGATAAACCCGGAGTCTGCCCGATTTGCCAAATGTCGTTGGTCAAAGTTACAGAGAATCGTTCTGAAAACGCCGATGATTCTGAAAACATGGAAGGAATGCTGAGTTTAACCGGACGAGAAACTATTCTTGCAAATGTTGCGACCGCTGTTGTTGCCACTGCTCCTATCATCGCAGAAACCCGAGCGTACGGTGTGTTGGAAATACCGGAAACAGAAAAAATAACCATCAGCGCAAAGTTTAACGGCAGAATAGAAAAATTATATGCCAATGCAACCGGACTTTCTGTGAATGTAGGTTCGCCGCTGTTCGATGCTTATAGTCCTGATCTGGTACAGTCGATGAAAGAATATCTCATTACGCTCGGCGACGATCAATCATCACAATCGGATAATGTGAAACGCTCGGCAAGAAAACGTCTTACATTATTCGGTTTGACAGAAAAACAAATTGTGGAACTTGAACAGACAAAAGAAGTTCCTACAACGATGACGTACTACGCTTCGTCAAAAGGTATCATCCTGCAAAAAAATATTGTTGAAGGAGAATATTTTATCGAAGGTCAGGCGTTGTTTGAGATAGCAAATCTTTCCATGCTTTGGAATATTGCCGAAGTATATGAGAGCGATCTCTCCAACATAAAAACAGGAACAACTGTCAGCATAAAAATTGTGAATGCAAATCTTGCAACGATAAAAGGAAGTGTTACATACATCTATCCTGTCGTCAATCAACAAACACGAACGGTGAAAGTGCGGATTGCCGTAAACAATCAAGGCAGAACATTGCGGCCGAATATGTTCACTGAAACGATCTTTCAAGTGCGAAAAGGAAAAGGAATCGTTATTTCCGCATCATCTGTGCTCAAAACCGGAAAACGAAATCTTGTGTACGTAAAGATGGAACACGAAAATCATTTTGAAGCGCGGGAAATTGGTTTGGGAATTAAATTCGGTGATTGGTTTGAAGTATTGTGGGGATTGGAAGAAGGAGAAATCATCGTAATAGAAGGTGGGTATTTAATAGATTCCGAAAGTCAATTGAAGAGCGGAAATTCGGCAAGCGGGCATCAGCATCAATAATCATTAATCATCAAAAGGAGAAATGCCAAATGAAAAAATTAACATTCATCGTTGCATTGTGCGTTGCAGTTGCAACATTCGGTTATGCGCAACATCAGCATGGCGGAGGTTTGTTCTCTTTGAAGAAAGATCCCACTATCGCAGCGGTGCTATCATTACAGCCGCTTCCCATCGATTTGGGAAATTTCTATGCGGGAAACTGGGAACGCGGAATCCTCTACTCAGCGGCAGAAGTTGCACTGTTTGTTCCGGCTATGATATTGCTTTCGGAAAATTCTAACTGGCGAGGACGCCACGGATACGATTCATATTATTACACTGATGCGAATCGAACTACATGGACGCAAGCCGAACGCGAACGCTTTTATTACCTGCTCGGAGGTTATGCGCTGGTTAAGATCATCAGCGCGTTCGATGCAGGATACACTGTGGAGCGGCAGAATTTTACGCCAACTCTCGGATATAATGAAAAGACAAAGTCATTTGCTCTTTCATTTGTGTTTCCA
>JANONI010000352.1:0-2349 GCA_031420755.1 Bacteroidota bacterium | reverse complement strand
TCCCTGATTTTTTACATACGCCACAAAGTTCACTTTTTGACCTTTCAGCGGATACGGCGGAATCATTTTAATGTTTGTTATTCGCAGATCGGGTTTCTTTTCACCGGCGTTGATGGTGAATGTTCCTGTTAATAACAAACTATCCGATGCTGTTCCGACTGCAATGGTTTTTACACCGGGTTCAACTTGATACGTGTTTGATGTCTCGTTGAAATAATACAATTCATCATTCGTGATCGTTGTTGTAACAGTTTTTGTTTCTCCCGGCGCTACTGTAACCCGTTTGAATCCTTTCAACTCTTTAACAGGCATTGCAACTGAAGAATTTGTGTGAGAAAGATAGAACTGCACCACTTCATCGCCGGTTCGAGCCCCGGTATTTTTCACATCAACACTAATCGTTACGGGCGAACCGAATGCTGCTGATTGTGGATTGATCACAAGATTACTGTATTCAAATGTTGTGTAACTCAATCCTTTTCCAAATGCAAATTGCACCGGAAATTTTTTGGCATCAGCCCAGCGATAACCGCCGCCTAATCCATCATTAATATTATCATTCCACGTCGGCAATAATCCATTGGCCAGCGGCATCGTTACAGGAAGTTTGCCGCTTGGGTTTACATCGCCGAACAAAATATCGGCAAGAGCATTTCCCGCTTCCTGTCCCGGATAAAAAGCATAGATCAATCCTTTTATATTATTGATGGAATTATATACTCCACAAATTCCGCCGCTGTACAGAACAACAATGATCTTACTATTTACTTGAGCTAATATGTTGATCAATTCTTGTTGTTTCCCGGGAAGATTGATCGAACTTCCAACACGATCCATTCCTTCGCTTTCCTGACTTGGATCAAGTCCGCCAACAAATAGTACGACATCGGATGACGATGCGGCAAGCCGTGCTGCTGCAAATCCGCTCGTGTCATCACTGTTAATGTCGCATCCTTTTACAAAACTAATTTTACTTGAACCAATTTTTGTTTCAATTCCCTGTTTCGGACTGATGGAATAAAATGGAGTAACATACGCACTGCCGCCGCCATCAATTTGTGCGACTGCTGCACTTGGTCCAATAAGAGCTATCTTGGAAATTGAATTTTTTGATAGGGGAAGAATACTGTCCTGATTTTTTAAAAGAACAATTGATTTTCGCGCCGCTTCTAAACAAAGCTGTTGATGTGCGATGCTGTTCACATCTGCCGGGTCACCTTCGGGCTGGTAATCCAACATTCCCGCAAGAAGTTTTGTCCTAAGAACGCGACGCACCGCTTGATTGATTGTTGCTTCGGTGACTTGATTATTTGCAACGAGTGTTGGCAAATTTACCCGATACAGATCGGAACCCATTTCAATATCACAGCCAGCACTGATTGCTTTTTTCGTATCCCAAATCGATCCCCAATCCGACACAACGTAAAATGGGAATCCCCAATACTCACGTAAAATTGTCGTAAGCAAGATCGGATTCTCGGCACATTTTTCTCCGTTGATAAGATTGTATGCATTCATCACGCTGAATGCTCCGCCTTCCTGCACCGCGGTTCGAAATGTCAATCCATTTGTTTCCATTAACATACGCTTGGACGCTATGACATTATTCGTGAATCGACCGTTTTCGCGGTGGTTCACATTAAAATGTTTAATGGTTGCAATGGCGGGTGTGGACTGTATTCCTTTGGTTACGGCAGTAGTGGTTTGCGCATTAAGGTACGGATCTTCACCGCCGGTTTCTGCGCTGCGTCCGTTCCGTGGATCACGATCCAGATCGAGCGCCGGACCGAGTGCTTGATGTTTACCTTTGCCGCGAAATTCTTTTCCCATTGCTACACCAATTCTGTATGCAACATCAACATCCCACATTGCCGCCATTCCAATTCCTACAGGAAAACTTGTCGCCAGTCCATCACGGACTCCGTGCGGTCCGTCGGACATGATGAATCCGGGAATTTTTAATCGAGTGTTGTCTGCCGTGTTAAACGAACCTTCTTGATGCAATTGCAAAATCTTCTCATCCATCGTCATTTGATTAAGAATAGAAGTTAAGCGGTCTTCGACAGTTTGAATTTGTGAATATGACAATTGAAAAAGAGCGCAAGAAACTATGATAAAATAATTTTTCATTTCGCGTGGTTTTCTAAAAAGTTGAATAGCATCATACTTGTCCAAAATCCAATGCGAAGCATGAATACGCAAGGATCACTTCGTGAAGGAATGCCGTTTTAATAGGGCGCGTTGAGTCGGCACAAGGAATTTGAAAGTGAATATGTAATGACATCTCTCATCAATGTCTTGTCATTATACTGCGCCGAAAAGATCCAATCACTTTCTTCCAGAAAACCG
>JANONI010000351.1:0-2284 GCA_031420755.1 Bacteroidota bacterium | reverse complement strand
TATGCATTCAGTGCTCCATAAATAAAAAACCGTCCCAAAATTGCAGGACGGATATAGTATAACTAAAAGTTCTATTTGGTTCAAAGATTATTTGGTCAGCAGCCCCGCAAATAACGCGGGATCTTTTTGGCAGGAACTACTTTATTAACGACATTTTCTTCCGGTAAAATTCAATTTCACCTTTTTCATTCTTGTAAGCGAGTTGATAAATGTACATTCCGGTAGCAACTGTAGATGCGTTCCATACGTGTTGATGATATCCCGCCTCTTTCATTCCTTCAAACAATGTTGCAACTTCTCTTCCGACAACATCAAATACTTTCAACGTTATGCGACTGTTTGCTGAAATCTGATAGCTGATAACTGTTGCCGGATTAAACGGATTCGGATAGTTTTGATACAACTCGAACTTCTCCGGCGCAGAAACTTGAATAGATATTTCTTTTGTCCAACGTTCGCCACTCGGAGATGAAATAGTAAACTTCAGCGTGTATGGTTTATTGATCGGCGCGGATTTATCTACTGAGAATGTGAAGTCCGCAGTGCTTGATTCGTTTGATTTGAGTTTTGGGATTTCCACCTTCGTCCCACTTTGCGGGACTACGGCGGACAGGTCAGTTTTGGTCTTGGAAAATGTAAGCCAACTTGGCGGATTGTTTATTTCTACTGTTACATTTTCGGCATCAATAGCTGCGGAGTTGCTTATGGAAAGTTCGATTGCGTTGTTTTGCGAAGCGAATGGAATATTGTGTTGCGCTTGCGTCGCAGCAACAATGCACAGAGCTAAACCTATTACTATTTTCATAATTCATCCTTTGCCGAAGGCATTCCTTAGGAACATAATTTCTAATTTTCAATTATTCATTATTCATTGCTTTTACTGCGCACCCCATTCTTTTATTAACTGCTCTGCATCGGCAATTAAAAGCACCGTTGCGTCTTTGGTTATTCCTTTTCCTTGCAGGGCTTTCACTTCGTTGATAAATGCTTGCAAGAGATTTATTGCTGCTTTTGTTTGTCCTTTTTCTTTTTGTTTACCTGCGTTCTCTATTTTTTGTTGGAGACTGTTGGCAATGCCGCGGTTGGTGATTAAAGTCATCTTTAAATAACTTGAAATTGATTGAGACAAACTTAGGGCATTAACTAGTTTTCTAACTATAATCGTATCTTGAACTAACGTGGAGTATGATAATTTATAAGATTGAGTTTGAAACGAATCGATTATTCCTTGAAATAAAAAAACAGACTCTTTGTTATTATTCAAACTGTAAATCCTTCCTGAATAACTATTTAATTTTTCTCCTTGTAAAATTATGGTATACGTTTCATTGAAGAGGGAATCAAACGAACTATTTCTAAGTGTTACCATCCATAACGGTTTATAATCTGAAATTTTTCCGGTTTCTTCGTCATCAATACCTAATCCTTCATCGCTATAAACTAGATATGGAATTTCTTTGTATCTCATTTTACTGACTATATCAAATCCAACTTTTTGCCCTCTTGAATCAACTATCAGAAATTGTTGATTTTCAATTTGAATACTTAAATATAGAGTGGGTTGAGAAAACGCTAAATAAGTTTGTAATGCTATAATTAAAAATATTTTCATAAATACTCCACAGGTTATTTTTTATTTACTATAATGTAATCCCAAAACAGGTTTTTGTAGTTTGATAATTTGGAATATACCCTGCTTCCCGGATCACTAATTAAATAGTCACCGGATGAATTTTTTGAATGAACCAAAACCCAATGATTTCGTCCTGTTTTATTATTGGCGACCTTCACAATTACAAGTTTACAATTTTCTATAGAACCATCTAAAGTATTTAATTTAGTCGCTTTTGAAGCATCACCAAAACTATCTTTATTGTCCTTAACAGGGTTGACAACAATTTTATCCTGTGAATGTTTTGAAATTGCATACCAATTAACATTCTGTCCATCAAAACCACCGTCTTTAAAACCTCTTTCCTTCATCCACTCATTTAATTCACCAGGATTTATTGTATCTCCCAAAGTTGTCATGGCCATTGCCATAGCAGTTAATGCGCATCCTTTTTCCCAAATTGAATCTTTGCTATCATCATAAATATCATTTGCCCAAGGTTGGTTTCCACCCTGCTTATAACTTTTAACTGTATTGCATTTTTGTTTCACCACCGCATATCCCACACCTTCTTTTCCAGCACCGGTAACACCAACACCAATTTGAGTTGGGACAATTGGATTTTCTCCGTTAGCGATATAAGACACCAAACCACTTTTTGCAACACTGTAC
>JANONI010000350.1:0-2950 GCA_031420755.1 Bacteroidota bacterium | reverse complement strand
GTCCGACCGCTTTGATAACCATATCCACTGGAATCTTAAATTCTGATTTTGGGATTGGTTTCAATTTTCCATTAACAATTTTTGTTTTTATACATTCCAATGCTTCAACAGTTTTCTTACCGATGATCCGTTTCGGCTGTGAATGAAAATAAAAAATTATTTCATCACTTTTTGCAAGTTCATATTCAAAATCATACGCGGGCATTTGTTCACGTCCGCGGCGATAGACCATAAATACTTCTTCTGCACCAAGCCGTTTTGCTTCGGTTGCGGCGTCAATCGCCGTATTACCCGCGCCGATAACTGCAACCCGTTTCCCGATATTAACAGATTTCCATTTTCGTGTTGTAACTTCTTCAATAAAATCCAACGCATCATATACGCCATTTGTATCTTCTCCGGGAATCCTTAATTGTGTCGGTTTTGGAAGTCCTACACCAATAAAAATTGCATCGTGCATTTCTTCTAACTCTTCAATTGAGATATCCTTTCCAACAAACGCATTCGATTTTATTTTCACTCCAAGGTTTTGAATCATCTTCACTTCATTCAAACTATCTTCCTGTTTCATTTTATACGGAGCAATTCCATGCGTATCAAGTCCGCCGGGCTTTTTATTTGCATCATAGATCGTTACATCATAACCCATCAACGCAAGCTCAGCACCGCACGCAAGACCCGAAGGACCCGCACCGATAATTCCAACGGACTTTCCATTTTTTGGCGCAGGGGTGAATAATGCCGGCATTCCTTTTTCAACATACCAATCCATCACATGGCGCTGCAACTTTCCGATCTGAATTGGTTTTTCACCTTTATCAGTATAGACACAAGCACCTTCGCAGAGAACATCAACCGGACACGCTTTCGCACACGTGAGCGCAACCCAGTTTGATGAAAGAATAGTTTTTGCCGATCCTTTCATATTTCCCGTTGTAATTTTTCTGATGAATGTTGAAATGTCAATGTGCGTTGGGCAAGCAGTCATGCAGGGAGAATCGAAACAGTACAAGCAACGATTCGCTTCGGCTATTGCGGCAACAGAAGTCAGTGCAGGTTTTAATTCTGCAAAATTTTTTTCGTACTCTTTTGTGGAAAGTTTGGGTGCAATGTTGTTCATAGAAATCATAGTTTAGAGGTTCGAGTTTTGGGTTTTGAGCTTTTCTTTTTACGATCAGGAAATGATCTAACACTATATGTTATTTCAGGTTCTTTTATAAATTTAGGAATTTCAAAATTTTTATCTACAGATTGAATCTACTGCATCATTTTACTACAAAGAAAATTGTACCGCTTGTGTAAATCTTCAAAGCGAGTTCTATCATTTAGAAATTTAGTTTCACAGCTCTTCGACACGAAGTGTCGAAGAAGTTCCTGTCCGAGAGTTATACTCTCGGACAACTACGGAATGATTTTTAGAGATGACCTATCGAAACTCAAACCACAAACCTCTAAACCTGCAGTTTGTTATACCACTCTCTATCGTTCAATAAATGCGTCTGCAATAGATAGTGCCTCATCAAAAACTGAAATTCCTATATCAATTTCTTCTTTTGAAATGATCAGCGGCGGGGCAATTATAAAATGACTAATCCAAGATTGTAAAAAGACACCATTTTTCATCATTTCAGCGGCAACTTTTTCAACAAGGGTTTGAACACCATTCACTTTGTCATGTTTTGTATTGAATGGTTCACGTGTCGTTTGATTCTTTACAAGATCTACAGCCCAGAACAATCCTTTTCCGCGAACATCACCAATGCATGGATGTTTTGGTTTCAACGCGTTCAGTTTTTCTCTAAAATAATTTTCTAATTCTTTCGCGCGTTCAATTAAATTCATTCTGCGCAATTCTTCAATTGCCGCAATCGCAGGAGCAAGTGTAATTGGATGCGCTTCGTATGTATGTCCGTGAGAAAAGAAATTTTCATCGAAGAAAGAAGCAATCTTCATGGTTGTTGCACACAGACCAAGCGGAACATACGCCGCAGTAATTCCTTTTGCCGTTACAAGAATATCTGGTTTCACATTCCAATGATCAACGGCAAACCAAGTTCCGGTTCGTCCCCAGCCAGTCATTACTTCATCAACAATCATCAACACATTGTGTTTGTCGCAAATCTCTCGTAATCGCGGCAGATATTCATTCGGCGGAATAAGAATTCCGTTTGTACCAACAATCGGTTCAATAATAACCGCAGCAACATCTCCTTCATTCTCAATCATATGATTAATATATTCAACGCATGCGATGCCGCATCCCGGATACGTGTGAAGCATAGGACATTTATAACAATTCACTTCCGGAGCGAAAATAACTCCGGGAATTTTTCCTGCCGGTTCCATCGCCCATCGACGCGGGTCGCCAGTCGCAGCAATCGAACCCATTGTTGAACCATGATATGAGCGGTATCGAGAAATGATTTTTGTTTTGCCGGTGTACATTCGAGCAATTTTGAATGCTGCTTCGTTCGCTTCTGTTCCGGAAGTTGTAAAAAAGAATTTTTCTAAACCCGCTGGAAGAACTTCAAGAAGAAGTTTGCTAAGCTCAACACGAACATCAGTTGCAAAACCGGGCGCAATGTACGCAAGTTTTTGGGCTTGGTCTCCAATTGCTTTTATCACAGCCTGATTCTTATGACCGAGCGTACTGCACATCAGTTGCGAAGAGAAATCAAGATATCGCTTTCCAGAACCATCGGTAAAGTAACATCCTTCCGCATCAACAATGTGAAGCGGTTTCCATCCTTTTTGTTTGCGCCATGTTCCGTATGTATATCTTGCAGTGAGTTCGACGATTTCTTGAGAAGATAGTTTTTCAGACATGAGTATTGTTATTAGTATTATCGTTTAGTATTTATTTTTTCGTGATTCGAGTTTTGGGTTTTGAGTATTTTATCTTTAACTGTATTTCTGGACTACAATAGTAAAATCATTCGAACAAAACACG
>JANONI010000349.1:0-5784 GCA_031420755.1 Bacteroidota bacterium | reverse complement strand
GGTATCCAAACCCCAAACTCATCATACGGTTTCATTCCCGTTTGTTTTGAATAGAAATTTCCTCGGAACCCGAACTTAATATCCAAATGTCCATTCGCAAGAAGTCCCTGAAAATAGATGGACCCATTCATCGTAATTTCGGGATACAAGGTTAATTTTTTATTATTTCGAGTGATTGTCGGTCGCTTTAAATAATTTGCAGTTCCTTCCAAATGAAAATCATTCCACATGAAATGAGTAGAAGCAGTGATAGCATCAAATGTATATTGACCCGGATAAAAATAATTGTAATCAGAATATGAACTTGTAATAGAACTGGTATCCAATACAATCGGATTTTTCTGTATTGTCTTTTTGTAGGAGACTTCAATAGAGAAAAGTTGTGGAGAAGAAAATCTTACTCCTGCTTCCATTAACGAGTACGTTTCTTGAGTTCTTTGTGAAGTAACGAAGTACGCCGAATTTGAAGTTGTTAGTACTGGTGTTGCCGGACTATAATTAATGATATTTTGTGTGAGTCCACCGAACAATTCAAACGATGAAAAAATTTTTACTTTTCCCTCAACTCCGCCGTTGAGCATAAATTGATTTTGAAAATCTTTAACCGTTGCGAAAGGTGAAATGACGAAGAACGATGATCGGAACAATTCGCTTTTTAATCCTGCAGTGATAATATCTTTTGTCTGAACCCGAGCTAAATCCGCGTAACCCAAAAATCGAATGTCAGAATATTGGGAAACAAAATTTAGCTTTACACCTTTTGTATTCGATGCGAAATCTCTTTTTTGGAAAATACTGTCAGTGAAAAAATAGGTCCGATTTTCTTCGTTCCGATATTCGCGTAATTTGTCCGATGAATAGACCGACACCGTAGCAAGGAATGTTGAATCCTGAGAAGGATAAAATGCTGCCGTAAGGTTATAATTGTTGGAATATAATTTTTCATACGTCTCAAAATTTTCAACAGATGCCTCTAAACCATCGTAAACACTTGTGGTATTATATAAATTCACACCGCCATGTAATCCTGTCCACGTTTTATTGTAAAAATATGTGAACGAAAGATTGAACCAATCTGTCAGATGATATCGGAGTTTTGATCGGATGTTCCACACATCATTGTTGGAATTGATGAAACGTCCGCGATATTTTTGATTTTCCTTGTTCGATCCAAAACCATAATGGGCAAGAGCAAATGTAAGATTCATTCCATTCGCAATATTCTGCGCGAACATCGCATCGGTATGAGCATATCCGGAAACTCCCTGACTGTACCGTAGATGTGTTATGGCTCTATTATTATTAAAGTTTTTTGTAACAATATTTATTACCCCGCCTGCAGATTTGCCGTCATAGAACATTGCGCTCGTTCCCGAAATAAATTCAATGCGCTCAATCGCCTCCACAGGAATATTCCATAGGTTGTAACTGCCGGTGTAATAATCGTTGTATGGAATCCCATCAACCATAATTGCAATATTCTTATCATCAAGTCCGCCTACTGCAATTTGATTCTGCTGTCCCGGACTGGCAAGATCGCGTACAAAAACTCCGGGTTGCGCAGCAATAATATCATATAACGAGCGATAGTCGTTGTATGTAATTCTTTTGTTAGAAATACTGATTGCAGGATCGCCGAATGGTTCAATCGAGCCAAGTTCAGGAATTGGAATTACTTTTACGATTGAGACCTTCACAATCGTTACAATGGAATCGTTCTTTGCAGAGAGCGAATCAACGGTTTGTGCAAAGGCAAGAGAGTGCAGCGACGATAAAAAAAGAAAGGAAATTATTTTCATTGTGACGGCGGAGTAAAATACGGTTCTGTGAAATGAACAAAATGTTCTTTCTTAAAAAATTCTACCGCCGATTGTGCCGAATGTTCATTTTCAAACAATCCAAACACCGATGATCCGCTTCCGGACATTAAGGATACTGCCGCTCCAAATTCTGACAACTGAGTTTTTATTTTTTTTATTGGAGGAAATTCATCGAAGACAACATCTTCAAAATCATTTTTTGAATCTAAGATCGTTTGGATTGGAGAATGCGAGAATTGGTCGAACAATCGTTGCCGAGCAGGGAAAACGCCGTTTCTTTTTTCAGACAATCTTCTATATGCCCAGGGAGTTGAAACGTGAATGTGTGGATTGATCAAGATAATCCAATACGGAAGAGTGAGCACAATTTTTTGCAGCAACTCTCCGCGACCTTCGGCATACGCTGATGAGTTGGAAAGAAAAAATGGGACATCGGAACCAAGTTGTAAAGCAATCTTTTCCAGAAGAGATGGTTGTGCGTGTACGTTCCATAGTTTTGGTAAATACCGTAAAATAGCAGCAGCATCACTGCTTCCACCGCCTAAACCTGCACCCGTTGGTATATTTTTCTTGAGCGCAATTTTCACGCCACGGGTAGTTCCGAGTTCGTTTTGGAGTAATTCTACTGCTTTCCAACATACATTAGTGCCGTCGGTTGGTACTTTGGGGTTTGTGCACAAAATGGAAATTTCGTTTGCCGCAGAAAGGTGAAGTTCATCAAAAAGGTTAATATGGTAAAAGATGGTCTCTATGTTGTGGAAACCGTCCGATCTTTTACCTACAATGTATAAGCCCAGATTAATTTTTGCGTATGCTTTAATGTCCATATCTAACGTAAGATACAAGAAGATTGCAGCATGAGCAAGATTTTGAAAGATATAATAACTTTATTGTTGATTTTTTAACCGCATTTGGCTATTATCTCATTGTTATTGTTTGTTGAAAACAATATCCAAACTTTATTTGGGGAAATTTATGGCACAACCTTTTAATATACTTGTTGTAGATGATGAGGATGCACTTCGCAATGTACTAAGTAGTGAACTACAGGGGGAAGGGTATTCTGTTGTTTCTGCAGCCGACGGCGATGAAGCAATCTCTATTCTTGAACAAAAATCTTTTCATCTTGTGCTTCTCGATATTAAAATGCCCCGCGTTGATGGATTTGAAGTATTGAAGTTCATAAAAGAGAAAAAAGCGGATACGAAAGTTATCATGCTTACTGGTTTTGCCGATTTGAAGAATGCCATCGAATCAAAAAAATTAGGTGCGGAGGATTTTGTTAGTAAACCGTACGATCTGGTCGATCTGCTCACAACAATTGAGCGTGTGCTTTCCGCAGAATAATCATTCCTGAGTTTAGTTTCCGAAGTAAAGGCGCAACCAATGGTTCGCAATAGTACCATTCTTATTGTTGATGATGAACCGAGTGTTTGCTTCCTCCTCAAAGAAGAACTTTCCGAACAAAAAAAATTTGAAGTCCACACAGCTGAAGATGGTGTTGCTGCCATTAATGCATTGCAGCAGCGTCCATTCGATGTTGTGCTGCTGGATGTGAAAATGCCGCGTGTAGATGGAATGGAAGTATTGAAATTCATCACCGAGCATCACCCCTCAACGCATGTAATCATGCTCTCCAATTATGCCGATGTGAAGACCGCCATTGAAGCAACAAAACTGGGCGCGTATGATTTTGTAGGAAAGCCGTACAATCGTGATGAACTTTTTGCAACAGTAAATCGCGCGATAGAACATCGGCGTTTGGCAATTGACAACGAATTGATGAAGTATGAACTTTCGCGCAAAACTGGAGAGAAAGAAATAATTGCGCGAAGCTCGGGAATGAAATCACTTATTGCTACGGCAAAGAAGGTTGCATCAAGCGATTCCATCGTTCACATTCATGGTGCAAGCGGCTCAGGAAAAGAACTTATCGCGCACCTCGTGCACTCAGAAAGTTTACGAAAAGAACGGCCCTTTGTAATTGTAAACTGCGCCTCGCTTCCCGATAACTTATTAGAGAGCGAATTATTCGGACACGAGAAAGGATCGTTTACGAACGCTCATCAAATGAAACAAGGTCTTGTTGAAGTAGCAAATGGCGGTTCATTATTTTTGGATGAGGTTGGAGATATCAGCCCAATTGTTCAGCCAAAATTACTGCGATTCTTAGAAACCGGAGAATTCCGGCGTGTTGGCGGAACAACATCAATGCAAGTAGATGTTCGAATAATTTCTGCAACAAATAAAGATCTTCAAGCCGAAGTGGTTGCCGGACGTTTCCGCGAAGATCTTCTGTATCGGCTAAACGTTGTAACGTTACGAATTCCTCCCTTAAAAGATCGCAAAGAGGATATCCCATTGTTGGTTGAATATTTTTTGAAAAGGAAAATGAAAGGAAAGATCGTTAAAAAAATTCACAGCGACGCATTTCAATCATTGCTTGCGTATGATTGGCCCGGAAATATTCGCGAATTAGAACACGCAATTGAAGGAGCAATGCTTCTTTCTCACGACGATCTGATCACTGCTTCGGATTTTATTCTCACACAAAACAAAATCACATCAGACGCAAAATTATTGGAACGGGATGATACATCGGTTCTTACTATTGATGAGGTTGAGCGAATACATATTGAACAGAGTTTGAAAAAATTTAAATTCTCGCGAAACAAAACAGCCAATGCTCTCGGCATTACTCAAAAAACTCTTTATCTTAAGATTAAGCGATACAAAATTCCTGTTGAAGATAAAGATTAATGTACTACCGCATCAACAAAAGCAGATAACTCTGAGAAATGATAAAATTATTATTACGGTATTATTGGTATAATACTCGGAATTTCGTTGCAAGTCTTACAGTATCCGATATCCTCGTTCTTCTTCTCGCCATAATGCTGGTAGCATTGTTTCTTTTAACCGCCATTTCACAAATTCTATCACTGTCAAAAGATTTTATTCTTTCTCATCATCAAAAAATTATAAACATTATTCCTATTGGTTTTGCAATAATTACTTTGTTGTCTCGAGTAGTAATTCAATCAGAGAAACAAATTGACCGCTTATATAATGACAGAGGCTTTTTTTTTAATTTACCTGCCAAAATAATTAGTATTGTTAATGCACTCATATTTTTTTCGTTGTTAAAAGATTGCTTTTGGATATTTAGTGGTTTTTTGTTTACTGGAATAATAGCGATTACACTAAAGGTTCAAGTATTTGAAACGTACGGGACAACATTTCAATTAGTTGTGCTTTGGGTTATTACTGCGTCTCTTGTTTCTTTTTTTTCAATGACATTACGATTAATAGTTTCCAATCTCATCCGATTTGAAAAAAAGTTTTTACTTAAATTGTTAACGTTAATTGAAATTATCCTTTCTCTTATTATTTTTGTTATAATAATGTTTTTGAGAAATACGATTAGGGATTACATGACAGATGCATGGCAGTGGAATAACACCATTGTTACTTACGTTTTTTTTATTCCATTATTTGCTTTTTTATGGTTTTCTATTCGGAAAGTGTTCACGGTAAATGAGAATGCTATAAAAAAATATTTTGAATCAAAGAATGATTATTATTCTTCAAAAGAATTTCTACCAGTAGTTAATAATTTTTTGGATCACTATGTACCAACAGTAGTATCTTCTATCATCAGACTTTCATTGTCAACACGTTTCTTAGGTTTTACAAAAGTACAATCGCTATTGTTTTTTTTAATTCAGGCAGCAATTCTGTTGTTTGCCAGTACGTTTGTTCACGGAGAAGCGACATCGGTAGTATTCTCAGTAATAGCTGCCTTTGTTATCGCTGTTTTTTATCTTTCTGTTGCTGCCTCACTACCGTATTTTTTTACTATTGTTAAGACACTTCCAGTTGAGTTTAAAAATATTGTTTGGTCATATGCATTTGCTGGAATCATAATGACTATCCCTTCGGTGATATTAACAGTGCCACTTAG
>JANONI010000348.1:0-11471 GCA_031420755.1 Bacteroidota bacterium | reverse complement strand
GCGAAGAATGCCGAAAAAATCCTCCGCCCAAAAATTGTGGCGGCGTGTATGTAATGACAACAAAATAATTCGATTAAGTAAAAAGGAAATATTTGCCACTAAAACACCCCCTGCCCCGCCTGCCAACCCAAAAACAATATAGCGGGCAGGCAACCCAAAAATATTATGGCGGGCAGGTAAATCACAAATGTTTTTTGTGAATATTTTGTGTCTTAGTGCTTTTGTGGCTGATTAGTAGAAAAATTATTCTAAGGAGTTATTTATGAAACGAATGATAATATTAATTATTCCTATACTGATGGTAATGGAAAGCAATGCTCAGAAACTTCGCACAACGCAGCCCACCAATTATATTCGCGAAGGTCCGGCATCGTATTTTCAAATCGTTGCCGCAATTCCTGCGTCTGTTGATGTGAATAAGATGGAACAAAAAGGAAGTTGGTTGAAAGTAAAAACAGAACAGAACGATATTGGATGGCTTTCGGAAAATAGTTTTGCGAGTGCCAAAGGGAGCAAAACGCGCGATGAAAATATCGTAAAAGGAAAAGCCTCAACCCGCGCGTCGCGGGCAGAACTTGCTGCTGCGGTAAAAGGATTTGGCAAAAAATATGTTGATGGAAGTGAATTCGCCGGAGAAGATATCAGCAAATATTCAAACCCGGTTGTTACGGAAAAAGATATGGCTCAGTTCGAACATAGTTTCACCATCGAACCGTTCCGCGGCTATATGAACATTGAAAAACCGTTCGATCTACAATTCCACGAAGAAGGAATCGGGCTTGGTATTGCGCAGAAGATTGCATCGCAAAAAGGAATTGTTTCCGATAGAACTGCAACACTCTATATCAATATGATCGGAAACTATCTTTCAAAATATACCAAAGCATACGATCTCGGTTTTCGTTTTTATATTTTGAATGACGATCGTGCGTCTGCGTTTGCCGTTCCCGGTGGTTATATTTTCATTTCAAAAGGAATGTTCAAGGCGTGTACGAACGAGGCTGAACTTGCGGGGGTGATTGCTCACGAAATGGTTCACGTGATTCAACGTCATGGCATAAAAGAATTAAAAAAGAGTGAAGCGAAAATAAAAGCAGAACAGGCATTTGCTGAACTTGAGGAAGAAACCGGACCAATGGGAGATGAAGAAAAAGAGTTGGAAGAGTATGCTGATAATGTTTATCAAAATTTGATCTCGCCGAGATTGCTTTCGTATGAAACCGATGCCGACAGAATTGCAATGGTCTATCTTAAACGTGCTGGATATGATCCTACAGCAATCGCCAGCGTGCTTCAGCGGATTGAAGAACCATCGTCTGCAGCCCGAGATATTTTTGATGACAACTATATGAAAAAAGATGATTTCCGGGAACGATTGTTGAAAGCTCAACAAATAATTCGCGCCGAAGGATATCGTTCACGAAGCGACACGCAGTTTGCAGATCGCTTCAACAGCTATACTGGTCAACTTCGGTAATTGTTCTGTTATCGCAACAGAGCCACCAGTTGTTTGTGTCTTCAATCAGCGATTCGGAAGGGAAACGACCGCTGATTTTTCATTTAATTTATTCCTGAGTATTTACAAAAGCGTTGTCATGGTAGAGGTAAGTATGAATCGTTTTTTCTATCCGTTATTGTTGCTGTTGGCATCTAATGTTCTTTTCGCGCAGCAAAATAAATTATTATGGAAAGCGGAATTGCAGGATGATGTGAAGAAGATCCAAACGATACAAAACGGAAAATATATCTTTCTTTGGGCGGATGAATATGCATGGCTCTATGAGAATGCAACAGGAAAAAAGATATGGAGTGTTAAGATTGAAGAGTTTAGTGAGAACGCCGTTCATCAATTGATTCATGATTCATTATATCTGGTTGCCAATGAAGATACGCTTGTGTGTTACAATGTTCTGGCAAATAAAATGGTGTGGAAAAAATCGTATCAAGGAATCGAACAGGACCGATTTCTTGGATTGAATGTGATCGATTCAACATTGCTATTCCATTTCAAAAAGATTGATGTTGCGGTGAATCTGGAGAGCGGAAAAGAAATGTGGCGTGTTCCATTGACGTATGAACAATCGTTGACCGAAAAAGGAACGGTTAATTTTATTCCATTGCCAAAAATTGGAAAGTATCTGGCATTTTTGGATAATGATGAGTGCGCTCTGATCTCTATGGCAAACGGAAAAAAATTCCTGTCAATTCCTAACGCCGAACCCAATAGCGATCTTATCAAACAACAACGATTGTGGTATTACATCGAACCCGATGAGCATTTTGCTGCGTTGATATTTGAGAAGAATTTTGTCGTTATCAATCTTGACTCGAACAAAATTATCGCACAACGGACGATTGATATTTCCGATCAATATAATATTGTACTCTCCACGGCAAATGGATGCGCCGTGATTGGTGAAGAAAAATTGATTCATGTAAATTTTCAGAACAACGTTGTTGCGGAAGCCCCGATTGATGTGGACGAACTACGAAATATCATTATCACTCAAACGGATTCCGGAACGGTTGCAATCATCAGTCAAAAGAACAAACTCTCCGCACTGAATCTGGAAAACGGAAAAATGCTCTGGCAGACTGCGCCAAAATTTGCGCCGGCGAACGGATTCATTCATAGAACGATTATGAGCGATTCGAATAATATCATCGTTACATATCTCGATCCAACAGATGATCTGAAATTATATTTCATGAGCATTAACGCACTATCGGGAACAATAAATTATCGGACGATTATTGCTCACGCAGATGAATCATTGCCACAACGGAATCTTCCACTCTCTGTCTTGAATGATACCCGTGCGCTTTCGTTCGGATTTGAAAATGTCGGTTTTGATTACACTGTTACAATTGACAGCGTAACGAATACTGCTAACATTCTAATTTATACTGCCAGTGAAATGATTGAGCCAGCCTCCAATAAAAGTGGAGGCGAAGGTTTGATTATTGTTCGTCTTGAGGATGGAAAACTTCTTTCAAAAAATTATATGAAGATCGCCGATGGAATGTCGTTTAAAGGGGGACTTTCTTCACTCGCAAAACCGTTGAAGGTTGGGAAAATATTATTGCTGCCCGGAAATAAAAATCTTGTTGCGTTGAATGCTGAGACCGGCGCAATACAATGGTTGCTTGTAGAAGAAGATCTTGGCGGAAGTTTTGTTTTTGATATGGCAATGATTGATTCAATTCTTTATGTAAAAACCGGCGGATTCAAACAGGAATTCAAGTATGATCCCAAAAAAGAAAAAGTTGAAGCGAAAAAGATGTGGGAGGAAGATGACTATCAGCTGCTTGCCGTAGATACATCAACGGGAAAAATTCATTGGAAAAAAGAATTCAAATCAGATCCCGGCAGGATATTCCATGATTATTCGGTCACAAAGTATTCAAAGGACGGCAAGCAATTATTTTTTGGAAGTGAAAAATTTCTGTATTCGCTTGCGTTGTTTCCGGCTCAACGAGTCGAGTCTTCGACAAAGAAAGATTCGATCAATTGGTCATTTGAATTTGCAGACAGCGGTATCGGCAAAATGAAGTATGATGATTTGTATCTTCAATCGAACTATTGGAACAGTGAACGTTTGTTGACGCAAGATTCATCGGGATTCGGGAATGATACATTGATTCCTCTCAGTTCTTCGGTAAGTATTGGTGAATCGTTCACACATTCAATTTCAAAAATAATTCACGCAACATATAGCAGCCACAATAATAAACTATTGGTGTTCGGCGAAGATGGAATTGCTTCGGTCAATCCCGAAAACGGAAAACGCTTGTGGCTTCATGAATGGGATTTTAGTGCTAAGGCAGTTCATTATAGACCAATAATATTAAGGGATAATATATTCTATTTCATCGACGGCAAGATGGTGTTGATCAATATCGATACAGGAAAGATCGTTTGGCAGACAACATTGGATAAGGAGAACTCCTTATTCATTATGCCGGATCGGTCTTCGATTATTGCTATTGAAAAAGATGAAGTAACCGGTTTTGTTATTCCATAAATAGTTGATTCTTAAAAAGCAGCAACCCTTCTCCAAAGGAGTCAGACTGTGTGAAAACTATTATTTAAGTGTCAATATCCCCGAAATCTTTGAGATTTCGGGGATATATATCGTAAAATTTTACTTTTCACACAGGCTGTCTGTTTGGGAACGTTTTATTTTACGAAACTCCGTTTCATATTTTTCAATATTTTCCCTGCATACCCACTCGCGTAGTATTCATTGCTCATCACAATTGAGAGAACGATAGAAATTTATCTCGTTTGCAATCTCCTCGCCCGATCAACACATTCGGGTAGGTGATTGGGAACGTAAGCCAACGAAGTTCAGCTTTTCATAAAAAAAAATGACTGATTTTATCATCGCGATATTTGCAAGATGTTTTTTCATACTTATTCCTTTTGAATAAAATATAAAAGCCATTGTTAAACAGCAACAATGGCTTTTTGTTCTCTATTCAACAATGTTTTTACTTCTTTCTCTTCAACACTTTTTTTACTTTAGCAAACTTCTCTTTGTTCACCTTGTTATAGATTTTGGACGGTAAACCAAAGATTTTAATGAATCCTTCCGCCGCTGTGTGATCGTATGTATCTGCAACAGTGTAGGTTGCAAGTTTCATATCATACAATGAGAACGGAGAAGTACGCCCGGCAATTTCGATATTTCCTTTATACAATTTTAATTTTACAATTCCGGTAACATTTTTTTGGGTTTCGTTTATGAATCCATCCAATGCTTTCTTTAATGGCGTGAACCATAAACCGTTGTAAATAATGGTTGCGTAATCGTTCGATAGTTTAATTTTATAATGCATTACTTCTTTATCTAATGTAAGGCGTTCAAGTTCACGATGTGCGAAGTGAAGTGTTACTGCAGCCGGTGCTTCGTAAATTTCGCGCGATTTAATTCCGACAAGACGATTCTCAACAAGGTCAAGTCGTCCTACGCCGTTTGCGCCGGCGATCTCATTCAATTTGTGAATAAGAGAAACGCCATCCATTTTTTTTCCATTCAATCCAACGGGTACGCCAGCTTTAAATTCGATGGTAACAAATGTTGGTTTATCCGGTGCATTTTCCGGTGAGACAGTTCGTTGATACGCATCCTGCGGTGCAACTTCCATCGGGTCTTCCAGAATGCCACATTCAATACTTGTTCCCCAGATATTTTCGTCGATTGAGTATGGACTTTCTTTTGTTGCCGTTACGGGGATTCCAATTTCTGGCAATACTCTAATTCTTCTTCGCGCGATTTAAATTCCCATTCGCGAAGAGGAGCGATCACTTTTAATTCCGGTGCGAGCGCCATAACGGCAACTTCAAATCGAACTTGATCGTTTCCTTTTCCTGTGCAGCCGTGAGCAACGGCGGTGCAGCGTTCACGTTTTGCAACTTCAACAAGTGCTTTTGCAAGCAACGGTCTTCCGAGTGATGTTGCCATCGGATACGTGTGTTCGTACAGCGCGCCCGATTTTAATGCCGGAAAGATATAATCATAGACAAATTCTTTTTCAAGATTTTGCATGAATACTTTTTTTGCGCCGGATTTGTACGCTTTTTCCGGCACCCCGATCAATTCTTTTTTCTGTCCAAGGTTTCCGGTAACGGTGATGACATCAGCATCATATTTTTCCTGCAGCCATTTTACGATAACCGATGTGTCTAAGCCGCCGGAATAAGCAACTGCTATTTTTTGTTTTTTCACTTTCGTTGTTCCTTATGCTATGTTAGTTTTTTATTGATGAGTTCTTTGATTATTTTTTCGAGCTTGCTAATTTTTTTTACTGATGCCGGTGTTACAAACACTGTATCATCTCCCGCAACGGTTCCAATAATCATCGGATTCATCAGTGAATCAATGAACGAAGCAACACCAGATGCGCGTCCGGGAAGCGTTCGGATCACGACCATCACTTCATTATGCTCAACACTAAGCACTTCTCGTCCGACAAACGGAAAATTTTTTTCTTCGGATTGACTGTTAAGGGAATATCGTAAACCTTCATTCGTATGGATGCGTGCAACACCGAGTTCTGCCAGATCGCGGGACAACGTGGCTTGCGTAACTTCAAAGTTTCGTTTTTTTAATAATAGAACAAGTTCTTCCTGACTTGCAACAGGCTGAGTCTGAATGATCTCTTTTATTAAAAAATGTCGTTGTGGTTTGTTCATACGTAAAATGTTTGACGGGTCGGCGTTTCATAAAGCGATGCCTTCCCGAAGGGACACGTTGTGTCGGATTGGCAAACACCGACCGACCAAGTGAAAAATTATAATTTTCCGATCAATTTTGCCATGATTGCTTTTTGAATGTGCAATCGGTTCTCTGCCTGATCGTTCACAACCGATTGTTTTCCATCCAACGCTTCACTGGTAATTTCTTCTCCGCGGTGGGCGGGAAGGCAATGCATAACAATCACATCTTTTGTTGCATGTCGTAACAAGGAAGCGTTTACCTGATATTCCCAAAAATCAAAAATTCGTTTCGTTTTTTCCTTCTCTTTTCCCATGCTCATCCAAGTATCGGTATAGATCACATCAGCTTTGTTCACGGCATTTTTTGGATCGCGAATGATCTCGATCTTGCTTACTTTTGTTTTTATCGCTTTATCAAAAATTATTTTGTTCGGTTCGTACCCAAACGGAATTGCCAATGTAAGATGAATTGGAATAATTGAAGCCAATTCAAGCCAGGAGTTCACGACATTGTTCCCATCGCCCACGTAAGCAATTTTAACATGGTCTCTCAATTTATTATGCTGGCGAATTGTATAAAGATCCGCCATTATTTGACAAGGATGGGAAAGATCTGATAGTGCGTTGATTACCGGAATGGTTGCGTGCTTTGCAAGATCGAGTAATAACTGATGACTAAACACCCGGGCAACAATCGCATCGTTGAACCGTGAAACCACGTTGGCAACATCGGCAGCAGATTCACGAACGCCGAGACCAACACCTTCGTCGGTTAGAAAAATTGCGTGTCCGCCAAGTTGAACGACACCGACCTCAAACGAAACGCGTGTTCGCAACGAAGGTTTTTGGAATATCATTGCAACCGTTTTCCCGGAAAGTGGTTTTACATCCTTTTGCACTTTCAACGAATCGGTGAGAGTGAGAAGTTCGAATACTTCGTCTTTTTTTAAATCTGCAACGGAGAGAAAATCTTTATTCATTTGAGTTTATGATTACAAATTTACAAAATAACAAGATTGCAAGATTCATAAATTTTGAAATCTTGTCACAAAGTGATAGAGACTGTGTTAAAAGTATAGTTCGTATTGTACCCGCAACCTTCAGGTTGCGTTTTTAAGTCAAATTCGCAATCTGAAGATTGCGCTTACATGTAATTCCAGAGTTTTGACACAGTCTCGATGCCTTTGGCATAATCTTGAAATAGACATTATTATTTAAAGAACAAGTTCCGTTCCAATACCTTCGTCAGTAAAAATTTCAAGCAGTAGAGAATGTTTCTTTCTTCCATCGACCATATGCACTTTTTTTACACCGGAGTGAAGCGTTGAAAATGCAGATTTTATTTTTGGAATCATTCCGCCGTTGATAATTCCTTCTCCGAATAATTCGCGCGCATGTTGTTCGGTTAATGTGGAAACAAGTTGTTTATTCGCAATCACTCCTTCAACATCACTCAGATAAACTAATTTTTCGGCTTTAAGTGCAGAAGCAACCGCCGCTGCCGCGAGGTCTGCGTTTACATTATAGATTGTTCCGTCTGTTCCTACTCCGAATGGCGCAATTACGGGCATCAGTTTATTGGCAAGGAACATGTGAATGAATGGGACGTTAACATCAACGATCTTCCCGACCAATCCGATATCTTCACCATCCTCGAAATATTTTTCAGCAATCAAAAGATTGTTATCTACGCCGCTAAGACCGACCGATTCGCCGTCATTTTGGTTGATCAGATTCACAATTTCTTTATTAATTTTCCCCGCAAGCACCATTTGCACAATATCCATCATTTTCTTATCGGTGAAACGATGTCCATTAATGAATTGGGTTTCAATACCGAGTTTGGATGCGGTATCGGTGATTTCTTTGCCGCCGCCGTGAACAATAACGATGTTGATCCCGATTTTTTTCAAAATGGTTACATCTTTTGCAAATCGCTGCTTTAATTCGGTCTCAGTCTGTGCTGCTCCGCCGTATTTTACAACAAATGTTTTCCCTTCATATTTTTGAATGTAGGGAAGTGCTTCGATGAGTATTTCTTCTTTTGATTGTGGCATAATAGGTCAAGTTAAAAGTTAAAAGTAAAAAATAAAAAGTTCATTTGACTTGATACTTTTGACTTTTAACTTCGATATGAAGCGTTTATTCTTACATATTCAGCAGAAAGATCGCACGTCCAGAATGTAGCCGAATGTTTTCCATTATTCAGATCGACAGTGATGGTTAATTCTTTTTGCTGAAGGATTTTTTTTGCCTTATCTTCAGAAAAACTGATGTCATATTTTTTTCCAAGAATTTTGAGATCATCAAAAAATATTTCCGTTTTGGCAGGATTGAATGATATTCCCGATCTGCCGGCAGCGGCAAGAATTCTTCCCCAATTAGCATCTTCCCCATGGATCGCGGTCTTTACCAAAGGCGAATTGCAGATTGTGCGTCCTGCAATTTCAGCATCCTGTTTTGTTTTTGTTCCGGTAACGGTGATCTCAACAAATTTTGTTGCGCCTTCGCCGTCTTTTACAATTAATTTTGAGAGGACGATCAAGACATGTTCGAGCGCAGAATGAAATTTTTTGTAATCAGATGTTCCTTCTTTAATCTCCTTGTTTTCCGCTTTTCCATTTGCAAGAATAATCGACATATCATTGGTGCTCGTATCGCCGTCAACAGTAATGCGGTTAAACGACATGTCGTTCGCTTCTTTGAATATTTTGTTTAGCAGATGATGCGAGATTTTTGCATCGGTCGTGATAAACGCAAGCATGGTCGCCATATTCGGCGCGATCATTCCTGAACCTTTCGCCATTCCACCAATGCGAACAGGAACACCGGAAAGTTCAACTTCAATTGCGTACTCTTTTGGAAATGTATCGGTGGTGCAGATTCCTTCTGCAGCATCACTGTTTCCGTCGGTACGTAAATGCTTAACTGCTTCATAGATTCCATGAGTCAGCTTATCCATTGGCAGAAATTGTCCGATAACTCCAGTGGATGAAACAAGCACTTGCGATTCTTTGATACCAAGAGCGGATGCTGTAGTTGCAACAGATTGTTTAGCATTCATCATTCCGCGTTCACCGGTGCATGCGTTTGCATTACCGCTGTTGATGAGGATTGCCCGTATTGTTTTTGATTTTCTTAAATGTTGTTGATCAAGCGTAACACATGCCGCTACCGTATTGCTTTGCGTAAAGACTCCCGCAGAGACCGCAGGAATTTCAGAATAGATCAGCGTAACATCTTTTTTTGATTTTTTAATACCCGCGCGAACACCTGCGGCAAAAAATCCTTGTGCGGCACAGATACCGCCATCAATCTTTTTGTATTTGTGTGTTTTCATATTTTCAAATAATTTTATTCAGTCGTCTCCAAAGGAGTCCTTCGGACCTGAGCAAGGTCGCGTCATATTCTTCGACGCGCTTCGTTTGCTCAGAATGACTGTCGCGACCGCGTTGAAGGATGACGTAAGGGCGGTTCTAAAAATGTAAATATTCTCTGCGAACTCTGCGTTATCTTTGCGTTCTTCGCGTTAAATTTTTAAAAATACTAATTTTGAAAACTGCCCTTAAGTTAATCCAAAAGTTTCATTACATCCAAACACCAAATTCATATTCTGAACAGCCTGACCTGCTGCGCCTTTAACCAGATTGTCGATTACCGAATGTATTATGATCTGATTGTTTCGTTCGTACACTTTCCAACCGATATCGCAAAAATTTGTGTATTGAACATGTTTAATTTCCGGAACAGCACCGCCAATTAAACGGATGAATGGTGCGGTAGAATAATATTTTTTGAATGCTGATTCAATCTGTTCAAAAGAAATATTTCCTTTTGGTGTTGTGAAAAGCGTAGAATAAATTCCGCGTGTCATTGGAATTAAATGCGGCACAAATGTTACCGTTGATTGTTGATTACCAAAATCTTTCAAAACCGTTTCAATTTCCGGTGTATGTTGATGAACACCGACCTTGTACGCTTTTACTGATTCATTTATTTCAGTAAACGATAAATCAACTGAAGAACTTCGTCCGGCACCCGAAACACCAGAAAGCGAACTGATGGTTATTCCCGTTGATTCAATAAGATTCTCTTTTATCAATGGAAGAAGGGGAAGCAATACACTCGTTGCATAACATCCGGGATTGGCGATCAATTGTGCTGACTGAATTTTTTGTTTGTTCCATTCCGGCAAACCGTACACTGCTGTTGAAAGATATTTTTCCGCCTTATGTTCATGCTGATAATATTTTGTATAAAACTGAGTATCGTGCAGTCTAAAATCTCCGCCAAGATCGATCACTTTCTTTCCCGCATCAATTAATGCCGGAACAAAATTCATTGCCTCACCGGAAGGGAGAGCAATAAAGATAAGATCATCGCTCATTACTTTTTCGATACTGTATTCCTCGTACACGAGGTTTGTTACCGCACGGAAATGAGGATACAGTTCATCCACTCGTTTTCCTGCTGATGAATTTGCAAAAACGTGCGTTACTTCAATATTAGGATGTCGAAGTAAAATCTTCAGAAGTTCTGTGCCGGAATACCCCGACGCGCCGATGATGGAAACACGTTTTTTCATTGCATAAATATACGGATAGGTGAATAATTATGCAACATTTTTTTTCTTTGGAATTTCGTAAAAAGTTCCCGATTCATTTTTTGGAAGCCCTGCTATTTTTCTGTATCTTTAAATAAAAAAAATAAGGAGTAAATATGAACAGGGCATTCGTCGTAAAGCCAAATAGCGAAACAGATATAAAATTTTTGGCCAATTTGTTTGGAAAACTTGGTGTTTCTTCAAAATTAATAACTCAAGAAGAAGTTGAAGATTTTGGTCTTTCTATGATGATGAAAGATGTAGATCGGGCAAAAAAAGTTAATCGTAAAACCATTATGAAGAAGTTAAAATCGTAATGCAGACAGAGTTTCTTGATAAATTTAACCGTGATTTTGGATAAGATCAACCTTAGAAGTATAAAAACATCTGTTGAAAAAATTATTCTAAAGGTTGAATCAGCGGAAACATTATCACAAATACCGAATGTTAAAAAACTTTCCGGATATAAATTGGCATACCGAATCAGACTGGGGGATTATCGTATTGGCGTTTTTGTAGAAGAAAACGTGGTTATATTTGCAAGCATAGTACATCGAAAAGAAATTTACAATGTATTCCCTTAATCCAAAAAGAACTAAGTAATTGATGTTACGCACAATCACAGAAGAAAAAACATTCACCACG
>JANONI010000347.1:0-5089 GCA_031420755.1 Bacteroidota bacterium | reverse complement strand
CCACATTTCACGGGCTTTGTCCGTTAGAAGATTTTCTTCTTTAAATCCATGCAGTCGTGCAAATTTTAATGCACCTTCGCCAACAAGAAGAACATGATCTGTTCTTTCCATAACCATCTTTGCAACGTTAGAAGGATTCTTAATATTTCGCAGAGACGCAACCGCCCCAGCCCGATGCGTTGGTCCGTGCATTACGCTTGAATCGAGTTCAACAATCCCGTCTTCGTTTGGAAGTCCTCCATACCCAACCGACATATCGTTTGGATCATCTTCTACAATGTTCACACCTGAAATTACGGCATCCAGCGCGTCATTTCCTTGTTGTATCATTTCCATTGCTTTTGCAGTTGCAGGTAAACCGTTTCCGCTTGAAATGCACACCACTTTACGAACTTCGATGTTTTTATTTTGTGTAGAAAGGATTTGTGGAAGCGAAGAAATTGCAGTACCAGTGAGCAATGTAGTAGTTAAAAATTTACGGCGATTGAACTGCGACATAATTTATCCTTTCAATAATTTCTTCAATTGAATGAAAAGTAAGTGTTGCCTGTGAGAGTTGCAAGACGAAACTTAAAGAGAAAAAAAAGGATGCCGAAGCATCCCTTTTAATTTACAAGTTCTTCCTCGAGACTATTTTATGACCAGCATTTTTTTAATGTCGGTAAATGAACCTGAAGAAATGCGGTAATAATAAATTCCGCTCGATAATTTTGAGGCATCAAATTTCACATGGTAAAATCCCGGCTGGTGTTCAGAATTAACCAATGTTGTTATCTCTTTGCCGATAACATCATACACTTTCAAAATAACTTTTGCTGCTATTGGTACAGTGTATTGTATCGTCGTTGTCGGATTAAATGGATTGGGATAATTTTGTTGCAAAGAGAATACGTAGGGAATTGTATTGTCTTGATATGCGACAGATGTTGTAACATAGTTGCCGGTAACAATCTCGATATCATCAATAAATATTCCATCCGCTTCGTTTACGCCATCCGATTGCAAGCGGAAGCGCATGTGAATGGTTTCATTGCCAACGCCCACGAAGTTATTGAGATTGACAAACTCTTTCACAGGAAAACCAAAGATTGATCCCATTCCATTCATTTTTTTCACCGGTATCCAATCGTTTCCATTCCTGCTAATTTCTAAAAACACAGTATCCGAACTATGCACGAACGTTTTTTGATGGAATTGTAATTCGGCTTTTGTCTGTTCGCTTAAGTTATATGTTTGCAGCAAACGAAGAATATTGTTCGTATTGGGAGGATAATTTCCTGTTGGGCTGTCGGTGATGTTCTGTAAACTTCCGGATGCCCTGTATCTTATTGAATATCCCCAATTCCCAAAATTCCAGAGTGATGTCGTTACAACTTCAAAATTGTCAACTAATTCTTTTCCAACAAAGAAAAACTTGAAACCAACGGCAGGATAGCGCGAAGTATTCGAGATGGAAGCCACATCTTTAGCTGTGATATAATACGAAATACTATCGCCCGGTAACAATGCATTTCCAAACACAATGCTTCCTTCATAGATGTTCGGAGTCGCAGCTCTTTTCATCAGCACAGTCAATTCAGAACCGCTATTCACCGAATAACGTAAGAGGATGTTTGTCGTATCAAGACCGAGGTTATCTGTGATTTGAGCGCGTAAGACAAATGGTCCCTTGAACTTAATTGAATTCTTCAAAGTATCTTGCGTTTGCACGCTTATCACCGGTGGAACGACATCAGGTCCTACATAAAATTTTGAAAATAAATACGGTAAGAATCCTGTTGCAGATTTAACCAGAACAAAATATTCGACATTTTTACCGCTTGTTTGTGCAGGAATAGATGCAGAATATTTCCCTGCTGCTGCTGTCATTGTAATTTTATTAAATGGGAAAGTGCCATCGGTATCCCAATAGAGAGAAACATTCTGAACGGCACTTTTTGTGCTAACAACTGCACCTATTGGATATGGCGTTGTGGTGTTTTCAGTGCTCGGTAATTTATCAACAACAAGAGAATACTCAAACATCCACTTCAACATTCGCTCCATCACTTCTACACGTTTAGTGGAATCAGTAATAGATTCAAATCCGCCGAAACCAAAAAATGCTAATTTGTAATTTTTGCTGAATAAAATAGCACCGCCTCTTCCAACAAATGAACCGCCAGAATATTTAAATGAATACACTGAACCTCCGGTTGTATCTATAACGTCGGGGTATTGATTTGTTGAAGCACGTCCTGGCTGATTCCGCACAATTGTTAATCCATTCCCAATCGTATCACTGGCTACACCTTGAAGGGTTCCATGTAAGGCATCATCATCAACATATTTTGCTTTTAAATATGTTTCTAAAAATGTTTTGGAGGCACCACTTGAAGCTACAAATTCGGGGCCTGTCGGGTCGCCTAAATCCCAAGCAACATCTTGTCCTGAAAGGAAAAGCTTTCCACCACTATTCAAATATGTTGAAATCGAAGTCCGATCTGCGGCATCGAGCGACGGAAACGCCCATTCACAAGACCAAATTACCGCTTGATAATTTTGTAATACACTGAACGGAGGTGCGCCTTGTTTAGAACGATCCCAAATATCGTAAACTGTACCTAAAGTATTTAACACACTTGTATAATAATTTTCAACATTCACACTCCCGTCATCGTCATCTACTAATAGTAGTCTTGAACCCAAGGTAATATTAAATGAAAATTGTTGAGTGTACCCGCCGGCAGCATTGAAAGTAACTGTAAATGGAATTACTTGTGGAATCGCATCAGCACTGATTGCAATAGTAAATTCATCATTCAAATTTCCACGCTGCGAACTATCAATCTTTGATATGCCGTAGAATAAACCAAAATTAGAATTTGCTTTTGTAACATTCGTTGTCCAATGTGTTGCGGAAAGTGTTGCGCTTAAATTCTGGGCATCTCCCCATTCATTTCTCACGGTCACGATAATTTTTGCATTTTCTCCCGGCTCTAATATTCCATTGCCATTTCCACCAACTGCATCATTTATTTTGTAATCAATAAAGACAAGTTTTGGTAATGCTGCCGAAGGTGTTTCAGAAAGCGCTCGCAAAGCATTAATTCGACCTGCGCCCATTTTTCCCTTATGTCCAGCAATTAAATTTCCTTCGATATTGTCGGCAGTACCGGTTATTTGAAACATAATCTGTGCCGGTGTCCAACTTTTATTTTTTGATTTTATCAACCCTGCTAAAGCGGCAACAAATGGAGCAGCCATTGATGTTCCTTGAAATTCTACGTAAGCCGATGTATACAATGATGACGGCGTTACAACTGTGCTTAAAAAACCTTTTAAATTCCCGGAACTAAAATCTCCACCGGGAGCAGAAATATCAACAGATTTATTGAACGTAGAATAACTTGCTTTTCCATCCACGCTATTTGTTGCAGCTATTGAAAGAGCTTCGGGTAACGCACCAACAGCACCTGCAACATCGGTGTTAGAATTTCCTGCGGAATGACATACAACGACACCATTTTTAAATGCATAACGAGCTCCTTCCGCTGCAACAGCATCACTGCCAAAACTTAAGTTCGCAACACTTGCTCCATTGTTTGCAGAATACACAAAACCTTTTGCCATACTGCTTGTGTATCCAGTCCCTTGCCCAGAAGCTGTGTGCCAGCCGATACGAATTGGCATAATCTTGCACCCTCCTCCTAATGACGAAATTCCAACTCCATTGTTGGTAACACCAGCGGCAATGCCGGCAACATGAGTTCCATGTCCATTAAAATCCATAGGATTATTATCTTCTGTAATTGAATCTTCACCAGCTGCTGCACCAGGTCCAATGTTCACAAAATCCCAGCCGCGAATATCGTCAATAAATCCATTTGCATCATCATCAATTCCATTATTGGGAATTTCGTTTTTGTTGTTCCAAATTGCGGCAGCTAAATCCGGATGATCCCAATCGACACCTGTATCAATAACAGCAATCACAACTGTCGAATCTCCTTTTTGAATATCCCAGGCTTGTTCTGCTTTTACAATTCCAAGCGGATATACTTGAGCATACAATGGATCGTTAGGAACAAAATCTGCATACATCAAATAATCAGGTTGAGCATATTCCACAGAAGGATCTTGAGCAATTTTTTTTGAAAGCGCTTCAACATCGGTTGCACCGTAAACTTGAAATGTAAAAATGCGTTCTAATTCTTCAACACCGATCATTTTTTTCTTTGTCAAGGTTGTGGGAAATAATTGTTCGGGTGCTGCAATTCTATAATTTGATTGAAGTTGGTTTAGCGTTGAAGCCGCATCAATTTTTTGTAACTGGCTATTTTGAGGTTTTAATTTTACGATAACAATACCAGGTCGGTATTGTTTCTGTTGTTCAGTCTGATCCTGTTTGTTAGCAAAAAGCAAAGAAGAAACCAAAAGGACACTCACTACAATCGTCAAAAAATTTTTCATCACAGCTCCTTAAAAAGTGAATAAATAATTTATATTCTTTCCTGAATATAACGAGGTTTGATTTAATTACAAACAGATAATACGCAAGGATATACAATGGAGACTGTGGTAAAAACAAAAAATATTTTTTAAGAATGTGTGAAAAAACACTTAATATCACTTTCAAAAATAATCGCGTTCCTCGCAATCTTTGAAAAACTTACTCCTGAGGAAAAATCTCAACTTCAGAATTATCACCATATGGGCGGTTCTATAAATTTTAAAAAACTTTACCACTCCCAACGGGATGGCTTCACAAAGTAAAGGCATCCCGTTGGGAGTGGCGAAAAAAACTTAATTTTTGGAACTGCCCATAATCTCAATCTCTCAGACTTCTGAGAGATTGAGATCAGCATTTACTTATTTACTTGATCAGGATCAACTTCTTCGTCGAGACGAAGGATCCGGCGGAATGGAATTTCCCATAGGAAATCCTTGAAAACTTTTTTGAACCACTGGCCGGCCGATTGCTGCAGAAGCCGCTGAAACATCTTCGAAGTAATTTGACCCTTTTTTTGAATTAAATTCCAAATATTCACTTTTATATTTTTTAGGGGCAATGTCCCAAAGTGCCGGTATCTCGTAATACTCGGGATGT
>JANONI010000346.1:0-2978 GCA_031420755.1 Bacteroidota bacterium | reverse complement strand
ACACCAAGTTTTACGTAATCATCAGCATAATTTATCCACGAATCTGTTTGAGCAATTGAAGATGATGGCTGTTGAGATTTCCATTGAGAGCCGAACTTTGGATTATCAATAACATCTGATACAGAAAAATTAATTTGTCGAAGACTCGACTCGTTGAGCGGATGCTCTGCGATCCAGCCACGGCGGGACGGCATAGTTATATCAACATAAAACTCTTTTATTTCCGCAACCTGACCATTAGTCTTATCATAGGTCAACGGATTGACGACGATACGAACGCAATAATAATTATCAATCCAAAGATATCCTTTAACAGCATACAGTTCCTTATCAAATGCCGTAAGATTTTCAATTTTTCCTGAGGGTAATTGTTGTTGCTTCGTCACTGTTACAGTGATGGCTGGACGTGAGTTTGGCGGAAGGGCAATAATAAGATTCAGTGCCGGAAAGGATTGCTTTTCTTTTTCATCATCTGCTCCGGAGAAAGAGAGATACCGTTTACCATTATTTTCATTTACGGAATATGAGTATCCATCAGTGGAATAGACTAAACGGTATTTTCCGTCAACCATCTCCTCTTTTTGTAGTGTTACTTGAGTGTACAATGATTGAACAAGAAAAAGCAGAATGGCTATATGTTTACCAATATCTTTCACTTGCTAAATTTTTGTTTTAGAACGATGAATATAAAGTGAGGTATCCCTATGATATATCTCTTCCACAAACGACGCGGCTCTTGAATCAATCGGTAAAACCACTCAAGACCAAGCGATCGGAATACTTCTGGCGCTCGGTTTTTTTCACCGGATACAAAGTCAAAAAATGCACCTACCATAATTATCACAGGTACATGTAGTTTTGCCACATTTTTTCCCAGCCATATTTCTTGTTTTGGAGGACCCATCCCAATTAATAATATATCCGCATTAACGGAATTAATTTTATCAATAATTGATGGATCGTCACTTCGCACATATCCGTCACATGTTCCTACGATTTCAATATGAGGATAACTTACTGAAAGTAATTTTACCAGTTTGCTCAAGCTGTCGTCAGTTGAACCAAACAAATATACTTTCTTTTTATTCTGATCGGCATACTTCAATATCTCATAGTTAAAATCGGTTGCATTACGAAAGATATTACCGATTTTAATATCGGGTGCAACTATTTTTGATGCATAATGGATACCTATACCATCAGCTAAGATAAGCGAACATACATTCAGCGCATTGTTGAATGATTTATCTTTGTCACTAGAAACAATAGTATGTGCATTTGCATAGCCAATAATGAATTTTCCGTCATCATTTTTAAATATCTCATCGATAACTGAGAGGATAGTCCCATAGGGGGCAAAAGTGACATTAATACCGCTAATATTTATTTGCTTATATGATAATTCATCTTCCATGGAACATATTTTCATTTTGACAACAAAGAATGATAAACACCAATAATTTCATTGACCATCTTATCTAAACCGAATTCGTTATCATATTTCTTTTTCGCATTCATACCCATTCTTTGATATTCACCCGGAGTTTTCAAAAGGTAAAACATTGTTTCTGCTAATTGTTCCGGATTCCCCGGATCAATTAATTTGCCAGTCACACCATCTTCAATAAATTCTGGTATGCCTCCAACCCTTGTACCAATATGCATCTTTCCGATACTTGCCGCTTCGAGCATGACAATTCCAAATCCTTCACTATGGATCGGATTCAAAATCATAAATTCTGAGATATTGAATAATGCCTCAACATCAAACATACCATCAACAAATGTAATGGCTTCATTAAGTTTCAAACTATTTGTTAATTTCTTCAATTCTTTTTCTTGCTTACCATAGCCTTGAAGAACAACTTGTATCTTAGAAATGTCATAAAGCTTCCGCAATTCGTTGACTGCCATAATCAATGTAACACGATCTTTTGACGGAATAAATTGACCCACCGATGCAATTATTTTTTTATTCGGTGATAGACCAAGTTGGTCATACGTTTTCCTTTTTTGTTGATCATTGTGAAGTTTAAATGGATCTATGCCATTATAAATTGTTTTAGATTTCTTTGGGTTACATCCATATTGAGATACCATTTGCTGACGAACGGACTCACTGCAACAGATAGTGTAATCACCAAAAGTTGTAAAAGCTTTTTTATTTTCAAAAACGCTATGATAACTTGTAATATGGATATTGTTCTTATTGAGTTTCTTAACAAGAAAGTGTGTAAAACGCTTGTGAGAATGTATGATATCGAATTTTTCTGACTTCAACAGTGAGCGGATGTGTAACACGCTCGGTAGAATTCCAAAATAATTTTTATCAAATGAATCTACTTTCAATAAAAATAAATTCTCAAATCTAATATTACTATTTAACCTTGCTTTAAATTTTCCGTCTGTTGCCGCTACAGCAACGGATATTCCTTTTTGATGCAGTCCATTCGCTAAATCCGTCACATGGCGGGAAATCCCTCCGGGAAGCATATCATCAGTAATGAGCAATACTTTCATAGATTTATCTATCGTATCAATGAGGCGAACTGTTTTCTTAATCGTACGTTTGTTTCCGAGAAATAATGCGCAAGATACCATACTCTAAATTTCAGCCGTAATTCTTTTAAAGGCACAAAAAAATTTTCAGGCAGAAATGTTACAAACCATGCAAGCGTTACTCTTGGCTGCTGAAGTATGGTAAAACCCAGCTTGTTCCAATACTTCCTTGCGTCGGCTTTGTTCCCGAAAAAGTATTCGCGCCAGCCGCGATACCGGTTTTCTTCATTGCTATCGTTTACTCCAAAATATAATTTAATATTTTCGTAATACGGTTTTTGTATCGAATAGATAATTCTCTGCTTATAAAGAATGTTGTTTGAAAGGGAATTTTTACGATATTGCTGAAACACCAACACTTCCGGTATGATCGCAAACTCAACATGATCTTTCATCTTCAACCACGTCTCATAATCTTG
>JANONI010000345.1:0-4231 GCA_031420755.1 Bacteroidota bacterium | reverse complement strand
TGTGAGAACATTTTTTTCGGCGTTGGATGGATTGTTTTTTTTTAGATAATCAACAAATGCGGATCGAAGATCGCACAGTGGAATTGCACACTGCGCCGCCACTGTTCTACTGATCGCACTGTATTCGTCCAGCAGTGCATCGTATTTGTTTGTTCTATCATTTTTCTCGCCGATCACGCTTGGTGTGCAAAGAATTACTGTTGCGCCAGCCGATTGGATTTGCACAATGATTTCCTTCAATCCTTTTTCAAAATCTGGTTTTGGTGTTCCGGTTAATCCTCTGCTTGCAAATTCAAAATGCCATACGTCGTTTATCCCGATGTAGATAACAACGACGGAAGGATTTTTTTTGAGAACATCAGTTTTCAACCGCCGCTGAAGATCGCTCACTTTATTCCCGCTGATCCCGGCACCGATCACCTCGATCTTTTGCCCGAGAGTGTTGAGAGTATCGCGAAGTATCGTTACATATCCGTTCGGCTTCACACCTTGTTCGGTAATGGAGTCGCCGAACAATAGTATGCGCGGGGATGAACGTATAACTGTTTCGTGAGTGGCATATCCGGAGATCAAGATAAGCAAGAAGAAAAAAATAATTTTATTTTTCATGTTTCCGTTTCACTTTAGTTGATGAGCTTATTTTTTTCTTTGTTCTATATTTCACTTTTGGTTCAAACAGAGCCAACTGTTTTTCTTGCGCAATTTGCCCTGGCAATTTTTTTAGATAATTTGAAATAAAAAGTTCTTTGCCTGTTTGGTTTGAAGTCTCGGTAACGTTTCGCATACCGTATGTTAAATCCCAGGGGATAATATTGGCGAATGAAAATAATTTTCTAATATATTCGCTGTCATCATACGTGATGAGCCAATTGTGTTTACATTTTTTCATTGTCTCAGCAAAACGAACATGGTCAAAACCTTTATGTAAATTTCCATTCTTACCATAGAGCGCAGATTTGGTCGCGGAATGATACGGTGGATCTAAAAAAATAAAAACATTTTTTCCGTCTTGTTCAATTACTTTTTGGAAGTCAAGATTTGTAATTTTTGTCCCATTAATTACAGCCCCTATTTTTTGTAAACGGTGAATACTACTCTCTGTAAATCGCCCGCGAAACGATTGCTCGCTGTAGCCGCCACTTTCGGTCGTACCGGAAAAAGTAATCCGATTAAAAATAAAAAAAGCTGCCGCTTTTTCTAAATCATTAAATTGTGAAATATTGTTTACAAGATATTTATGCAACTCCTTACCTTCTGCAAATTGTTTCTTCCATTTATAAACCTTTTCAATCACAGCATCAACATCTTTTTGACTCATCTCCCAAAACTTAAACAACTCCAAATACAAATCGTTGACCCAAAAATTCTTACCAGGAAATTTTTGTTTTAAATAAATAAAGATTGAGCCACCACCCAAAAAAGGTTCTCTAAATTCATCAAACACAGGAATAAGCGAAGCAATTAAATCGACAGCTCTGCTTTTGCCCCCAGGATATCTTAGTGGACTTTTTATCATTTTGAGTATTGAATTTTAATGATAAATTTATTTTGTTTAGCTTCTTTTATTATAGTTTCAACAAGAAGAATGTGAGTGTTTGAAAGATTATTATTCTTAAAAAAATTAGTCAAATCACCTTTTGCACTTTTAGATGAAATGCTTCCCTTCAGTTTTGAAGATGTTAAACTTAATATTGCCTCGCTGTTAATCTTTTCTCCATTTATTGTTACATCCTTGAGATTGCAATACAAAATCATTTTAAACAAACCGTCTTTGATATCGCCCTTACTGGGAAGAATGGAGTGTTTAGTATGTTTTCCCTCTATTAAACTGATCTTTTCTTCCGTAGCAACTATCTCATCAACGGTCAAAAAATATTGGCCACCCAAATAATTTGTAATGGTAACCTTTGCTTTTGAGAGTGTTGATAAACTTTCTTTAGGTTGAATAGTTACAAATTCTCTTGATTGAGCTTTTTCTGCCTTTCCTCTTGAAAATGCCATAAACAAAGAAACATCTTTACCGATTTTATTTTTAAAATTATCCAAACCCTTTGAGTTGTGAAGTTTTACACCTGTTAATTTTTCAATTTTAGTGTATGAAGATTTTGCTTTGTCAATAATGTTATGCAAGTTTGTATTCAGTTCACTTAAATTCCAATGTAATGCCGAACTATGATATTGTTCAACCTCTTTGATTTTGGAAAGGACATATTTATTGTCGAATTGTTGATTGGTAATTTTCCGACCATCTTTTTCCGCTTTCGCGTAATAAGCAAAAATGACAAATACGTCTAATAAGGACATTAAAGAAACAGTGTCCCACTGTATGAAATCTCTATCACCGGTTGCCCCTTCGTCCTTTACGATTGGTATAATTGTAATTTTCTTGGAGATATGGAGGGTATTAAAAACTCGTTCAAATGGATATGATCGTGTCCGTTTAGGTGAGACCCATTTTGAGATAGCAAAAGAATGTTTGCTGTCGTAAACAATACAAGCCGAAGGAGATTCGTTGATATTAAAATCTTTGATATCAACCTTCTTCAGATTCTCAGAGAGAATTATTTTGTATTTTATGCCCGTTATTTTACCTACTAAGTTCATTTTATTTCCTATCGGTTGTTACCAATCCATTCTATCGCGCAGTCCCATAATATGTCCGCAATGTTTTTCGCCGTGACCGGAATAGATATGCAGCATTCTATCCATTGTTACAATTCCATTTTCCGGATGATCGGCTTTTCGTGTTTCCCAATCATGTTCTGATACTGCGTCCAGCATTATTCCCCATCGCGCGTGTAATCCACGAAGGAGCGTCAACGATGAATCGAGCGGCATTGCATATTCTGTTGATTTCGCCCATGTATCTTGATCGTATGTTTTGATCTTTGGAACATCTTCCATTAACATGAATTTGAAACGGAGAAAAGCATTCATGTGCGAATCAGCCAAATGATGAACTACTTGACGAACAGTCCAGCCTCCATCTCGATACGGCGTATCCAATTGCGCGTCGCTCAATCCTTCTACCATAGAGTCGAGAATGCCCGGCAGCGATTTAATTTTTTGAATCATCATTTTACGTTCTTCCATTGTAGCCATACAACAATTCCTTTCACCTAAAAAAGACCGGTAATTTTAATTGAAACTTTGTAAAGTTAGGGAATGGGAATGAGATATGCTACCAGGAAATAGGTTTCAATACACAAAAATTATTCGGAACCAATGTGAATTCCTTCTTCAGATTTCAAGGGATGGTGATGTTCGAGAAAATCTATATCGGTTAGTATGCGTGATTCGCTGCCCCAATCGCTCCAATAGACTCCATGCATTTGAAGCACACACAATTTTTCAGGAATCTTTTCCAATACACCATGCGAGAAATCGATTGAGGGAATAGTTTTGAATACGATTTCGGCGACATGAGATTCATCCTGCGTTCCAAGAGAATTTGCTATCGGTTGTGATGAAACGAACACTTCGCTCATGTGTTCTTCAAACAGATTCAAAAAATGTAACGAGGTACCAACCAGCGTCATCGTGTTCCACAAACATTTTTTTTCATGGAGATATTGAGTCAGCCGTACATTCGGTTTTTCCCAAAATTTTTTTACCGAATACAGTCCTTCGGAAAATAAGCGATCACCTTTCTCAATCCATCCGTATCCATATTCCAGCGTGCTCGGAGCAATTGCTAACGCCACAATACGGTCGGGATGTTTAGCAACAAACTCGATCGCTTTGGAAACAAACGACCGATATCGTTCTTCCTGCAGAATAAAATGGTCGGCAGGAAACAATGCAACGATCGCCTGCGGATCGGCGCGATGCACATGAAGCAGTGAAAGAAGAATTCCCGGTCCCGTCTCACGATTGAGCGGTTGCACAATGATTGTTTGCGGTAATCGGTCGTGAAGATCGCCAAGTGCCCAAGAACGATGGCATGCATTTATTGTTGTTAAAAGGTGCGTAGAAGAAAAAAGAGACGAAACGCGGTCAATCGTATGGCGAAGCATAGAACGTTTTCCGATAAGTGCGCAATACTGTTTAGGACGGAACTCTCCGAATCGTGCTTTAATGAAGTGCTGAAGGCGAGTTCCATTCCCTCCGGCAAGAATAACTCCCCACCGATGATCTGCTTGGGAATGAGGTGCTATGAACCAAGATTTGTTTTTCATGCTCAAACCCTCCTTTTATATTTAGAGAGAAGGCGGCGATAATTTTTAGCGCG
>JANONI010000344.1:0-15095 GCA_031420755.1 Bacteroidota bacterium | reverse complement strand
GATATTATTTTGTGTTAAGCATTTGGTTGTGTATATTATCGTAAAAAAAATCACCACGCTTATTGATACAATAATGAAAAAAATATTCATCTTTCTTTGTCTATTCTCGTGCAACGCATTTTCACAAAACGCCGTGGAAGTCTATCAACAATCGTTGAAAAAACTTTCAGAAAAAGATACGACCGCATTTCTACAGTTTGCGCAACAGGCATACACACTTGCTCCAAGACATCCAAACATCATGGCGAATCTTGCAAAAGCATTTGCGATGAGCGGAAAAAAACGACAAAGCATTGAATTGCTTGATGATATTTCCGTGATCGGATTTGATTATACCGTGGAGCATGACAGCGGATTTATGAATATCTGGAAACATTCTCTTCTTAACGACATTGCCGCGCGAGCAAAAAGAAATACAAAAATTATTACAAGCGATCTGGCATATTCGCTCCCCGAAAAAGATATCATTCCCGAAGGAATAGCATACGATCCGAGGCAACAGCGATTATACATCAGCAGTATCTACAAACGGAAGATTGTTTTTATTAGCTCCAATGGAACATCGGGAGATTTTTTTACCGAGGCGCAGAATGGATTATACAGCACGCTGGGAATGAAAGTTGACGCAGCACGAAACCATTTGTGGGTTGTTGGCATTCTCAATTCTCCCAACGCGCGAATTGGAAATAAGAATGAACCAACAAAAGCTGCGGTGTTTCAATATAATCTCGAAACGAAGCATCTTATCCATCAATATTCATTGAACGATACGCTTCAGCAAATGTTTAATGATCTTGTTTTTGTCGGCGGAAATGTATTTGTTACCGATACTAAACAGCAATCCGTTTATAAAATTGTTCCAGGAAAAAAAACAATGGATAGATGGTTTCAAAGCGATGGCTTATTTCGTCCGAACGGAATTGCTGTTTCGCAGGATCAGCGATATCTTTTTGTTGCACATTGGAACGGGATAACACGAATTACCATTGCGGATACGCAGCAAATACAACTGCAAACAAAATTGAACACGACATTTTCTGGAATAGATGGTTTATCTTTTTACAACAACAGCTTAATTGCAATTCAGAATACTGCCGGTCCGCAGTCGCGGGTAATGCAATTTGAATTGAACAAAGAGATGAATAGTGTTGTTCGGGCAATCATTTTGGAATCTGGAAATCCGTTATGTAATTTTCCGACAACCGGCGTGATCGTCGGCGATGAATTGTATTTTATCGCAAACAGTCAATTACAAAGCTTTCATGCCGACGGAACGATATTCTCCCACGACAAATTGCAGCCGACGATTATTCTTAAACTTCCATTGAACAATTAACCTTCCGTAAAAAGAAACGTTACGTAAACAAAAAGACCTGCACAGAAGGCAGGTCTTTTTGTTTTTTTTTGATATACCGATGTGTTATTGATTATCTACAACACTTTCAATTGATGATTGAATTGCCGTGGAAACTTTTCCAAAAAAATTATAACCCGTTGCCGCTTCAACTGCATCTACACTTACGCGGAATGTTTTCCAATCTGCTGTACGGCTGATCAGAGCATTGCTGTTCGGCATATCAACAGCAATAAGGCGCGTTGTTGTGGTAACGCGACCGAGATCGTTTGTACCTTCATCTAAGACAACAACAACTTTCCATGTGCGCGTTGGAACGTTAACGCGCCCCGAATTAATTGTCCCTTGTGAACCGTACCCGCCGGAATAGATGTACAGTTCTTTTCCTGCCGTAACAAGTGTTCGCAAATAATTTTCCATAGCTGCCCACGGACCTTGATTATTGTTTGGTGCTTGCGGAATCATGTTTGTCATTAAAAATGTAGCAGAATTATCCGCAACAGTTTTTGTTCTGTCCGCCGAAGGACACATATGACCGCGATCGTATCCGCTGCCGCTGTAACTTGTTGAACCGACCTGATACCAGCCGGAAGGAAGAGTCGCGTCGGCTCTAAAATCGTCCTGACGCGGTGTACTTCCAATCCACGAGGCATTCAAGTGCCATGCAACCCAATTCGGCGTTCCCTTGTCGCGATGATAGGAAAGAACATATTGCGGTTTTTCCATTTTATAATTTGTCGGAGACGAAGTGAGTGTAACGGCGTAGCTTGGATTACCCATTGTAAGATGAACGCTTGTTGATGTTGATGTATCTGTTCCGCCGCCACCTCCGCCGTACGTTGAAAGATTTGCCGTTAACGTGTAAGCCGTTGTTGTGCTTGAACCTGACGTTGAAAGCACTTCAATGTAATATGATTCATTTGTGGTGGAATTATATGAGATACTTTCCGAAACTCCGGCAGCATTTGCCGAACTTGCAACTGTTGTTCCGGCAGAATTCAGTAATAACAAATCATAATTTACTCCCGCAGGCACAGTTAAACCAAGTGTAATAGTTTGTGTTGAAGTTGCGGACAGCGAGAAGAAATCAATATCGGTTGTTGCACTGACCAAACCTGTTTGTGTTGCAGGAACTGCGCCCACAGGATTTGCCGTTGCTGTTGTGTTGTTCGGTTCTACTTCTGTTACCGTTGGAGCCGCAGCGTAATCATTGATAGTAAAATTATCGAAGTTTACACGGTTTGTAGTACCATCAGTTTTTCGAATTTCAAAACGTATCGTTCCGGCAGTGTTTACCGTAAACGAAGCTGTTGAAAGCGTTGTTGATGATGTTGTAACGGAAGTTCCTGTTTGTGTCCACGTACTTCCGCTGTTGGTGGAATACCAAAGGCTCCACGTTGTGTTCGCATCGGATCCGTATTTTGCATGGTTCACCGTTACAACTCCCGCGCCGTCTGTTCGGTTAAATTTCATGGTAAGCTTACCGCTGTTGCGTGTGCGGATACTTTTTGTTCCATTCTTCGGATCGCTTGTTGATGTTCCAACTAACGCTTCATCCAAACTCCATACACCGGAACCAAATGTTACATTCGCAATTGCATATGCAGTTTTTGTTCCCAATTCAAAATCTTCCATTACAGTAACTTTTTGTAATGAACCGCGAGGAGAATTTGAAACTTGTTGAACTGTCGTTGGATCTGTTGGGGATTGTTGACACGATGGAATGGTGAGAAGAAGGATAGCGGCAATTGTAACCGCCAAAATACGGAGTGTAACTTTCATGCGGACCTCTATTTGGTTGATGAATTTGTTTAAATCACACGCCGTAAATATATGTATTTCAATGTGCTTTGTAAAGCATATTGTGGTTATTTTTTTATTACCACGGTGTAAAGAAAAGAGATTACTCTGAGTCTATTGATCGCTCGATAATCGCTTGAATAGTTTTTGGAACGGAAGAATAAAAATCATATCCGGTCAACGATTCAACAGAATCAATACTTACGCGAAAAGTTCTCCAATCTTCATATTTCTTGATGAGAGAATTGTTGTTCGGCATAACAACGGCAATCGTACGGGTTGTAGAAGTAACGCGCTTGATATCGTCGCTGCCCGAATCTAATACGAGAATTGTTTTCCATGTCAGTTCCGGAATCTGAACTCTTCCGCTGTCGAGAAAACCTTGCTCACCGTTTCCGCCGCAATAGATGTACAGTTCTTTTCCCAGCTTTACCAATTCGCGGGAATATATTTCCAACGCAGCCCACGGACCTTGATTATTATTCGGAGCCTGTGGAATGATATTGGACATCAAGAATGTAAGGGAATTATCATTCTGCGTGTTCGTTCTATCGCCCGAGGGACACATATGTCCGCGATCGTAGCCGCTGCGGCGGTAGCTTCCTTCATGAACGTGATACCACTTTTCCGGCAGCGTGCTGTCTGCCCGGAAATTATTTGATCGCTTAACTTCTCCCAGCCACGTGCTATCCACATGCCAAGCAACCCAGTTTGGAATTCCATAAAACCGATTGTAAGAATGAACGAACTGCGGTTTCACCATTAAATAATTTCGAGGAGACGTTATTTTGGAAACCGCATTGCTGGGGTTTCCCATTGCAAGATGTTCTAAAAGATACAGCGAATCGTGCTGCGAATACGCGCTGGTTGAAAACAGAATTACAAAAAGTATTTTTTTCATTAGATTAATCCCAGTCCCAAACCGAGAGCAATAAGAATTAGCATCACCGCTACAGTTTTTTGAACAAAGGCGAGCGTAATTTTTTTCAATAGTTTGCTTCCGGCATACGCTCCGATGAATGCGGAAAGAACTGCGGCGGCGACAAATTCCCAATGCTGCACAGCGTTTGATGAAAGAAGTTGTTTTGAATACAACGATAATCGCGTAAAATCAACAAGGCAGGCAACAATAATTCCCGTTGCAAGAAATTGCTCTTTGGGTAATCCGTAGCGGATCAAAAAGATACTCCGCAACGCTCCTTGGTGCCCTGAAAATCCGCCGAAAAACCCGCTCAACAATCCTCCGGCAGGGAGAGATTTTTTTGTCGGTGTAAATGATTGCAGCGCAGGAAAAATTTCTGCTAACGCAAAATAGATCATCAAGATTGCAATTGTAAGTTTAACAGGTTCGACAAAAAATTCTTTTCCAAACAAATGATAAGAGACAAGGGGAGCAAAGGTTGTCAGTGATAACAGTAGTTTTGCGCCGATAAACGCGCCGAGCATAGACGGAATTCCAAATTGTAAAACAATCTTCCATTGCGCGTATTTACCCAGCAGCCCAACCTTAAAAATATTATTGAACAAATGCACAACACCGGTTAATGCTATGGCAATCTCGATTGGGAAAAAGAGCATAAAGACCGGCGTAAGGATTGTGCCAAGTCCAAACCCGGAAAAGAGAGTGATAAGTGAGGCGAAGGCCGAAGCAATAATGATGATGATAAGTTCCATAGTTTTTGTATGTTTTAGGTGGACTCCACCGTTTCAGATTCATAGACAAAACATCCGGCATTTTTAGGATGATCTTCTACCATCGCAGTCCAAGAAGTGTGACGAATAAGATAGACAACGAGAAAATCTCCGACCGCTGCAAAGGTAAAGAGAATACTCAATATAAAAATCCATCCGCTGCCGTTAATTAACGAAAGCAAGAAAGGAAAAAAACCAAGAACAAGTGCCGGCATGATTACTCCAAAAACATAAACGCTTTTTTGTATTGGAACAGTGCAGTGTGCGTATGGTGTTAATGTTTTCAACTGAAATCCAAACTTCATTTCTTTTAATGAAAGTTTGCCTGCAAGCATCCACGACAATCCGTGGATAAGTTCATGAAAAACAATTCCAATCGCAAAAATTGGAAGGAAATACCACGGCAATAAAATATCACTCGCTTCTTTGATCGGCTCAAATCTCCACACTGCAACAAAGATAAAAAATTCTGCAATCGCAAATACTCCAAACGGCAGCGATGCTATTTGGGCTTTAAGCATGGGGATGGAATAATCTTTTTTTGTTGAACGATTTTCCATTATTCTAAATTCTTCATTAGGGTAGTTCTAAAAATTAGTGTTTTTAAAAATTTAACGCTGAGAACGCAAAGATAACGCAGAGTTCGCAGAGAGTATTTGCATTTTTAGAACCGCCCATTAATTTTACAAGACTATTTTCAAGAGACATCCGAAAAATCTCGCATCAATGTTACAATGAAAAGATACAACCAATTATTCAGATATCTCTTGAATTACATTATTTCCATTGGCTGCATATTGATAGTTAGCGTTTCTTATTTGCCCATTCATGAAACGATAATCCCGAAGGGATAAAAATTTTATAGAAGAAGATAGGAATAAAAAGAAAACCCTGAAAGGGTGATATTCTTTTTTTCGCTCTTTGCTAATAAGGTTCTGTCTTCCTTGCACAGCAAAGACGATATGAATGTATAACTGCGAATATGTTCCTGTTATTTCTTTCACTCCTTCGGAGTTTAGTTTTTGTTGACACTCTCCAAAATTATAATCATTTCACCCCTTCGGAATTACTTCTTTTCAAAACTCAAAAAACTTTTCGCAGCAGTGCTGCTGGTAAAAACTCGTTTGCGGAGAGTTGTTTCAGGAAGTCTTGAAGAATTTGTTCAAGTTGAACTAAACGTGTTTTCATAGTGCAGCAATTTGTTGCTGAGCTCACTTTGAAGGTGGCAGCAATATCTTTGCGTTAGATTCTTTAAGAATATTTTTTCTGAAAGAAACGGATCTAATATCTAACAGTCTGTTGTCTAACAATCTTTTCTTACACCTTTACAAACCATTTCTTTTTATACATCACCCAGACGACAAGATACAGCACGCTAACCCACACAACGGCGTGCATTAACGATGCATTAAGAGGAGAAAAGTAGGGATCAAAAAGATTTTGAGTGAGAATAGTTTTAATGGAAACATTGGCATAGGCTCCGTCGCTCAACTGAACATTTAATTTCCACAAACCCATTGTCCGCGCGGCAACGCCAGAAAGGACAAACACAAAGATCGCATTCATTCCGTACACCGTAAACGGATACGCCCAATTTTTAATTCCCTTTGCATCGATCAGAAAATAAAAGATTCCGAAGATGCACATTGCCCAGCCGGTCATAAAGATTGTATATGAAACAGTCCAGAGACTTTTGTTGATCGGCATCCACATATCGAATATTGCTCCGAGCAGAAGGAATCCAGATCCAAACGTGAAGAGCCATACCGATTTTTCAGTTTTAGTATGTTCCGAAGTTCGAAGATAATCTCCGGCAAGTGCGCCGAACAATGTTGTCGCTATCGCGGGAATTGTGCTGATAATTCCTTCGGGATCCCATGTTTTTGTAGCACTCCACATATGCCCGGTTAACAGAATTGAATCGATGTACGCGGCAAAATTTTTTCCCTGCTCAAATAATCCTGCGCCAAATTCCGGAATTGGAATGTAGAACATCATCAAACAATATGAAATGAACAGCGCGCCAATTGCGATGATCTGTGCGCGGGTGCCGAGGTATAAATACATGAACGAAGCAATAAGATAACAGATTGCAATACGCTGCAACACGCCGGGAATGCGGACGGTGTCGATAGTAAAATGGTGTCCCCACAATAATCCGAACGGAAATCCGGAAAGAAAAAGTCCAAGTCCGAAAATGATTGCTGAACGACGAAGAACGCTAAGCAGCAGATCTTTATTGTTGTCTCCTTTTGTTCTTCTCACAGCAAATGAAAAGGTCATGGAAACACCGACAATCCAGAGAAAGAATGGAAAAATAAAATCGGTGAATGTCCATCCGTTCCATGCGGCGTGCGCAAGCTGCGGATAAATATTTCCCCATGAACCGGGATTGTTGACGAGAATCATTCCTGCAATCGTGAATCCGCGGAATGCATCGAGCGAGATAAGGCGTTCTGGTTTCATTATGTACTCCATAATGACCCCCTCTTTATTTCTCCCCCTTTCAGTGGGAGATGTCCGAAGGACAGAGGGGGTTAATTATTCTACAATAAAAACTCTATAACCGAATTTCGGCAGAGTGATCTTTTCTACATTTTTATACGCAACATTTTTTCCGGTGAACGCATTGGTGAACTTCAACGAGGAAAATATTTTTGGAAGTTCAAGCTGCGCCGTGCGTTCGCCGTTGGAAAAATTGAATGCTGCAAGTATTGTGTTCTTTCCATCCGTTCGAATAAATGTATATATCTGATCGGCGCGGTTGTTCTTTACGCTTTGATAATCTCCGACCGCAAGCGAGGGATTATTTTTTCTGATCGCATACAGTTTTTGATAGAATTGTGTGTATGAATTCTTTTTCGTCCACTCAATCTCGAATTTTTCAAACAATCCAAGTGTAACATTGTTTCCCACTTCTTGTCCGTTATAGATCAGCGGCGCGCCGGGAAACGTATTGACTAACACCGCGGCAAGTTTTGCTCCTTCTGCACCGAACTTTTCAACATCCGGCATATCCCACGCATTCTCATCATGATTTGAACTGAAACGCATGCGGATAGAATTTTTTGGGAAGGCGACTGCTTCACGGGAAAGAACGGAATCTAATTCTGCCGCAGGTTTTTTTCCGTCAAAAATATCTTTAACAGTATTGTAAAAATTCCAGCTATACGTCAAATCGAACGCTTTCAGATGATGCTCAGGATATTGTCCTTCGGAAAGCATGATGATCGGTTTGATCGAATCGAGAGCGGCGCGGGCATCGTTCCAGAAATCCGTCGGAACCATTTCGGAAACATCGCATCGAAATCCATCAATGCCGATATCGCGCACCCAATATTTCAACATCGCTATCATATAACGGCGCATGTCATGATTGTTATAATTCAGATCGACAACATCGGACCAATCGGCAATTGGCGGAATAAAATTTCCTGCCGAATCTTTTGTGAACCATTCCGGATGCTCGTTGAACATTTTGCTGTCCCACGCAGTATGGTTTGCAACAAGATCGATGATGATCTTAAATCCTAATTCGTGCGACTTGGTTACCAAACGTTTGAAGTCATCAAGATTTCCAAATTCCAGATTGATACCGTAATAATCTTTGATGGAGTACGGTGAACCGAGAGTTCCTTTTCGTTTTTCAATTCCAACAGGATGGATCGGCATCAACCATAAGGTGGTAACGCCGAGTTTTTTCAGTTCGGGAAGTCTCTTTTCGATCCCGGAAAAATTTCCTTCTTTGGAAAATGCGCGAGGATAAATTTCGTAAATGATTCCTTTTTTTATCCAATCTTCCGATGGACGCGCAGTTTCCTGTGCGAAGGGCGTTGGTTGTTGAGCAAAAAGAAAAGCGGAAAGAACAATGAGAAGAAAATATTTTTTCATATAGCCCGATAGGTTGGTGGTTGAATACTGTTGAAAAGTGTAACTACTCACCGTAGTTCAAAATACTTTGTAGCTCCGCCATAAATGGCGGAGTTAATTTCTCTACGAGCCGTAGGCAATATTTTTACGGTGAGTAGTTACTGAAAAGTAACAAAAGAAATTTCTCAATGCAACGAGAGATATAATGAGAAATAATTGTAATAAAAATTGAGTTTGAGGAAACATTTCAGTGCCAGCCAATCGCCCTTGCGCTTGGCGGCGGCGCAAAAAGCAGAGTCTCAATGGGAATTGTTGTTATCGGAGGATTATTCTTCTCGCTTGCGCTGACGCTCTTTGTTATTCCGGCAATGTATACGTTCTTTTCGAAAGAAAAGAAAGAAGAATGAATTTACTCGCCTGCTTCTTTTAACGCTTGTTTTTCTATCGCGTCCGTTAAACGAAAATCTGTTTTGCGAATGTTCTCAAAATATGGTTTGATGGATGGAATTACCCCGCGAAGTTTTGCTTTGATAATTACACCAACGGTTCCAGTAATTTCAAGTCCGAGACGCTCCGCTATTTTCCGCGCTTTGTAGTCGTCAAGAATTATTGTACTATCAGGAATTTCAAGAGCCAAAGCAATTGCACTTGCTTCTCCTTTATCAATTTGCATTTCAAGTATTTGCTGTCGGTATTTATCTGTAGCAGATTGAATTTCTATCCAGTCGGGAAGAGGTGATCCAAATTCAGCAGCAACTTCAATTGTAGTTAATACTTGCCCGTATGTTTTTTGAAGCAGATCCAGCTCACCAATATTTGTGAGAATGATAAAACAACTTGTGTCCGAAATAATTGTTCTATGCATTCTTTACATCTCGTGAAAGATCTGAAGCAGGATAATTGAAGATTGAAACATTATATCGTCCAAGAAGTTCGGCAAACGTTCGCTTGGTTAACCCAACGAGTTCAGCGGCTTGTCCGAGCGACAATTTACCCTGTTCGTAAAGTCGCGTTGCAACAAGCATAGCAACTTCCTTGTCATCCAAATCTAAAGAGTCTGGTATGTTAAATGTTAGAGTTTTCATACCTAAAAGTAGCAAAAAAGTTGATTAGTAGCGAATGGTTCGTGTTCAAATGCGCTGACACTGTTTGTTATTCCGGCTATGTATACGTTCTTTTCGAAAGAAAAAAAGGTGGAGTAGTATAAAAATTAAATGTTGATTTGTAATTACTCAGCGGATTTTTTTATGCCACACCTGCCCGCTCTACGAGTCGTAGACCGCTTTGTTTTACTATGGCAGGCGGGGATTACACAGATTTTCTCTCTACGAGCCGTAGGCAGGAAAATTTTTATGTGTCTAATCCGTGTTTTTCCGTAATAACCCGTGGTTAAATGTGCTTTTTGTGTAACATCACTCATTAAGTCTCTCCAAGCAAAATTTCTTTTCCGTCTATTTCTTTCCACTCACCAAGTTTCAATTCTCCAATACCTATATTTCCAATCGTAATTCTTACCAATCGCAGTGTGGGATGACCAACAGCGGCAGTCATTTTTCTTACTTGGCGATTGCGTCCTTCGCGTAAAACAATTTTCAGCCAAGCAGTCGGAACATTTTTTCGAAATCGTATTGGAGCAGAACGCGGCGGAAGATGTTGTTCTTCGGTAAGCAATTCAACTTCAGCCGGTTTTGTTTTTGCCCCTTCAATGGTAATACCGGTGCGAAGTTGTTGCAATGCTTTTTCGGTTGGGATACGTTCTACTTGTGCGAGATACGTTTTGGGATGTTCAAATTTTGGATCGGTGAGTTTATTTTTTGTTTCGTTGTCATTCGTTAGAAGAAGCAATCCTTCGCTGTCATAATCAAGTCTGCCGACCGGATAGATGTCTTTGGGAAGTGAAAGAAAATCCTTTAGAGTTTGTTTTCCTGATTCAGGAGAGAATTGTGAAAGCACGGCGTATGGTTTGTAAAAAAGAAAATAACGTTTTGCGTTTTGAGGTTTGGGTTTTGAGTTGTGCTTTTTCATAGTCTCAAAATCGCGGAACAGAGTTCCGCGATACGTATCGCCGACCTCTCTACCCTACGGGTCGTAGACGAGCCATAGGCCGGTCGGTGTTATATAAAAAACGTAAATACAAATCTCAAACCTCGAACCAATTCTCTAAAATCCCATCGCGTTGTTCATAAAATTCACAAGCGGCGCAAGTTCTTTACAAAGTTGGGTGATTCGTTTGGGAAAATCTTTTTTATAGCACGTTTCTTCTTTCAGATCAATTCCGGTAAAGAATTGTTTCATCTTCAGCCATTCGATCATCGGATGGTTTGGTTCGTATCCCTTCGGATTCCGCGAGAGTTTTTGTCCATTGATTGTGCCGAACGTTTTTTTGAATGACGGTGTGTTGATGATTGCTAAAAACGTTTTTGAATCTTCAGCAATTGCTTTTCTAATTTTTTTTAACTGATCGTTATCCGGCATATAAATTCCGCCGCCAAGGAATACTTCTCCCGGAGCGATATGAAGATAATAACCAGAACCTTCAAACCCTTTCGGTTTTCCGTTAAGAACGAAATGCGCCGCCATGTGGGTTTTGTACGGAGTTTTATCGTTGCTGAATCGTGTGTCACGGTAAATTCTGAACATCGACCGTTTCGGATGGACATCAAACTCCGGAGCGAAGTCCGAGAAATGCGGCTGCATTGAAGCGATAAAACTTTGCATCGGAAGTTTTACGAACTGCTCAAAATCATCTTTGTGAGCCTTGAACCATTCCCGATTGTTATTCTTTTTCAGTTTCCTTAAAAAGCCGACGCTCTCTTTTGGGAAACCTTCAAAAGGAGGGAAATGCAGTTCGTCAAATTCTTTTAACATCGTTGCTCCGGTTGTGATGGATCATCGGGGTACAGTATTACACAAAATTTCGCGCAAGCGGCAGTGAAACAGTAACCGTTGTTCCTTTGTGTAATTCGCTTTCGATGGAGACTGTTCCATTATGCAGATTCACGCATTGCTGAACAATAGTCAAACCCAATCCTGTTCCATAAATGTTGCTTACGTTCGATGCGCGGAAGAACGAAGAGAACAAATGTTTCTGCTCTGCAGCCGGAATGCCGATGCCGTGATCGGAGATTGTTATACTGCAGGAAGATTGATTCTGTTCAATATGAACTTTCACTTCCGTATTATCGCGCGAATATTTAAACGCATTGGAAAGTAATTGTTGAGCGATGGTCTTGATAAGTTTTTCATCCAACGGAACAGACGAAATATCTCCCTGTAACGAAAGAATAAAATGATGGTGCGATTCAAGATCGGCTATTAACTCTCTCGCAGCAGATTGAAACAATATTTCCAGATTGATATTTGCAATGGTCAGTAAGTACGGTTCCGTAGTTGCCCGTGTTGTAAATGTTACATCACGCACCAATTCGATCAATTGCCGGATTGATTCGTTGATACGCAGGAAGGCGTGATACCGCCGTTCATCGCTCCATTTATCAAGAAATCGTTCAAGTAATTCGGTATTTGTTGCAATAGTTACCAGCGATGTTCGAAGCTGATTGCTGACCATTCCGATAAAGCGAGACTTCAGGTTGAGCAGTTCTTGTTCGCGCTCTTTCGCAGCAGTAAAATGTTTTTTGCTGTCGTGTTCAAGAGTATGATCCAGCAAAAATCCGACGAATTTTTGTTCGCTGCTGTTGGTCTGCATTTCCACAATGTTCATTGATGCGGAAATCGTATCATTCGTTGCCGCAACAATATTGGTCTCGCCCTGAAATTGTTCTGAACGGTTCACGGAATTCTTCCACTGATCCTCAAAGAAACCGCGCTCATCATCGGGAAATAATCGGGAGAAATGTTTGTCGCGAAGTTCGTCCATTCCGTAGCCAACTAATTGTTCCAACGATGTATTGCAAAACTCACAAATACCGTTGGCGTTTACAACAAATGCGGGAATCGGAACTAAACAAAGAATGGTGTGAATGCTTTGTTCCGCCAGCGCAAGATCGTTGGAGCTTTCGGCAAGTTGGGATTGCAACAGAGCGATTGCAGTTGTTTGTTTTTTTAACTTTTGTTCCTGCTCGTTGATTAATGCGTACAGTTTTTGTTTGCTTTCCTGAAGCGCATGTTCCGTTGCCTGTCGGATGCCGGTTTGCTCCTGCAGTAATTCTGCCGTTCTCTCCAGTTCGATTTTTGTGGTTGTTAATTGCAACGCTGTTTCAGAAAGTTGGGCTTGGTATTCTTCTTCGCGCTGCCGGAATTCTTCAGCGTATTGCTCGCGGGTAGTTCTGAGTGATTCATTGCTGGTTTTTGTGACAAAAAGTTCTTCTTGAAACTGTTGCACACGTTGTTCAAGCAACATTCTCTTCTCAATTTCACTCTCCAATTCTTCTCCCTTTTTTGTCATCGCAGTCATTAGTGATGCACGATGTATTTCGTCTTGCTGTATTTGTTCCGAAAGAATCTCGATGTCCTGCACCTTCTCAGATAACTCTTCTGCGATCTTCATGCGAATCGCAGATTCCCTTGATAATTCTTCGCTGAGCGATTGAATCATTTTTTCTTTTGAGGTAACATCGTTGTGCAATGACGATGATCGGGATTCTTCATGCTGTATTTGTTGTGTAAGCAATTTTTCCCTCTGTTCTTTTTCGGACAATTTCTGTTCAAGCGTCGTGCGGGCGTTCGTTTCCTTGTGAAGCTGCGCGGACAAAGATTGGATCTGTTTATCTTTAGACAATATTTCGCTGCTCAACGATATCGATTTTGACTCTTCGTGTGTTCGAACATTGGCAAGCTGATGTTCTTTCTCCTTCAACACCGATTCTAATTTTTGTTTTTCGGCGGCAAGAAGCAGTTCATTGTTCTTTGCGGAATATGCTTTTTCCTGTTCTTCTTCCAGCATACGGGCGTATCGTTTTTTAATAGCGTAGTACAAGATGCCCGCCGCACCGGATACGATAAAAAATGAATAGATGATAACTTCCATTAGCGTGATTAATTTCCTGACGATGTGTGGTCGTGAACAATTCGCCACTCACCGTTCTTGTGTCTGAATAATAATGTGAAAAGTCCCCACGGCTCATCGTGCGGCCGTTTCAAACCCCACTTTCCAAATGCTATCGCCGCATCGGGTGAAATAAGATCGATCGAAATATTACCGAACGTGAGAATTCCCATCTTCTCTTTGGTAGGATAACTTTTTTTATACCGTTCCAGCATATTCTTCCAGCCGTACGTTACCGTGCCGCCGGAGGCAAACCGAAGCGAATCAAACTTCGCATATCCAATCATGAATGAATCAACATTGCCGCTGTTCCATCCGGCGATTTGTTGATCCATGACAAGGCGTATTTGTTGTTTGCTCTGCTCGTTGTTCTGTGCGTGCAGAGTGTTGACAACAAAAAATATGATGATGAGAAGGGTAGTCTTCATAAAAAATGTATGCCAAGATAAGAAAAACTTTGAAAAATAAGTGAAAAAATCTTACGATAGATCAATAAATCTTGACCGTACTTCTGGCGGCGGGAGGAGGCAGGAATCATACTTTCCGAACAAACGGTAGCGATATTTGGCGAAAATGTCGTACAGCCAATCCCGCGCAATGGACGGAATGAGATATCCGATCAAAAAAAAATTCCACATTCCGCCAAGATAGCGTGCAATTACCAATGCGCCGGCTGAACGGATAAATACTTTCTCTTTCGGCGAATTGAATGATTCGATAAGAACTAACGAATCGATTTCTTTGAGAGATGGATAGCGTTCAACCATAGACTTAGCAAATGGACTTTGAATCGCAGCAAACCGTAGCGTTCCTTTTTTGTCGTATTTGATGATTAATAGAACGGTTGAATTACAAAAGCCGCATACGCCGTCATATAATAGGATCAGATCGTTTTCACTCTTCATTTTAGATAGAGATTGATTAACACAAAGATGAGAGTGACGAGAGAAGCGAAGTAATAATACTTTTCCATTATCAATTATCCATTACCTAAATTGAGCTATTAGCTTAATAATTCCAGCATGTTTTGGTCTTTACAATTTCTCCTGATGGATGAGATTATAAATATCTAAAAACTATTACTCTATAAAGCAAACGGCTAATAGCTAAAAGCTAACCGCTCAATTTAGGCATTACTAATTATCAATTGGTTTTTCAGTTTGCCATGGCGCGGAGAATAAAGCGTGGAATATTTATTTTAAATGTTTCATTGTTCGAGCGTTTCATCAGGTACGTTCCTTCCATGAACCCTTCCAGCGATTCGAGAATGCAGAAGCTGTTGTACTCATGAAATTTTCCGGGCTGGATAACCGGCTGTTTGCCGATTACTCCTTCGCCTTCCACTTCCTCAACTTTTCCTGTATCGTGGGTGAT
>JANONI010000343.1:0-4174 GCA_031420755.1 Bacteroidota bacterium | reverse complement strand
TTTATACGTTAACGAAAGCATCCAGCGTTCGGTGTGGAAATATTCTATTGATGATCGTGGAAATATTTCGAACAAAACATTGTTCTACCAATTTAACGATTTTGGAATGGATGGAATGAAATGCGATAAGAACGGAAATCTCTATATTACACGCTACGGAAAAGGGACGATCTCCGTTATCTCTCCCGAAGGAACTCTGATTCGTGAAGTTCAGTTAAAGGGAAAAAATTGCAGCAATCTCGTCTTCGGCGGAAATGACGGAAGAACAATATTTGTAACATTACAGGACAGAAAAGGAATGGAACGCTTCCGAAACGACATTCCGGGAAAGGGATATTAGTTTGCGTTTTCGCGTTTTCATATTATTGACGATTCTTTCAATTTCAAATTTATCTGCTCAACCATTTACAGAATTTGTTCGGCGGCTTGAAATTCTTCTTCTCGAAAAGCGAGCAGTTGCAGTTGAAAAATTCTTTTCCGAAAATCGCATCACTCCCATAGTTGAACAAGATTCTCTTCTTCATTTTGTGTTTTATGGAAAAACCGGATCGGTTGGCGTGAATGGCAATCTTCAACATTGGAATGTGCCCGATGAATTGATAACGATCGAGTGTGGCGACAGTTCATTCTTTTATCGAACATTCGTTGTCCCTTCAAACGCCCGGCTCAATTATCAATTAGTTATTGACGGCACATATCAACTCGATCCGCGAAATCCAAAAATAACTCCAAGCGGTTTCGGTCTTCATTCCGAAGTTCGCATGCCAATATTTATTTCATCACCGTACCTTTTACAACGAGACACTGTTCCGCACGGCAGAATGGACAGCGCAAGTTTAAATACTCACATTCTTCCCCCGTTGAAAAAATATTCTATCGCCGGACGAAAGATTAAAATCTATCTTCCGCCGGGATACGATACGCTTTCTCATCTTCCTTCCGTTTATATTCACGACGGATTTGAAGCGATAGATTTTGCATTGCTTCCCACAATTATCAATAATCTAATCGCTGAAAAAAAAATTCCACCGATCATTGCTGTCTTTATCCCGCCTGTCGAACGCAGCGAAGAATATATCGGCGGCAGCCGCGACAGATTTGTGAAATTATTATGCGACAACCTTGTGCCGATGATCGATAAACGATATAAGACCGATCGCTCTCCAAATAGACGGGCAATGATGGGAATCTCAGATGGTGGACACGTTGCTCTTTACACGGTCATCAGCAGACTGGATGTTTTCCAGAATGTAGGAGGACAATCCGCAACAATCACTCCGCAGCTTCGTTCGCTCACGAAAAAACGGTCTGATGAAAACACATTTTCACTCTCTATGAAAATTTATCTTGATTGCGGCAGATACGATAGTAAGCGTGAGGATGCGGGTTTTTGGTATAATGATTTTTTGGATTTGAATCGAAATTACAGCGATCTCCTTTCTTCCCTGCGAATCCCTCATTATTACAGAGAAATTAATGATGGTCACGAATGGGGAAGCTGGCGCGAACGCATGCCCGAGATGCTCATCTATTTTTTTGGACGATAACAATGATGACACTCTCCGAACGGAAAATACATCTACTGAAAGCGCAACAGAACGCAGAACAATTATTTCGAGCGATTGAAAAGAATGGTCTTATCGTTCCGGAAAAATCTGAAAAAATATTGAATAATGAAGTATATGAACTTGCGTTCCAAATGTTCGGTATCAGAAAATACTGGCACAAGCGGATCGTTCGCGCAGGAAAAAATACTCTTCTTCCGTACAAAGAAAATCCATCCGATCTTATCATCCAAACAGATGATATTTTGTTTTTCGATTTTGGTCCCGTGTTCGAGGATTGGGAAGCGGATTTCGGCAGAACTTATGTGCTTGGAAATGATCCGCAAAAAATAAAACTGAAGAATGATATTGAATCCGCATGGTATGAAGGAAAAAAATATTACGATGCACATTCATCTTCGCTAACCGGCACACAATATTATCAATACATCTCCTCCCTTGCAGAACAATACGGATGGCATTTCGGCAATATTCACTGCGGACATTTGATCGGGAATTTTCCGCACGAACATATTCTCGGGGATGAAGAACATAATTATCTTCATCCAAACAATCACATCAAACTTTCCGAACTCGATATTCAGGGCAATCCGCGTGACTGGATTTTAGAAATCCATTTCATCAATAAAGAAAAGACATTCGGCGGATTTTTTGAACAGTTGTTGAGTGTATAGAAGCAGTCTCAAAAATGTTTTTATTTGTCATTCCGAACGACCTACCCCGCTCAACGAGTCGAGTCTTCGACCAGCGGTCAGGCGGGAGTGAGGAATCTCGATCTTGTTATTGAGGAAAAAACAAGATTTCTCTCCCGACAAAGAACGTCGGGATCGAAATGACAATGATGCGAAGCTCCAAAGAAGTCAGACTGTGTGAAAACTCAATTTACTAAATACCTTCTGTTGGCAAATTGAATTCTCGGTATAACCAGATGCGCTAAAAATGACAAAATGGTCATGGTCATTGCCCGGAGTGCTGCAATGAGTGTCGCAACACCCATAATATTCAATACACGTTTCATATTGTACACTAAAACGCTCATACTGAACTCTGCTGCAACTTTTTTTATCCCACGTAATAAAAAATACCCGTGATTCATTCCATGCTTCAGTGTCCCAAAAGGATGTTCAACAATTTCTTTTCGTTGTCTTGCTTTTTCTGGGTAGTGTGCCATTCTCTTTCGCATTTCTTCAATCACATGTTTGTTGACCCATCGATAAATACGACGACCACTTCGTTTGCTTCGTGTACACTGTGACCGAAGACGACATCCTTTACATGCGGATGTCGCATATACTCCGGTCTGTTTCTTACCTTTAATCGTTTCACTTCGCTTGGTGAGTTGCTCGTTGGCTGGACAAATATAACAATCGCTGGTTGCATCATAGCGAAAGTCTCTGTCGGTATATAATCCTAACGCTTTGTTTTGTGATTTTTCTGGCTCGGGAATATAGCAGGAGATGTTTTCTTGTTCACACTGCGCGATCTGTGTCTCATTGTAATATCCTTTATCGGCAGTGGCATCAAGATGTTCAACTCCTAACACTTCTTTTGCAGATTGTGCCATTGGGTATAACTGATGTAGATCGTTTGCTTCATTGGTCAGATCGTGGGTAACAATAAGTTTATATTTTGAATCCACCGCTATTTGCACATTGTAACAGACATCGTTGCCGTGTTTTCCAGTGGTCATTAGTCGGCTATCAGGATCAGTGAGTGAAATTTGTGTTTCATTTGAGTTATTGAGAGTTTTCTGTAGTTCTTCCAGTTCTGCTTTATGTTTTTGAAGCTGTGCGATATGCTCACGTAAGACGTGGGGTGTTTCTCTTACCGCCACTGTTGATTCAGCCATGTCTGCACTGTCTACTTGACCAAAATATGTCTCGATCTTCTCATCTATCTCTTTTAGTAGTCGTTGTAATTTTTTCTTCGTGTACGTGCGGCTGTCGTGATTAACAGCGTTGAACTTGCTTCCATCAATGGCAACAAGTTCTCCTCCAAATAAATTAAGTTTCTTGCACAGTAATGTGAATTCACGACACACCTTCTTCAACCCTTCGGTATTATTCTTCCTGAAGTCTGCAATGGTCTTAAAATCTGGTTGTAACTTCCGCAGCAACCACATCACTTCGATATTCCGATGCGTCTGTTGTTCCAACAAACGGCTGCTGCGAACCTTGTTCAAATATCCATACACATATAACTTTAACAGATCTGCCGGACAATACGGCGGGCGACCTGTTGCTGTTGTCTGGGCGTGGGTAAAGCCAAGTTCCCTTAAATCTAACGTATCAACATACGCATCAATGAAACGGACAGAATTGTTTTCTTCTACATAATCTTCCACTAACTCGGGGAACAGTAAACTTTGGTTTCGCTCTATTCCTTGGATGTAACTCATTGGGTATCTCTCACTTGTTTTTCTACAATATAATCATCAACTTCACTTTCACCAAATAGTTTTCACACAGTCTGAGAGTTTGGGAACGAGATACAAGCACTTCGCAAATGAATTACCCCGCCGCAAGCAGCGGGGTATCTTGTTAAAACAGACTGAGTTGCTGCGATTTATGTAGCACCTTGTACTCGTGTGCAATTCCTTGTTCTCTGAC
>JANONI010000342.1:0-2263 GCA_031420755.1 Bacteroidota bacterium | reverse complement strand
CTACGGCTCGTCTACGACCCGTAGGGTAGAGAATGACGATCGATTTTAAATTTTTGCGTAACATCAACTTGTAATTACTTCTCATTGAAGAACTATGGAACCTTCGCAAGGTTTACAAAAATAAACTTTAACCTTGCGAAGGTTTTTCATTTTTCTGATCAACTGTTTATTGTATAATCCCAATTTGTTTTCTGCATTCAGCACACAACATCGCACTTTTTAAATCTATATCCTCTACTGCGGTAGATGAATGCATTGCACACTCCTGATTCTTGCAATGATAGAGACCGTAGGTATGCCCAAGTTCATGAACAGTTTCAATCAGTGACCGATGAAAAAAAAGAATCGGATCAGGATCTAATCCATAAATTGTATTATCGAGGCGATACGTTGAGACAACCGCAGCAGTTCCATCCAACTGCGCTTCGCCAAATACATACGTTAGCACGGGAACAAAAAGATCGACTGAAGTTATTCCTATAATCTTTGACGAGGATGGAGAAAATCGTTTGAGCAGTTCCCCGATTAACTCGGTAGAATTATATTGAAGCCGAGAATCATCGTACACCGTATTGATTACGTTATTGATCGGAAGTTCTACGATAATTTCCGTACGAAAGATTGAACGTAACGGATGAGCAAGCGACGATACTAACTCGCTCGAAACTGGCAGCAACGGTACAAGTCGGATTGGAGCAATCATAATAAGACGTTACAAAAGAAATCGCTGAATCCAAACAACGGATATTGCGATTTGCAATAATGAGACATCTGAAAAATGTATCCGCACGCTTTATGCGTGCGTAAAAAAACGTAACATCAATCGCTTTTCGCAACCGTAAAGGTTGCGGATACTATGGTTCAGATATTTTTCAGATGTCTCAATACTATTATTCTATGGTTTTTTCAATCCGTACTTTGCAATTTTATTGTACAGTGTCACGCGATCAATATCAAGAATATCTGCAGAGCGGGTAATATTCCATTTATTTGAATCAAGGATCGCTTCTATATGAACGCGCTCCATTGCTGCAAGCGTATCGTCTTTTGGCATTTCTAGTTTGGTGCTATTTTGGAACGGAAGATCGCTTGCATGAATGGCTGAAGATTGTGCGAGCACCATTGCGCGTTCGATCACATTCTCCAATTCGCGCACATTTCCGGGCCAATCATACCGCACGAGCATATCCATCGCATCGCCGGAAATTTCGCTTACCGATCTGTTCATCATCGCTGCATATTTTTTCAGAAAAAATTGTGCGAGCATCGGAATATCCATTCGCCGCTCCCGCAGCGGAGGAATCAAAACGCTAAACACATTCAACCGATAATAAAGATCCTCTCGGAACGAACCATCTTTAATCGCCGATTCAAGATTCCGATTTGTTGCACAGATAACGCGGAAATCGCTTGAGATCAGATCGTTCCCGCCAACGCGCGTGAATTGTTTCGTCTCGATCACCCGCAGCAATTCTACCTGCATTTTTGAACTGACTGTTCCAACCTCATCAAGGAATATGGTTCCGCCGTCTGCCATCTCAAATTTTCCTTTACGGCGATATTGCGCACCGGTAAATGCGCCGCGTTCGTGTCCGAATAGTTCGCTTTCCAACAATGTTTCGGCAACGGCACCGCAGTTAACGGTGATAATTGGAAAATATCTGCGTGAACTATTTGCGTGAATCGTTCGTGCGATCAGTTCTTTTCCTGTCCCGCTTTCTCCGCGAATCATCACGGTAGTATCGGTTTGTGCAACGGTCAGCGAAAGATCGATCACACGTTTCATTTGCGGACTCTCGCCAACAATCTCATTCGCACCGGAAAGTTCGGTAATATGCTCGCGCAAGATTGAATTTTCATCTTCCAATTTCCGCTGCTGCAATGCATTGGAAACGAGATGCGAAAGATGATCCGGATCGATCGGTTTGGTTACGTAATCGAACGCTCCGTCTTTTAATGCTTGAACCGCACTTTCAACGGAAGCGAATGCTGTTGCCATAATGACCTGCGCGCTACGGTCAATTTCACGAAACCGTTTCAGCAATTCTAATCCGCTCATTCCGGGCATTTTAATGTCAAGAATGATGACATCCCACGGACCTTTGTCCATTAATTTCAAAGCGGCATTTGCATGCTCGGCTGCTTCAACGCGAAATCCATCTTGACGAAACCACTTCGTGAGCGATTCCCGTACAATTGGTTCATCGTCAACGATTAACAGACTTGATTTTTTATTTTCTGACATAATTATTTCTCCTGTTCA
>JANONI010000341.1:0-7437 GCA_031420755.1 Bacteroidota bacterium | reverse complement strand
ATCGGTCTTCGCGATCTGATTGAAACGGCAATTTTAACTGCTCCGCTCCCAAAAATTTATCTTATTGTAGTTTCCATCCATGAAATTCGGTCGATGGTTACCGATTTATCGTTTGAAATTGAACAAACAATTCCTAAGATTGTTCAAATAGTAAAAGAGATTTTGGGAAATAAATAGAGTACATTATTAAAAGTACTTTCCATAAAAAACTCACATGCCAAGCGAACTCTCTGTCCTATTAATTACCGCAGCATCAGTCGGATTTATGCACACCATTTTTGGTCCCGATCACTACATTCCGTTCATTGCAATGTCCAAAGCGGGAAACTGGTCAAAGTTCAAAACATTGTGGGTTACAATTCTCTGCGGATTAGGTCATGTCGGTAGTACAATCATTTTGGGATTTATTGGAATTGCGTTCGGCTATTCTATTTTTCATTTGGAAAGTATTGAATCGTTTCGTGGAGATATCGCGGGTTGGCTCTTAATTATTTTTGGACTTCTCTATACTACGTGGGGAATTCGCCGTGCAATTTTAAATAAACCTCATACCCATACTCACATTCATCACGATGGAGCCATGGAATTACACTCGCATGAACATGAAAATAAACATGAACATGCTGAATACAAAGCGTCAATGAAAATCTGGTTTATCTTTACAATTTTTGTTTTTGGTCCCTGCGAACCGCTCATTCCGATATTAATGTACCCTGCGGCAAAAGGAACATTAGCCGATGTAGTCATTGTCTGCACCGTCTTTAGTATAGTAACAATCGGAACAATGCTTGCCGTAGTTTTTAGTTCACTGTATGGTCTTTCGTTTGTTCCAATGAAAAAAATGGAACTATATAGTCACGCTCTCGGCGGCTTTGCAATTTTCATGTGCGGAATTGCTGTTCAATTTTTAGGATTGTGATAACTACTCAGATAAAAACCTTGTCAAGGTTAAGTTAAGGGCAAATAGTTGCAGAGTTTCAAAGATTTTTCTCAGTGATAAATAGATGTTACGCAAAACTACAAAACCAACCGTCATTCTCTACGAGCCGTAGGCCCGCATGTTTTTAGCGGGAATCTAAGTAATGGATGCCCGATTAAGGCATTCGGTCTACGACCTCGTAGAGGGCATGACGACTTTACTTTGTTAGACACATTTTTTCTTTGCGTAACGTGAGTTATAAAGTAAACCTTGACAAGGTTTATCGTATTACAACAAGAACTAAATAATAATGCTCATAGTTACGGATTGTGATACTATCGTATGCACGAACTTTCAATTGCAGAAAGTATTGTTGATATCGTCCATCAGTATGTTGAAAAAGATCGGCTGACTGATGTGAGATCAGTGTGTGTAAAAGTTGGTGCATTTTGCGGAGTTGTTCCTGACTCGTTGGAATTTTCATATCAAGCGATTACAGCGGGGACAATGCTCGAACGGTCATTTCTCGCGCTCGAACGTATTCCGTTTGTGATTGAATGTAAAGACTGTAAACGCGAATCGGAAAGCGAGGATGGAATTACACAGTGCCCATTGTGCAGTAGTTTCAGCACGTCAATAATATCGGGAAGGGAATTGCAAGTGAAAGATATCGAATTGGAAGATGAAAATATAGAGCAGGTGAAGTTATGAGTATTCTTACCATCGAACGAAAAGTTCTTGAAAAAAATGATGATATCGCGCGGCGCAACCGTGAACTCTTTGCGAAGAATAATATTTTTGTTATTAATCTTGTCAGTTCGCCCGGTTCCGGAAAGACGAGTCTCTTAGAACGAACACTTGAATATTTCAATACATCGCTTCGTGTTGCGGTTGTTGAAGGGGACGTACAAACTGATTTTGATGCGCAGCGCATAGCAAAGTACAATGTTCCAGTTGTTCAAATTGTAACGAACGGCGGCTGCCACCTTGAAGCAAAACTTGTGAATGATTCACTTTCTAATTTTGATCTTTCAAATGTTGATCTACTTGTCATTGAAAATGTCGGCAATCTTGTCTGTCCGGCAAATTATGATCTTGGCGAAGCAATGAAAGTGGTTGTTGTTAGCACTACAGAGGGGGACGACAAACCATTGAAATATCCCGGAATGTTCCACAATGCTTCGATACTGATTATCAATAAGATTGATCTCGTTCCGTATGTCAATTCTGATCCAGAAGTAATAAAAAAGAACGCACTGCAAATTAATCCTGCGTTGAAAATATTTGAAACATCCTGCACAACAAACAAAGGAATTCCTGAATGGTGCGAGTGGTTGAGAAGTCAAACGAAGAAACACTCCGTCTGAAAATCACCATTCATGGCGCAGTTCAAGGTGTCGGATTCCGTCCGTTTGTCTATCGTCTTGCAACAGAGATGAAACTCAATGGTTGGGTTTCCAATACTTCGCAAGGCGTATGTATCGAAGTGGAGGGAGAGCAAAGTACACTTCACACATTCATTTCAAAAATTCATTCCGAAAAACCGCCGCTCGCAAAAATCCTGAGTTTTGAACATTCGTTTCTCGACCCGAAAGGTTTTACTCATTTTGAAATTAAAGAGAGCATCGATATTGGAACAAAAAGTGTTCTTGTTATGCCGGATATTGCAGTCTGCCCGGATTGTTTGAACGATATTTTTGATTCGAATAATCGGCGTTACCTCTATCCTTTTACGAATTGTACGAATTGCGGACCACGGTTTACCATCGTTCAATCGTTACCGTACGATCGGAAAAATACGACGATGAAAATTTTTCCGATGTGTGATGAGTGCGAAGTGGAATATCGAAATCCTGCAAACAGAAGATTCCATGCTCAGCCAAATGCTTGTTCCAAATGCGGTCCGCATGTTGAATTGTGGAATTCGAACGGTAACAGCGAAGCAACGCATCATAATGCAATTCTTCGCGCTGTGGATTTATTATTACAAGGGAAAATCATCGCAGTAAAAGGTCTGGGTGGATTTCATCTGATGTGTGATGCGCGCAACGATGATGTTGTGCAAAAATTGAGAATGCGAAAGCACCGCGAAGAAAAACCGTTTGCTGTCATGTTTCCTTCAATCAGTGAATTGCAAAACGAATGTGAAGTTTCTGATATTGAACAACGACTGCTCCTTTCTCCCGAATCTCCCATTGTTCTATTGAAAAAGAAAATCAATGTCATTCCGAGGAGTGCCCGCCTGACCGACGCAGTCGGGCAGGAAACGACGAGGAATCTCAATACTGATATATCAAAAAGTGATGAGATTCCTCGCTCGTCCCTTCGGGACGTTGCTCGGAATGACAATCAACAAGAAGGTATTATTGCTCAAAGTGTTGCACCAAGAAATCCATTCCTTGGTGCGATGCTTCCTTATACGCCGTTGCATCATATTCTTCTTTCGTTAACGGGAATTCCTCTCGTAGCAACAAGCGGCAATATCAGTGATGAACCAATTTGCACCGATGAACATCAGGCAAAGAAAAAATTGAAATTGATCGCCGATTATTTTCTTGTGCACAATCGTCCCATCGAGCGGTATTGTGATGATTCTATAGTTCGAATCGTTCAGGATAGAGAACTCGTTGTGCGCCGTGCGCGAGGTTATGCTCCGCTGCCAATCCAACTTCCCGTACACATCGAGAAACCGATACTTGCTGTTGGCGGACATTTAAAAAATACTATTGCGCTTGCCCATCACAACTCAATTTTTGTCAGTCAGCACATTGGAGATTTGGAAACACCGGATTCGTTTGTTACATTCAAAAAAACAATACAAGATTTTCATTCGTTGTATGGTATTGTCCCGTCGCAAATTGTTCATGATCTTCATCCAAATTATGTTTCAACTATGATAGCGAAGAATGAACTTGCACAACAATTTCCGGAAGCAGTGGTTGTTCCGCTCCAGCATCATTTTGCTCATGTGTATTCTTGCATGGCGGAAAACGAATTAACGGGAACCGCACTCGGATTTTCTTGGGATGGAACTGGCTATGGAACCGATGGAACTCAGCCAAAGGCAGATGCTCCAAAAAACTGGCGCACAAGTGCGCCGTTGGCGCAAATTTGGGGAGGAGAGTGTATTCTGGTGGATGGAAAAAAAATATCCCGCGTTGGAACAATTCGATCTTTTAAACTTCCCGGTGGCGAGAGTGCAGTAAAAGAACCGCGGCGTTGTGCGGCAGGAATTTTATATGATCTTTTTGGTGAAGAATGTTTCGATCATTCAAATGAGATTAAAAATGCCTTTCTTGATCGCGAACAAAAAATGATTGTTGAAATGCTGTCGAAAAATATCAATTCTCCTGCTGCAACAAGTATGGGAAGATTGTTTGATGCAGTTGCAGCGTTGCTTGGCGTTCGAATGAAAAGTTCGTTTGAAGGTCAATCGGCAATGGAAGTGGAATTTTTAGCACTTGATAACACCACAAAGAAATCGTATCCTATCATCATCATTGAAAATAATGGCTTGTTTGAATGGGAATGGCGACCGGTGATAACAGAATTGTTGAACGATGTTGATGCGAATATTCCAAAATCAAAGATTGCCAGAAAATTCCACAACACTCTTTCCGAGTATATTGTTGAGATGGCAAAAAAAATTAACGTGCCGCGCATAGTTTTGTCGGGAGGATGTTTTCAAAACATGATTTTATTGAATCAAACTATTACATTGTTGAGAAGAAATGGTTTCACTCCATATTGGCATCAGCGAATTCCGGCGAACGACGGTGGAATTTCGTTGGGACAAATTTATGCAGCGTATATTGCAAATCAATAACTGATGTTACACGCAAAAAAATTTACGTTATTCCCGAATGTTTTTGTGCGAAGCATTCTTGCGTATGCCTGCCCGCCATAATGTTCCCGCCTGCCAACTAAAAAAATATGATGGCGGGCAGGTTTGGGTTGGCAGGCGGGCATGCTTCGCATCGGATCGGGAATCTATTTAAGGAATTTAAACCAAAACCGTAGATTCCCGCTTTCCGCCAAGAGATAAAGCACGGCGGATAAATCGCGGGAATGACACAACTCCGTTTTTAAGAACAATTTTCTATGCAACATCAGTCAATAATATCTAATAATAGTGGAGGTTCACATGTGTCTAGCAATTCCGGGTAAAATAGAATCCATTGACGAAGGCTCAAATCCTAAAATGGCAAAAGTGGATTTTGGCGGGATCAAAAAAAATGTTTGTATTGAATTCTTGCCAGAAGCGGGACTTCACGATTATGTTCTGGTACACGTAGGAGTAGCGTTAACAAAAGTGGATGAAAAGGAAGCACTGGAAACAATTGAATTATTTAAAGAGATGGGGGATGCACTTGACGAATTGAAGGAAGGAGATCCTGTATGAAGTATCTCGATGAGTTTCGTGATCCCGCATTTGCTAAAACACTTTCAGAAAAAATTCACGCTGTTATGACCAAGCCGTGGACGATTATGGAAGTTTGCGGCGGGCAGACACATTCAATCGTAAAGTCAGGATTGGAAAAACTTGTTCCATCAACGCTGTCCATCGTTCACGGACCTGGCTGCCCTGTCTGCGTTACGCCGTTGGATATTATAGAAAAAGCCATACTCATCGCTTCAAAACCAAATGTTATTTTTACATCGTTTGGCGATATGCTTCGCGTTCCCGGAAATTCTACCGATCTGCTTCATGTAAAAGCCGCCGGTGGAGATGTGAGAATTGTTTATTCACCGCTTGATGCTGTAACCATTGCTCAAAAAAATCCTGACAAAGAAGTGGTCTTCTTCGCAGTCGGTTTTGAAACAACGGCTCCTGCAAATGCAATGGCAGTATGGCAGGCGTATAGAAATAATCTTAAAAACTTCTCTATACTATGCTCTCACGTTCTCGTTCCTCCGGCAATGGAAGCGTTGCTCTCTTCTGCGCAGAATCGTGTTCAGGGATTTCTTGCCGCTGGTCATGTATGTACGGTAATGGGCTACGAAGAATATATTCCTCTTGCAAAAAAATACAAGGTTCCAATGGTAGTTACCGGTTTTGAACCGATCGATATTCTTCACGGAACATTAATGCTCATTACACAATTGGAAGAAGGCCGCTACGAAGTTGAAAATCAATATGCTCGAGTGGTAAAAAAGGCAGGAAATGTTTCTGCCCAAGAGATGATTTTTAAAGTATTTGAAATTTCGCACAGAAAATGGCGCGGTATCGGTGAAATTCCGCAAAGCGGCTATCGATTAAAAGAAGAATTTGCCCGCTATGATGCGGAAAATAAATTCGATCTTGGTTTGATCGATGTTCAGGAATCTCCTCTTTGTATTGCTGGAGAAATTTTGCGCGGCATGAAGAAACCATTTGAATGTTCTGCTTTTGGAAAAGAATGTTCACCGGAACATCCGCTCGGCGCGCCGATGGTTTCATCCGAAGGAGCGTGTGCGGCGTATTATAATTATAAACGACAAGAAGTTATAACAACGTAATACTTGCCAAGTTTTGAAAACTTGGCAAGTATATTTTTATTTATTATGACAAACGACATTTCACAAGGACTTAACTGCCCGCTTCCGATTGATAACTACGCTACAGTTGTGCTCGCTCATGGCGGAGGCGGAAAATTAACACATCAACTGATCGAACAGGTATTCAAAAAACATTTCTCGAATCCCGATCTGGATTTGATGCACGACGGCGCGATGGTTGAAGTGGACAAAGGAAGAATCGCGATCTCAACGGATTCGTATGTTGTCAGTCCAATCATTTTTCCCGGTGGAAATATTGGCGAACTTGCTGTGAATGGAACCGTGAATGATATTGCAATGTGCGGCGCGCAGCCAAAGTATTTAACTGCGTCTTTCATTCTTGAAGAAGGACTTCGGATTGATGAATTGGAAACGATCGTTGAGTCAATGACAAATGCTGCAAAAAAAGCTGGAGTTCTCATTGTAACAGGAGATACCAAAGTTGTTCCCCGCGGTAAAGCGGATAAAATTTTCATAACAACATCCGGTATTGGAATGATTCCTAAAGGAAGAAATATCCATCCTTCAAAGATTAACGCCGGCGATAAGATCATCATCAGCGGAACAATTGGCGATCACGGAATGGCAGTGATGTCCGTGCGCGAAGGATTGGAATTTGAATCCGAGATCCGTTCGGATACGTGTGCGCTTAATGGAATGGTTGAAGCGATGTATCGCGTTTCTTCCAATATTAATTTTCTACGCGACCCAACGCGCGGCGGTGTTGCCAGCACAATGAATGAGATCGCATCATCAGCACATAAAGGAATTCGATTATTCGAGCAAGCGATTCCGGTCAATGGAAATGTCCGCTCTGCTTGTGAGATTCTCGGTTTCGATCCGCTCTATGTTGCGAACGAAGGAAAGTTGATTGCTATCGTTGCACCGAACGATGCAGAAAAAATTCTTGCCGTTATGAAACAGCATCCATTTGGAAAAGATTCTTCCGTTATCGGAGAAGTAACAAACGATCATCCTTC
>JANONI010000340.1:0-3553 GCA_031420755.1 Bacteroidota bacterium | reverse complement strand
TGCGAAGTTTAATTCAAAAAGCAGATTTGACGGTAGAAGAATTTACGGAAGTTTCTAAATCATTGTAATTGAATTATTTTTTGCAGCCATTTGAAATAAAAAATCCCGTCCCGATGATATATCGGGACGGGATTTTTTTTTTGTGGACAGAGCCAGGATTGAACTGGCGACACACGGCTTTTCAGGCCGTTGCTCTACCAACTGAGCTACCTGTCCAAAAGTTTCCAGACTTAGCAAACGTACAAAGTGCGTGGAGCTAAGTCTGATGAAACTTTTAGGATCCCGCTGTTGTTAAGCGGGATCAAACCTTAATCTGTTATCAATATACAAAAATTATTGTTTTTTCAAAAGAGAAAAATAAAAATCCCCGAAGTTTTTCCGCCAGAGGCGGATAAATAAGACTTCAGGGATTTTTATTCAAAAAAATTAAATAAATAATGGAGCCATTACCAGAGTAATGGTTGACAACAATTTAATTAAAACGTGAAGTGAAGGACCAGCAGTATCTTTGAATGGATCGCCGACTGTATCGCCAACAACCGTTGCTTTATGCCAATCAGTTCCTTTTTTGCTTTCAACTTCAACAAACTTTTTTGCGTTATCCCATGCGCCGCCGCCGTTGTTCATAAAAAGAGCCATAAGAATACCGGTGATTGTTCCGACCATTAAAAAACCGCCGACAACTTCTGCACCCGAAGCACCATTCACCGGACTACCGCTTGCTTGGAAAATCCATTTGAAAAGAACACCGACTGCAATCGGCATTATTACAACAAGAAGTCCCGGCAACACCATTTCCTTCAACGCTGCTTGTGTTACGATATCAACACATTGACCGTAATCCGGTTTGGATGTTCCCAACATAATTCCAGGATTATTCTTGAATTGATCGCGAACATTATTGATAACTGCGTATGCAGCGCGTCCAACAGCTTTGATTGCAAGTGAAGAGAACAAGAATACCAACATTGCACCAAGCATCGCACCGACAAATACAGCCGGTTTTGAAAGGTCAATGTGTGTTAATGGAAATCCATAATTCCGAATCTCTTCAAAATAAGCGGAGAAGAGTAAGAATGCTGCAAGAGCAGCTGAACCTACAGCGTAGCCTTTCGTCAATGCTTTTGTTGTGTTGCCGACTGCATCAAGACGATCCGTTTTACGTCGGATATCTTCAGGTTGCTGTGACATTTCAACAATACCACCAGCATTATCCGTGATTGGACCGAATGTATCCATTGCAAGGATATAAGCAGCTGGTCCAAGCATACCCATTGTTGCAACCGCTGTTCCAAACAAACCAGCATCTTTTAAGCCTGATGTTTCACCAAGGAAATATGAAGAAATAAGAGCAACACCAATAACCAATACAGGATATCCTGTTGACTCCATTCCAACGGCAAGCCCGGTGATGATATTTGTTGCTGGACCAGTTTTTGAAGCTTCGGCAATAGATTGAACCGGACGATATTTATATTCGGTATAATATTGTGTAATAAGAACGAATGCAAACGATGTCAATACGCCAATAATTCCGGCAATGAAGAAATTAAAATAATAGGTATCACCAAGCAGCCATTTTGAGGCAACAAAAAATCCAACCATTGCAAGAGATGCAGTAATATAAAAACCACGATTGAGCGCACTCATTGGATCTTCTTTTTCATTGGTTTTTACCATCATTACACCAACAATTGAAGCAAGAATGCCAAATGCTCGAGCAACGAGAGGGAAGAGAAGAACGCCAAGTAATGTTAATCCGTGCGACTCGAATATTTCTGTATTTGCACGGTATAACCCAGCGGCAATAATCATTGCTCCGATATTCTCAGCTGCAGTTGATTCAAACAAGTCAGCACCACGACCTGCGCAATCGCCGACATTATCACCGACAAGATCAGCAATAACTGCGGGATTTCGTGGATCATCTTCAGGAATTCCTGCTTCAATTTTACCGACGAGATCGGCGCCAACGTCAGCAGCTTTTGTATAAATTCCGCCGCCAAGCTGTGCGAACAGTGCAACAAATGATGCGCCGAATCCATAGCCAACAATTAACAACGGAATTTTTGATTCATCAGGAACGATTTCCAAAGCGCGAACAATGGCAAATAATCCGGCAACACCGAGTAAACTTAATGCAACAACAAAAAATCCGGAAACAGCACCACCACGAAGTGCGGTTTGTAAAGCACCGTTCATTCCTTTTGTTGCAGCTGCTGCTGTACGGATATTTGTACGGATAGCAACCCACATTCCCATATAACCGGCAGCGACTGAACACGCGGCACCAAGCGCGAATGATAATGTTGTCCATAGAGCAAGCATTCCAGCGGATGCTGGATCATGTTCATTTGGTGTGCGAACAAACGCATATAGAATGTAGATAAGTGCTGCCAGAGCAACGGAAAGATATGCAATAGTTCTATTTTGACGCCGCAAAAATGCTTCTGCGCCTGCTTTGATTGCGTTGGAAATTTCCTGCATTGCTGCAGTTCCTGTGTCGCGTTTCAACACATCACGGATCAGATATATGGCAAAAAGCAGACCAATACCACTGATTCCAAGAATTAACGATAGTTCCATAAATTCCTATTAGTTAGTTGTGAAAAGTAGGTTAATTATAATAATTTCTGGGCTAAATATACAATTTTAATTCTAAAGAACAATAAGCCGAGAAGATTTTTTTTTAACAACTCCAATTTCATAAAAAAAATAAAAGCCAAATCACTGTTAGGACTGGGAGAAGAATTGGAATTGTATAATGTGTAATGTAACGAATGAATGATGGTGTGTGAACTTTGTAATGGTCAGCAACAGATTTTACCATAAAATTTGGTCCATTGCCGATGTATGTACTAGCGCCAAAAAATACAGCTCCAATGCTGATAGCTAGAAGGTAGGATGAAAATATTGGGTTCATGACCAATTCAGAAATTGGAAGTGACGTTGAATTTATATTTCCTTCAGCAACACTAAAGAAGCTAAGATATGTAGGAGCATTGTCGAGAAAACTTGACAACAAGCCCGTGCTCCAATAAAAAAAACTTGGTGTAAGTGAAGTCAATGTTTGCGCTTGCGTACGCAATAATTCCAATGCAGGAATCATTGTAGCAAAGATACCGGCAAACAGTATTGCAACTTCTTGTATCGGATGAAATGAAAAATGATTTGCAGTGTGTATAGTTTTTTTTGTGGTGAAATATGATGCTAATGCAGTTACGATAATGACACCCTCACGTAGAAATAATGGCGATTCAATAAATACGGCAAGGATGATGATACCTAAAAAAAGAAAGTTGATGAGACCATCAATTTTCCAAACATCAGTTTTTTCAATTTCTTTAATATCAGATTTTTTTTGAACATTAAAATTTTTAACGTCATGGATGTAAAAAATTACCAATAACATTCCGATTGCGGTGATCCACATTGGAAATGCTTTGGATGTGATCCACCAGAAAGGTACCCCTTTGAGATATCCAAGAAATAATGGAGGATCGCCGATCGGTGTTAATGATCCGCCGACATTTGAAACAATAAAAATAAAAAA